>CAYXAS010000018.1:0-35415 GCA_964461665.1 uncultured Gaiellales bacterium
GCCCGACCACCCATCAGCCGCGTCTCACACGTCTGTGGTCAGTACAGCTAGCCGACAAGCTCGCGGATCGCGGCGAGCATGATCTCCGCCGCAAGTGCTGCATCGGCCGGTTCGGCGTGCTCGGCTGGGTGGTGGCTGATCCCCTCCAGGCATGGGACGAAGACCATCGCGCTCGGGATGCGCTCGGCGACGCACATGGTGTCGTGGGCGGCGCCTGAGTGGATTGGCATATAGGGCTCGCCGGTCGCTACAGCGGCCGCGGTGAGCGCCGAAAGGATCCGCGTGTCGAGCGGGGTCGCGAGCAGCCGCTGGCGGTCGGTGAACGTTGCGCGCATCCCGCGCCGCTCGGCCGCCGCGACCACGAACGTCGCGATCTCGTCCGCAACTCCGCGGTAGACGTCGTCCACCGGCCCACGGATGTCGAGCGAGAACCGCACGCGGCTCGGGATGGCATTGATCAACCCGGGATCGACCTCGATCTCGCCGACGGTGCCAACCGTGCCGTGGCCCGCCTCGCGCGCGAGGCGTTCGAGTTCAAGGATCGTCTCGGCCAGCACGGTCGTCGGGTCGAGCCGGAAACCCATCGGGGTTGCGCCCGCGTGGTCACCACGCCCCTCAACGACGACGTCGGCGTGGACATACCCGGCGATCGCATGGACGATCCCGATCCGGTTTGAGGTGTCTTGCAGCACACGGGCCTGCTCGATGTGCATCTCGATCCAGCCGACGAGGTCATCGAGCACGTGGCTCGAGTCGCGCCAGCGGGCCGGCTCGTGTCCGGCCGCCTCCGCGTGCTCCCAGAAGCTGCGGCCGTCGTCGAGCGAGCGGAACCGCTCCTTCAGATCGTCCTCGGTGACCCGCTGGAGCATGATGCGGCTCCCGAGCAGCATCTGGCCATAGCCGGACCCCTCCTCCTCGAGGAACGAGATCACCTGGAGCGGGAGGTCCAGCCCCTGCTCGTGTGAGAGACGGCAGATCTCGAGCGCCGTCACGACACCCATCGTTCCGTCATAGCGGCCGCCGTTCCGGTTCGAGTCGCAGTGTGAGCCCACCCCGAACACGGGCTCCCCGGGTGGCCGGTTCCGAGCCACGAGCGTCCCGACGGGATCCTCGCTCACCGTGAACCCGATCGCCTCCAGTTCCGCGCGGAAGTAGGCGACCGCGCGCGCGTACTCGGGTGTGTAGGCGTAGCGGCGGATCGCCTCGTCGGTGGTCGTGTAGTCCGGCCCGGAGAGGATCTCGAGGTCACGCGCGATGCGCGCCGCCGACATGTCGCGGTCGCTCCGGGTCACCGCGCCGACAACCCCGTCTACCCCTCGAAGACGTCGAGGGGGATCAGCGCCGAGACCAGCGGGTAGGGGACGTCCACGACCTCTGAGAGGTGGAGATCGACGCAGGCGGAGCAGAGACAGTACGCGGCCGAACGCGAGAGACCATGTTCGGCCACAAGCCAGTCGATCATCGCGATCAGCGCCGCGCGCGCCGCCGCGGTGAGGTCCATCGGGTCGTCCTCCGCGATCCCGGTCGTGGCGAACATTGCGCGACCGGGCTGTGCGGGGGTGCGATAGGTGGGGGAGCACGGGAGCCAGCGCGGCGCCTTCCGGAGACCTAGGCGTACAGTGACGGCCGCCTCGATCTCGATCCCCGTCCCGCACACCTCGCCGTCGCCCTGCGCGAAATGGACATCGCCGAGCGAAAGGAGCGCACCGGGAACCTGCACCGGGAGGTAGAGCGTGGCGCCCGCGACAAGCCGGCGGATGTCGAGGTTGCCGCCGTTCATCCGGGGCGGGATCGTTCGCAGCCCGGACGCGGCGTGTGCCGGGATCGCGGTCTCGGGCGCATCATCGGCGACCGGCCCGCCTGCATCTCGGATCCGCTGTTCGGTCGCTCGTTGCGCCTCCATCAACGCGTGCGAAGGGGCGATCCCGATCACCCCTGCGTGGGGGCAGGCCGACACCGCGATTCCGGGTAGTTCGGGAGAGCGGGCGAGCGCGCCGTCGAGCTCCCAGGGCGCGAAGAAAGGATCGGGGAAGAGATCAGCGAGGAACCCGAAGCCGGGGACAACGCAGTTGAACCCGAACGGGGGTGTCTCGTACTCGAGGAGCTCGATCTCGAGCAGGTCGCCGGGCTCGGCTCCCTCCACGTACACGGGGCCGGTGAGCGGGTGCGCGAGTCCGAGGTCGATCGACGCGCAATCCGCATGCGTGCTCGCCCGGGTGAGTTGGCCGTCGATCCCGTCACGGGTCTCCAAGGTCACTGTCTCCCCGGGGCGGACGGTCACGACCGGTTCGAGATCCGGGTGCCAGCGGTTGTGCGCGGCGGTCGAGGGGATTCTCACAGGAGACCTTCTACACGACGCGCAGCCTCGGTCGCGGCAGCGATCTCGTCGTCCGTCCAGACACGGGTCGATCCGAGTTGGTGAAGCGAGAGGATCGCCACGAGCCGCCCGCCGACGATGATCGGCGTCACGATCTGTGCGGCGAGCCCGCCGTAGGTCGCGAGCATCCGCTGGAACGCTGGATCGTCGAATGCGGCCGCGCAGTCGTGCTGCACCACCTGGCGACCTTGCTGGACCTCAAGCACGACGGGCTGAGTCGGGAGATGCACGGTGCGTTCGCTGCGAAGCGACCCGACACCGTCATCGAGCGCCTCCTCGACCACCGGGAACGCCGTATCACCGGGCACGTCGCGTCGGAGCGTCACGCGGCTCGCTCCCGTCGAACGGAGGAGGTCATCGAGCACTGCATGCAGAGCGGTCACCCACCGAGTATCCGTGATCGCGCATCGATAGTCTTGGCTGACCGTGGACGGGGTACGCAAGATCGTTGCCGTGATCGAGGACACCGTCCGGGAGGGCGGCCGGATCGTGGAGCCTGCGAGCCGTGTCGTCGCGGTCGGGGTCGTGATCGAGAACCCGTTTGCAGGACGGTTCGTCGCGGACCTCGAGCCGCTCGTCGAGCGGTACTGCGAGCCGCTCGGCGCGCTGCTCGCAGAGCGGGTGACGGCGCTACTCGGAGCGCCCGCGGAGTGCGTCGGTAAGGGCGCCCTCGTGGGGATCGACGGCGACGTTGAACACGGGTCGGCGATCATCCACAATCTTCGGTTCGGCAACCATGTGCGCGACGCGATCGGCGGCTCGGCGCTTCTCGTCGCCGCCGAGAAGCGCGCCGCAGCGGGCGCGACCATCGATCTTCCGCTCAAGCACAAGAACGACCACACCGTCCGCTCCCACCACCAGACGATCGAGGTCAGGATCGCCGACGCCCCGCGGCCCGATGAGATCGTGATCTGGGTTGCCCTCGCTGCCGGCGGTCGCCCGCACGCGAGGCTCGGCGCGTTCGGCAGCGAACTGCGCCACTGAGGGCCGATGGCGCGCGTCGCCGTGGTCGGGCTCGGGACGATGGGCCTGCCGATCGCCCGGCATCTCATCGCGGCTGGGCACGCAGTCGTCGCCTGCGACACCGACCCCTCTCGCGCACGTCTGCTCGGCGCAGAGGTCGCATTGTTCCCGGATGAGGCAGCGGCGGGCGCGGACGCCGTGCTCACCTCTCTCCCGTCACCGCAGAGCGTGGAGGAAGTGCTGCTCGGGACGCGAGGGGTCGGGATGAGCGCACGCCCAGGGTCGCTCGTGATCGACGTCTCCACCGGGCCCCCAACACTCGCCCGTCGTCTCGCCGCGCAACTGCCAGCGCTCGCCGTGCTCGATGCGCCCGTGAGTGGTGGCCCCCACGGAGCCGAAGCGGGGACGCTGACGGTGATGGTCGGCGGCGACAAGGAGGCATTCGAGCGCGCCCGCCCGCTGTTCGAGTCATTCGGCCGCCTCGTGCTCCACGTCGGGCCGCACGGGGCAGGGCAGGCGGCGAAGCTCTGCAACAACCTCGTTGCCGGCGTAACGATGGCAGCGCTCGCCGAGGCGTGCGCGCTTGCGGAGCGCGAAGGACTCACCCCAGCCGTCCTCTACGCGATCCTCTGCGCATCGACGGGCGACTCGCGTGTGCTGCGCTCGCGATACCCGCTCGGCGGTGTCGATGCCTCGCACCCCTCAAGCCGGGGGTTCGCGCCGCTCTTCACCATCGACCTGCTGGCAAAGGATCTCGTCCTCGCATTCGAGCTTGCCGAGGAGCACGGACTCGACGCCCGGGTCCTGGAGCTGGCGATCGAGGTCTACCGCGAGTCGCAGGCGCGCGGTGACGGCCCACTCGACTACTCGGCGGTGTTCCGGCGACTTTCGCAGGCGGCGTCGGAGGAGTAGGCTCGGCCGGCTCATGAACCCCGAAACGGAGGCACTGGAGATGGCAGACAAGGAACTCGTCCCCGATGCAGTACTCGAACGCAACGGTCTCAAGGTCTCGGAGAGCCCGTGGGGGCCGGACGACGAGATCGGCCGCCTCAACTGGGTCACGCCCGATTCGACGCGTGCGATCCTCGACCATCTCGACGGTCGCCACCTCTTCGACCTCAACGTCGACTACTTCATCGGGATGCCGTCGTGGGTTGCGGCCGGTGATCCGCCCTACGGCATCTGGATGACGCATACCCCGCAGGGGTCGATCAACGACAACCTGTCGGGTGTCGGATCGCACGTGCACGAGGCGTACTCGTACTGCGGCGACTCGGTCCACATGTACACCCACTGCGGTACCCACATCGACACGCTCAACCACTTGGGGTTCTACGGGAAGTTCTGGAACGGGTGGGACGCGGACAAGGATCTCGGCAGCCGGATCTGGACGAAGGGTGGGCCCGAGAAGTACCCGCCGGTGATCGCCCGTGGCGTACTCCTCGACGTCGCGGGCACGCACGGCGTGGACGTGCTCCCCGACGCATACGCGATCACCCCACAGGATCTTCAGGACACGGTCCGGAAGCAGGGCGTGGAGCTCAAGCGAGGGGACGTCGTGTTGGTTCGCACCGGCCGGATGAACGTCTGGCCCGACTTCGACGGCTACCTGAAGAACACTCCGGGGATCGGCCTCCCGGCCGCGAAGTGGCTGTGCGAGCAGGTCGGCGCAATGTGCATCGCGGGCGACACGATCGGTCTCGAGGTGCTCCCGTCCGAGGAGAAGGACGTGTTCCTTCCCGTCCACGCGTACATGTTCGCCACCGCGGGCGCGCAGATCATCGAGGTTGTGGACATGAACGAGATCGCGGCAGAGAAGCAGTACGAGTTCGCGTTCCTCGGTCTGCCGCTGAAGCTGCGCGGCGCGACCGGGGCGCCGATGCCCTCGTACGCCGTCCCGCTGCGCGGCTAGACGCACCCTGCCTATCGGGCTGCGGTCCCTGCCCGGGGGCCGCAGCCTGACGGGCTACGATCCGGCCGAACGGACCCGCGAGCGAAGGAGCGAACCCGGATGGCCACGATCGAGACCGACCCGAACCTCGGCGCACGGATCGTCGCCGACGCGAAGGAACACGTCCTCTACTCGTGGTCGGTGCAGAACGCGATCAACCCGATCGCGGTCGCAGGTGCCGAGGGACGGCACTTCTGGGACTACAACGGGAAGCGCTACCTCGACTTCGCATCGCAGCTGGTGAACGTCAACATCGGCCACCAGCACCCGAAGATCATCCAGGCGATCAAGGATCAGGCGGACCAGCTCTGCACGATCGGACCGCCGATGGCGAACGAGTCGCGCTCGACACTCGGCCGTATGCTCGCGGAAGTCACACCGGGCGATCTCTCCGTCTCCTTCTTCACGAACGGCGGTGCGGAGGCGAACGAGAATGCGATCAAGCTTGCGCGGCTCGCGACCGGCCGCGACAAGATCATCGCGCGGTACCGCTCGTACCACGGCGCCACGAACGGCGCGGTATCGCTCACCGGTGACCCGAGGCGGTGGGCGGTCGAGCCGGGGATGCCCGGGATCGTCCGTGCCTTCGATCCGTACACCTACCGCTGCCCCGCAGGACACCCCGATCCGTGCCCAGTCTGCACCGGCGCGCCGCACCTCGAGGAGATCATCCAGTACGAGGGCGCGCACACGATCGCGGCGATCCTGCTCGAGACCGTGACCGGAACGAACGGGATCATCGTCCCGCCCGACGGCTACCTCCAGTCGGTGCGCGAGGTGTGCGATCGTCACGGGATCCTGCTGATCCTCGATGAGGTGATGGCCGGGTTCGGCCGCACCGGTAAGTGGTTCGCGTGCGAGCACTGGGATGTGGTGCCAGACATCATCACGGTCGCGAAGGGGATCAACTCGGGCTACGTCCCGCTCGGCGCGATGATCTCGCGCGGCGAGATCATCGACCGGGTGCGCGACCGGTTCTTCCCTGGCGGACTCACGTATGCGGGGCACCCGCTCGCCTGCGCCTCGGCGATTGCCTCGATCGAGGCCTACCGTGAGGAAGGCGTGGTCGAGAACGCGGCGGCGATGGGCGACTGGTTCGGGCGCGAGCTTGGTGCGCTCGCCGCGAAGCACCCGTCGATCGGCGATGTGCGAGGGCTTGGCTGCTTCTGGGGGCTCGAGCTCGTGAAGAACCGCGCGACGAAGGAGATGCTCGTCCCGTTCAACGGTGGTGGCGAGGCGGCACTCCCGGTGACGCGGATGGCGAAGGCAGCGCTGGAGCGCGGCCTCTACCTGATGACGCACTGGAACGTGGTGATGGTGGTGCCGCCGCTCACGATCACGCTCGAGGAAGCGGAGGAGGGTGTCGCGATCCTCGACGAGGTGCTCTCGATCGCGGACGAGTACGTCGCGTAGCGCCCGCTCGGCCGTGCTGTTGTCGTCCGTGCGAGCGGGAAGGCCCTGCAGATCGGGACACTCGGCACGCCCACCTGCCCTGCCGCGCCCGCGCTGCCTTCGAATGCGGTGACGCTGTACCGCTGACGGGGAGCGCCGGTCGCTACCTGGTGCGCGCGAGCCAGCCCGAGACCGCTGCGGCGGTCTCGGGCAGCGCGTCCCAGAGCACGGTGTGCCCGCCCGGGACGGTGACAACCTCGAGCCGATCGCTGAGCCTCGACCGCAGGTCCGGGATCACGTTGTCGAACGGCACGTAGGTCGTCTCGCCCGTCACGAGTAGCGTCGGGCAGCGGATCGCATCGAACGCTGGGAGTGCGCTCGCGATCTCGCTCCATGTCGCGACGAGCATCGACTGGAGGTAGCGGTACTCGAAGCGGCCCTCGTCGTTTCGGATGACGTGGCCGTGGAGCTCGCCGGCGACGAGATCACGTGGCGCCCGCGTCAGCAGGCTCTCCTCGTAGCGGCGGTCGATGAGCTCGTCGTAGGTCGCATAGGTGACGCGGGTGAGCGACTGCTCGGCCCAGGTCAGGAGCCCTGGTCCGCGGTCGCGGACGATCGCGGGGTCGAGCAGGACGAGTCGCTCCACGAGTTCCGGTCGCGCGGCCGCAAGGTCGAACGCGATCCTCCCGCCGAACGAATGGCCGATCCAGATGGCGGGCTCCTCCCCGACCGTCGCGAGGATCGCCTCGGTCTGTGCCCGGATCGACCACGGCGGCTCGGGCGGCGAGGACCCGTGCCCCAGGAGATCAGGGGCGAGGACGCGGTACCCGGAGAGGGCACCCTCGGCGAGCCGCCCGAAGTGACCGCCCCAGTTCGTCACCCCGTGGAGACAGACGATGCGTGGACCGTCCTCCGGTCCCCACGCGTGGACGTGGAGACGCCTCACGCGTTGTGCCCGGCCGTCGCGTGGCATACCCGATCGGCCATCACATGCGCCTATCTCACCGCGCCCGCATCCTCGCCGCCACCCCAACGCCCCCCAGGGGGGATGCGATCCCCCCTACAGGAACGCTAGCTCCGACCCCTGTGCGGGAGGGGTGACGGGGGTGTGCCGACATCGTGCCGCCGGGTAGTACGACGCTCCGCGCCCCGCGAGCGGCCGCGGCAGGGGATGCATGGCCACGGATCACTCCGTGCCGCCGTCGCCCGTATCCGAGTCGAGCTCGGTGAAGTACCGCCTGCCCCGCAGCCGTTCGGGCAGATGGTCGATCCCGTGTCGCGTCGAGTCGTCGTGTGGTGACCGGTATCCCGCGCCATGCCCGCGGTCGGCCGCGCCCCGGTAGTGCGCATCGCGGAGCATCGCGGGTGGGGGCTCGATCCCCTCGCGCCGGATATCGGCTCGGGCCGACCAGACGGCGTCGGCGACGGCACGCGACTTCGGTGCGCGGGCGATGTGGATCACCGCCTGCGCCAGCGCGAGTTGTGCCTCAGGCAGTCCCACGTGCTCGACGGCCTGTGCGGCCGCAACGGCGACGACGAGCGCCTGCGGATCGGCGGCACCGACATCCTCGCTGGCCGCGATCACGATCCGACGCGCGAGGAACCGTGGATCTTCCCCTCCTTCCAGCATCGCTGCGAGGTAGTAGACGGCCGCATCAGGATCCCCGCCACGCATCGACTTGATGAGCGCAGAGGTGAGGTCGTAGTGGCGGTCTCCCGCCCTGTCGTACCGGAGCGGCCGTTTGCGGGCTACATCGGCCACATGCTCGACCGTGAGGTCGCCCTGCGCGGTCGTCACCGAGAGTTCGAGGATCTGGAGAGCTGTCCGCGCGTCCCCGCCGGCGCGGAGCACCATCTCGTCAAGCACGTCCTCGGGGACGACGACGTCGAGCTCGTGCGCGCCGCGCCCGAGCACGACCCGCACCTCGGCCGGCTCGAGCGGCAGCAGTTCCACGACGGTGCAGCGTGAGAGCAGCGCCCCGTTCACCTCGAAGTACGGGTTTTCGGTCGTCGCGCCGATCAGCGTCAGCAGCCCATCCTCTACCGCGTGCAGCACCGAATCCTGCTGGCGCTTGTCGAATCGGTGGATCTCGTCGATGAACAGGATCGTGCGCGCGGCGTTGCCACCGAGCCGATCGCGTGCGGCCGAGATCGCGCTGCGCACGTCATCGACGCGCGCGGACACTGCGGACAACTCCTCGAACGCCGCTCCCGACACCGCGGCGACGATCCGGGCGATCGTCGTCTTCCCGACCCCCGGGGGGCCGTGCAGGATCATCGACGGCGGCCTGCCTCCCTCGATCGCCCGCCGGAGCCCCGAGCTAGGCCCGAGCACGTGCCCCTGCCCCACGAGCTGATCGAGCGTCGTGGGCCGCACCCGTACGGGGAGTGGCGCGTGGTCTGAGGCCCAGACGGCTGCGGCGTCGGAGAACAGGTCGCCCACCTCCGCAGTATGCTCGGCGGGATGTCGGAGGACTACAGTCGGCTCGAGGATTCCGTGCTTCCGGGCGGCGCCCCTTCCGACTACGAGCGATATCTCAACACCGAGGAACTGCTCGCGCTGCAGAAAGGGCCCGAGGAGTGGGTGCATCGTGACGAGCTTCTGTTCCAGGTCACACACCAGTCGTCCGAGCTCTGGCTGAAGCTCGCATGGAACGAGCTCGAGGAGGTGGTGCGGCTCCTCGATGAGGAGAACGACATCGCCGAGGCGGTGCGCCAGTTGCGCCGCCCGATGCTCGCGATTCGACTCGTCACCGACGCTCTTGAGATGCTCGAGCAGATGTCGCCCTGGGAGTACCAGGACGTCCGTCGGGCTCTCGGACACGGCAGCGGGTTCGACTCCCCAGGCTTTCGTGAGTTCCGTCGCGTCTTGCCGCAGCTCGACGCCGCGTTCACGACAAAGCTCGACGCCGCGGGCCTCGACGTCGCGGAGCTCTGCGTGCGCCGTCGCGACCACGATGCTCTCTACCGGCTCGCCGAGTCGATGATCGAGCTCGACGCATGGGCCCAGCAGTGGCGGATGCGGCACTACAGGGTCGTTGCGCGGGTGATCGGTGATGGGGTCGTCGGGACGCAGGGGACACCGGTCGAGGTGCTCGGTCGGCTCGTGCAGGCGGTCGCCTTCCCGGAGCTCTGGCAGGCGCGGAACGCGCTCACCGCGCGCGCGAACGCCGAAGCGTGAGCCTCCGGAGGGAGGCGACGGAGCTTCTTCAGGCGCTGCTCCGTCTCGACACCGTGAACCCGCCCGGGAACGAGACCCGGGCAGCGGAGCTGCTCGCGGCCTACCTGAGGGGCAACGGGATCGAGTCGACGCTGGTGGGGCGAGACCCCGCTCGCGCAAACCTCGTCGCCCGCCTCCCCGGGGGATCGGGACCGAGCCTGCTGCTGATGGCGCACACCGACACGGTGCTCGCGGACGCGACCGAGTGGGCGCGAGACCCGTGGTCGGGGGACCTCGTCGACGATGAGATCTGGGGCCGCGGCGCGCTCGACATGAAGGGTCACGTTGCAGCCGCCGCGGTTGCGTTTGCCTCGCTCGCGCGGGAGAGCGCCGATCTCCCCGGCGACCTGCTGCTCGCGCTCACCTCGGACGAGGAGGTCGGGGAAGACTTCGGGATGTCGTGGCTGTGCGCCGAGCACCCCGATCTCGTCCGCGCCGACTTCGTGCTGAACGAGGGGGGAGGCGAGCGCTACGAGCTCGGCGGGCGGACGTTCTACGTGTGTGCCTCGGCCGAGAAGATGACCGCGCCGTTTCGGATGCGGTTCCACGGCCGAAGCGGCCACGCGTCCGATCCGTTCGCGGCCGACAACGCGCTCCTCAAGGTCGGGCCTGCGCTCGAAGCTCTCGCTCGGCTGGAGCCGCCGCGCGAGCTCATCCCCGAAGTGAAGGCGTTCCTTCAACAGGTCGTCGGTGAGGTGCCGCCCGTCGAGGAGGCGCTCGAGCGGGCACGTCGTGTGTCGCCGCTCGCAGCCGACCTGATCGCACCGCTTCTCGCCGCGACGCTCTGCCCGACGATGATCGAGGCGTCGCGCAAGCGGAACGTCGTTCCGGGCGAGTGTGTGCTCGACGTGGATTGCCGGATGCTCCCCGGGGCCGATGTCGCCGCTGTCGAGGCGCTCGTGCGGGCAGCCGTCCCGGGTCCGTGGGAGATCGAGTGGGTCGCGAACGAGATCGTCGGTGGGACGCGCTCCTCCATCGACACACCACTCTGGCGGTCGTTGGCTGGCTGGGTCGGCCGACTCGAACCGGGCGCCTCGCTCGTCCCCAGCTGTTGCTCGGGGTTCACAGACAGCCACTACCTGCGCTCGGCATTCGGGACGACCGCGTACGGGTTCTTCCCGATGCGCACGATGCGCGCCGAGCTCGCGGCGAGACTCATCCACTCCGCGGACGAGCGGATCGCGGTGGACGATCTCGCCCTCGGGGTCGAGGTGTTCCGTCACGTCGCGCTGACGCTCGGGGCCGATCCCGAGTAGGCAGCGTTCGCTGCGGCCCGAACGGTCGCGATCGGACCCCGCGGCGCCGTCGCGCCGGCCGTAGCCTCTAGAGTGAAGCGGACCAAACGGCCGCGGCCAGGTTGCCCCGGCCCGCCGCCCCTCGAACCGATGGCCGTCACCGATCATCCCGCGTGGCAGGAGCTCCGCCTCCAGCGGGAGGCGTTCGGGCGCACGACGTTGCGGGAACTCTTCGCAACCGACCCCGGCCGGGTCGATCGGCTGACGTTCGAAGCCGCAGGCGTCCACGCCGATCTTTCGAAAAACCTCGTCACGGACGGCGTGACACGGGCGCTCGTGGAGCTCGCCAGGGCGACTGGTGTCCCCGAGTCGCGGGACGCCATGTTCCGGGGAGAGTGGGTCAACACGACAGAGGGGCGTCCTGCGCTGCACGTCGCGCTCCGGATGCCGCGCGAGCGCTCAGTCATCGTGGAGGGACACGACGTCGTGCGCGACGTCCACGAGACGCTCGACCGGATGGAACGAATCGCGACCCAGGTCGCGGACGGTTCGGCGCGCGGCGCAACCGGCAGTCGCTTCCGCACGGTCGTCAACGTGGGGATCGGTGGGAGCGATCTCGGCCCGGTGATGACACACGAGGCGCTCGGGCCCCGAGTGGACAGCGCTCTGCGGTTTCGCTTCATCTCCGACCTCGACGGGAGCGGCGTGGTCGAGGCGACACGCGGTCTTGATCCTGCGGAGACGCTGATCGTGGTCTGTTCGAAGACGTTCACGACACGCGAGACGCTCGAGAATGCGCGGGCGCTCCGCGCATGGCTCGTTGGTGCACTGGGCGAGGACGCCGTCGCCTCGCACTTCGTTGCCGTCACGTCCGACGCGGACTCGGCGGGACGCTTCGGGATCGCGACCGACCGTGTGCTTGCTCTCCCCGACTGGGTTGGCGGCCGTCACTCGCTCCCGGGCGCAGTCGGACTCTCGACCATGCTCGAGATCGGGCCCGCCGCGTTCCGTGCGTTTCTCGCCGGGATGCACCGGATGGACGAGCACTTCCGCGAAGCGCCCGCTGCCACAAACTTGCCGCTGGTCCTCGGGCTCCTCGGGGTGTGGTATCGGAACTTCTTCGGTGCGCAGACGCTGGCGGTACTGCCGTACGACCGGCACCTCTCGCGCTTCCCCGCCTACCTGGGCCAGCTCGCGATGGAGTCGAACGGCAAGTCGGCGACCGCTGAGGGCGAGCCCGTCGAGGTCGAGACCGCGCCGATCGTCTGGGGCGAGTCCGGCACCAACGGCCAGCACAGCTTTCACCAGCTTCTCCATCAGGGGACTGCGCTCGTCCCGTGCGATCTGATCGGGTTCTTCCGCCCCGTCCACGAGGGTACGCAACCACAGCGCGACCTTCTGAACGCGAACTTGTTCGCACAGTCGGCGGCGCTCGCGTTCGGACTGACGGCCGAGGAACTGGCGGACGACGGCGTCGCGCTGTCCGAGATTCCGCATCGTGTGATGCCCGGGAACCGGCCGAGCACCGTACTTCTCCTCGACCAACTCGACCCTGCCGCGCTCGGCTCGCTGATCGCGCTCTACGAGCACGGCGTGTTCACGCAGGCGACCGTCTGGGGAATCAACCCGTTCGACCAGTGGGGAGTCGAACACGGGAAGCGGCTCGCGGACACGATCGCCGACGACCTGGCGTCGGTCGACGACCCCGCTCTTGGCCACGACCCATCGACCGACGCGCTCATCCGTCGGGTTCGCTCGTCGCGGTGACCGCCGCAGGGTGCCGTCCCGCCGTGGCCGCTCGATTCGAGACACACGCGTCCGCCGGGGCATTCGCGCGGCTCGAGGAGTGGCTCCGCGAGCAGGGCTTCTTCGCGCCCGGCGCCGAGGAGCGTGTCGCCGACCTCTACCTCGGATACGGGCTCTCCGGTGAGATCCGACGAACGGGGGCGCCGGCTCCTTCGGAGCCGTGCGATCTTCCTCTCGCAGTCTGTGTCGTCCGATCAGGCAACTACGATGTCGAAAGTGACAACGATGTTGATGGACGCGGGACGTCGGGTGATCCGGTGGCTGAGGGGCCCGGGTACGCGATCGGAGCGTGGGAGCGGAGCTGGTCGCCCGATGAATACGCGGCCGCAGTCGAGGCAGTCCGCGCGGCGATCGGCCGGGGCGACGTCTATCAGGTCAATCTCGTGCAGCACCTGTCGGCGCCGTTCACGGGCTCGGCCGGCGCGTTCGCCTCCCGTCTCCGCTCCCTGACGCAACCGAGAGACTGGCCGCTTGCAGAGCCCGACTGGCGGGTGCTCGAAGGCAAGGGATGGGCGATCGTGTCCGCGTCCCCCGAGCTCTTTCTGGCGCGTCGTGGCGGTCGGATCTGGACGATGCCAATCAAGGGGACACGGCCCGCGGGATGGGGCGCAGAACTCCACGCATCGACGAAAGATGCCGCGGAACACCTGATGATCGTGGATCTGGAGCGCAACGACCTCTCGCGGGTCTGCGAGCCGGGCAGCGTCCGCTGGCCGCAGTTGATGGCGACCGAGCCGCTCGCAGGTGTCGAGCACATGGTGTCGCTCGTCGAGGGCCGACTCCGGGCGGGGGTAGGGCTTGCGGAACTCCTCGAAGCGACGTTCCCCGGCGGGTCGGTGACCGGTGCGCCGAAGATCGCAGCGGTCGATCTGATCGCGTCGCTTGAGCCGGTCGGTCGCGGCGCCTCGATGGGTGCGCTGGGACGCGTGTGGGGGACTGGCGACTTCGAGTTCGCGCTGACGATCAGGACG
This sequence comes from uncultured Gaiellales bacterium, assembly GCA_964461665.1. Classification (GTDB taxonomy): domain Bacteria; phylum Actinomycetota; class Thermoleophilia; order Gaiellales; family Gaiellaceae; genus Gaiella. The sequence goes on from CAYXAS010000018.1 coordinate 13,916, forward strand.
TTCGCGGTCGTTCACGACCGGATTCACCTGTGGGTCGGCGGCGGTGTCGTGTGGGATTCCGATCCCGAGGCGGAGGTCGAGGAGTCGCTCACGAAGGCGCGACCGTTGTTGGACGCGGTCGGCGCACCGCTGGACGGCGACGAACTTGTCGCACCGGCCGTGCCTTTAAGCGAGAACTAGAGCACCGCCCGATCGCGTATGATCTGCGGCGTTCCCACCCGGCCATCCGAATTCTGGAGGGGTACCGTGAATCGCCAGCGACTTGCACTCTCCGTCGGTTGTGTCGTCGCGGTGCTCGTGGCCACGGCAGGGATCTCTGTCGCCGCGACCCCGAAGTGTGTGAAGGTGGGTCAGAAGACGACGATCAAGGGCGTCGTCAACGTGTGCACGAAGGTCGGGAATAAGCTGCAGTGGGTGCCCACCCCGCCGAAGAAGGCGGCGGCGAAGAGCGCTCCGCAGCCTGGAACATCCAAGCTTGGAGCGCCTCCCACGCCCCAGCCCGGGACACCCCCGCCGCTCGGCACGCCCCAGTCGGGAACGCCCCAGCTTGGAGCGCCTCCCACGCCCCAGCCCGGATCACCTCCGCCGCTCGGGACGCCGCCGTCGCCCGGAGGCGGAGCATCGTCCGCCGCGGGTGGATCGACTGCCGCGCCCGCGTCGGTCCCGCTGACGTACGGACTGATCTGGTCGGTGGGCTCCCTGCAGTCGGGCCTCGGCAACGTCTCCGACCCCGCACTCCTGCAGTTCGCAGATGGCCGGCTACGCATGTTCTTCAAGAACGGCAACGAAAAGCAATCCTCAGCGGCGGGGTTCGACAACAAGATCCACTCCTACGTCTCCTCGGACAGCGGGGCATCCTGGACGCTGGAAAGCGGTGTCCGGATCGATGTTCAGTCACCCGTCACTGTCCGAGCGGCCGAGAGCGGCGGCTATGAAGCCTGGGGTTGGATCCCTGCCGGTGGTGTCGACGCGATGACGCGGTTCACCTCCATGGACGGCAAGGACTTCACGAAGGGGAGCGGCGCAGCCGTCCCCACGTCGGCGTGCGTGAGCAAGGATGGCGTGAAGGCAGGGTTCCTCGGTGATCCCCAGGTGGTGAAGGTCGCTGGCGGGTTCCTCGCGTATGCCTAGGATCTCCAGCCGACGGCGAAGCCGCCGTTCAAGCGTCAGGCGTGTGCACTGACCTCGACGGACGGACAGACGTGGTCCGTTGACGCGTCACGGACGCTCGCACTCGATCACGACATCCAGAACAACCCGGAGACCTACCGGACGGCGAGCGGGGTCATCGAGCAGGTGCTCCCCGTGGACGAGAGCGATGCCTCGACTCAGCGCAGGCTCGGGTTCCGGCTGCGAACGTCGAACGATGACGGAGCCCACTGGTCGGCGTTGTCCGAGTTGAGCTTCTACGGAGCCGACCCCGAGCGACTCGATCTCGCGAATGGCGCCTCACTTCTCGCCTTCGGTGGCTTCGACCACCGGCACGGCGGTCTGCTCGCGGTGGCAAAGAGGATCTCGACCGGCTACAAGGCAAGTCGCGTGGAGATGGTGAACTCGGTGATCTGGGCAATCTCCGGGGCAGCCCGCGCGGATGTGAAGGTCAGGAACCTCTGCACCGGTAAGGACCTCACGTCGTCGGCGACGTTCGGCGCGTCCGGATCCAGCATCACCGTCACCGTCACCGAATCAGGCGCCCAGGGGATGAGTTGCGTCTATGCGCTGATCGGGCCGGAGAGCGCGATCCACTGACGGCTCGCTGGCCCCGCACGCACCCGCTCGCCTCCGGCCACCATCTCGCAACGATCGGGGTCGGGCAGCGATGAGCAGCCGTCCGCTGGCGGTTGCGGTCTCGGGGAGAGGGGCTGTCGATCCGACCGCGCCGGTGCTCCCAGCGGACGACGAGGGGTTCGCGCGTGGCCGTGCCGCATTCGAGACGACGCGGGTGTACGGCGGCGAGCCGTTCCGGCTCGAGCAGCACCTGTCGCGGCTCGCCCGCTCCGCCGCATCACTCGGGCTGCCGCCTCCCGAGCCGGGGCACGTCGAGAGCCTCATCGAGGAGGCGCTCGCAGTATCGGGCTGTCGTGCGCCCGGCGCCGACGACGCCGTGTTGCGCATCTATTGGACTCCGGGTCACCCGACTGATCCCGGCACCGACGGCGCGCCCGTCGCGATCGTGATCGTCTCGCGTGTGCCCGAGTGGATCGAGCCCCTCCGTGCGCGAGGGCAGTCGCTCGCGTCGGTCGAGCTACCGGCTCGCTCGCTCCCATGGCTGCTCCCCGGCACAAAGTCGACGAGCTACGCCGTGCATCTCGCTGCGGAGGCGGAGGCGCGGCGCCGCGGCGCCGATGACGCGCTCCTCATAGGACTCGATGGCGTCGTGCTCGAGGGACCCGTCACCAATGTGTGGTGGAGAATTGGTCGGGCGCTTCACACCCCGTCGCTCGGACTCGGGATCCTCGCCGGTGAGACCCGCGCCGCACTCATCGAGCTGGCGCTCGGACTCGGGTACGAGGTCGTTGAGGGTGAGCATTCGCTAGCGACCCTCCTCGACGCGGAGGAGGTGTTCACCTCGTCGTCTGTCCGCGAGGTGATGCCGATCGTGGCCGTGGACGGGACCGCGTTCGCGATCGGGTCGGCCGCAGTCGACTTGCAGCGGGCGCTCCGCGCTCACGCGCGCGGCGGCGAGTAGCATCGATCGGGTGGAGGTGATCGGCATCCACCATCTCGGGGTCGCGGTCGATGACCTCGAGACCGCGGTCTCGACGTACGTCACCCTGTTCGGGGCGACGCTTGAGCACCGGGCGCTCATGGACGAGCAGGGAGTCGAGGCAGTCTCGCTCCTTGTCGGCACCGGCCGCGTGGAGCTCCTCGCACCTACCGGCGATGACACTCCGGTGGGACGGTTTCTTGCGCGCCGCGGGCCCGGGATGCACCACGTGGCATACGAGGTCGCTGATCTCGAGGCCGCACTCGACCACCTTCGGGGTCAGGGCGCGACCTTGGTGGACGAAAAACCACGCGACGGCCTGTTCGGACTCCAGGTGGCGTTCGTCCGCCCGGAGGCCGTGCACGGCGTTCTCACGGAGGTGGTGGCACGTGGCTGACATCGATTCCGTCCGTGTCGAGGTGGCGTTCGTCGGCGACCAGATCGTCAGCGCAAACGTCACGCTCGCGTCAGCCGACGCGCTCGAACGGGCGGTGACGGCAGGGTCGGGCGGCACGATCCAACTCGATGCCGAAGATGGGCGGATCACCGTGGTCGTGCCACAGGTCGTCTACGTGAAGCGATTCGCGCGCGATTCGCGCGTCGGTTTCGGTCTCTGACGGCCGACCGCGGCGGCGCGGTTACCCTTGCCGCCGTGGCACTCGAAGTCGGAATCGTAGGTCTGGCGAACAGCGGCAAGACAACGCTGTTCAACGCGCTCACGCGCGCGGGCGCGGAGATCACCGCCTATGCCTCCATGACCGACAAGGCGAACGTCGGAATGGCGGCGATCGCCGATGATCGGCTCGACCGTCTGGCCGCGCTGGTCAGTGCCCGCAAGGTGACGCCTGCGGCGGTGAGGGTCGTCGATGTCCCCGGGACGGGCGCGCAACTTCTGGGCAACATCCGCCAGGTGGACGCGATCCTCGCGGTCGCGGACGGGTTCAGTGACGGCGCGGATCCCGCCAGCGACCTCGAAACGCTGAGTCTCGAGCTTCTGGTCGCCGATCGCGACCATGTGGAACGGCGGCTCGAGCGGGTCACCAAGGAGGCGAAGTCGGGTGATCCCGCGAAACACCGGGAGCGCGACGGGCTCGCAGCGCTTCTCGCGCACCTCGAGAGCGGTCTCGCGATCTCCGACTGGGACGGCGAGCTGCCGACCGGCCTCGAGCCGCTGACGACGAAGCCGCTCATCCCACTGGTGAACGGGCCGGACGGGATCGACTGCAAGCTCGAGGCGGAACTCGCGGATCTCCCCGAGGAAGAGGTGGCCGAGTTCCGTGAGGGCCCGTCCGCGCTCGATGCGGTCACGCGCGCGCTCCAGGATGCGCTTGGTCTGATCACGTTCTTCACGGTGGGGGACAAGGAGACGCGCGCCTGGACGCTCCGCCGCGGTGAGTCGGCGCTCGATGCGGGCGGGACGATCCACTCCGATATCGCGCGTGGGTTCATCCGGTGTGAGGTGATCGCTGCCGACGATCTGCTTGCGGCCGGATCGCACGCCGAGGCAGCGAAGCGCGGTCTCCAGCGCCTCGAGGGGAAGACTTACGTCGTCGCCGACGGCGACTGTCTCAACATCCGGTTCAACATCTGAGCGCGGTCGGCGCAGCCGACCGCTGAGCGTTCAGCCAGCAGCCACGAGCGCGGCGCCCCCGACCGCGACCAGAGCACCGACGCGTCGGGGCCAGTCGAGTTTCTCGCCGAGCACGAGTCGGGCGAGTGCGACCGTCGCAAGCGGGTAGAGCGAGCCCAGAACCCCGACGATCCCGACCGCTCCGCGTGTCGTCGCGAGCGCGAGGAGCACATTCGCGCCCGTGTCGAACAGGCCGACCGCGGCGATCTGCGGGGCGACGCGCATCGTGGGCACGAGGGGTGCGCGCACGACGAGCGCGGCTCCGAGCGCGAGGGAGGCCCCGGCACCACGGGCGAACGCGACCGCCCAGGGGACGCTTGCATCGGCGGCCGCATCGATCCCGACGAGAAAGAGTCCGAAGCCGAGTGCTGCAATGAGCGCGAGCGTTACGCCGGCAGCAAGTCCGGCCGATCTGTCCAGCCCGGGCTCGGGGGCAGCGCGCGACAGCACCGCAATCCCCCCTAGAACCGCTGCGATCCCGACCAACTGCGGCGCGGTCGGGGCCGTTCCGTGCGCGAGATCGACAGCGAGCGGAACGAGCGTGCTCGCGCCAGAGATCGGGGCGACGATCCCCATGGCGCCGACTGCGAGGCCACGGTAGAGAGCGGCAAGACCGACCATTCCGGCCGCGCCGGCGCCGAGTGCGGGAAGGATGTCCGCGACCGCGGGGCGCGCATCGTGGCTTGTAGCGACCCAGGCGATCGCCCCCGCTAGCCCGAGCAACTGCGAGCCGACGAGAACCGTGAGAACGTGCGCACGTCGAGCGGCGAGGCCTCCGAGGAAATCACCGACGCCCCAGGATGCCGCCCCCATCAGCGCGAGACCCGTCATGCGTGCAGGTCAGTCGTCGCCGACGGAGCGCGTCGCAGCCTGCGCGTCCAGTTGGTTCGCGTGGTACAGCACGGCTGCCTCGGCCGTGCGGGCCGCGCTGCGATCGTGGTGACCTGCGATCGCGTGGAGGAGTTCAGCGAGAACCTCGGGCTCCAGTTCAGTGGCACGTTCCTCGACGAGCCGGGTGCCGAGGTGGACATGACCGAGAAGACGACCTTCCGCCGTCGGGCGGAACCCGGGGCCCGGCCCGAGTTCTCGCACACGGCCGAGGTCGTGGAGGAGCGCGGCTGCGAGCAGGAGATCGGCGCGGAGCCGGGGGTGGAGCTGGGCGGTCTCGCGGCAGAGCGTGGCAACACCGACGATGTGCTCCAGCAGCCCGCCCGCGTATCCGTGGTGGCCGTCGATCCCGGCCGCCGGGAGTCGCCGGAGCGCCTCGCGGATCTCATTGTCTTCTAGAAGCGCGGCGACGGTCGCGGCGAGCCCGGGGTGTGCGATCTCGGCGGCGAGGAAGTCGAGGAACCCGTCGAGCTCGTCCGCGTCGCGGCGGAGCGTCGGCGAGAACGATGCGGGATCGGCGTCCTCCGCGAGCTCGAGCGTCCGCACGCGGATCGTCAGCCGCCCGTCGAAGCGCTCGACCTGCCCGAGGACGCGGATCGCGTCGCCTTCGGCGAACCGTCGATCGAGAAGCTCCACGTCCTGGAACACGCTGGCGTGGATCCGGCCCGTGGGGTCGACGAGCTCGAGCGAGAGCCATGGGCGGCCGTTCCGGGCGGTGCGGCGGTCCTTGCGCGCGACGGCGAACGTCGCCTCGACGGTGCGGCCTGCCTCAAGCTCCCGGATCGTGGTCATCAACCGGAGTCTAGGGCGCTCGCTCCCCACCGCCGATGGGCGCAGATCGGCACACAATCGGCACGGTTCGGCACAGACACGGCACAGGGTGCCGAAGTAGAATCGAGCCGTGGGGAGGAGGATGGTGGACCCCGCAACCGCCGAGTCAGAAGTCATCGACGAAGGCGGCGGTAGAGTTGGGTCAGCCTGACCGACGTCCGCCCACACCGGTTTGCGCGCTACGCCGCGCCCTCGCCTGATCAGGTCGCTCCGCCCTACGACGTCATCTCCGCGTCCGAGCGTGACGCGCTCGCGGCGCGCCACCCGCACAGCGTGCTGAACCTGACGCTCGCCGAGAGCGAGGAGGCTGCGGGTGCGAGGTTCCACGACTGGCTGGCAAGTGGCGTTCTCGTTCGCGATGCCGAGCCGTGCATGTGGCTCGTCGAACAGCAAGTGACTCTTCCGGACGGCTCACCCTCGATCCGTCGGGGTCTTGTCGCCTCACTCGTTGCGGAGCCGTACGAGAGCGGCGTGGTGCTGCGGCACGAACACACGCATCGCGGCCCGGTCGAGGGGCGGCTCCGTCTTCTGCGTGCCGCGGACGGGCAACTCGAACCGCTGTTCTTTCTCTACGAGGGCTCGCTCGACTGCGCGACACCCGACCGCGCACCCGACATCGAGGCGCACGGGTCGGCGCTCTGGAGGATTGCGGCGACCGGGATTCCGGCGCTGTTCGCCGACCGCCAACTGCTGATCGCGGACGGGCACCACCGGTACGAGGCCACGCTCGCCCTTGCCCAGGAGCTCGGCCGCCCGCTCTCCGTGATGGCGCTGCTCGTTGCGTCAACCGATCCAGGTCTCGCCGTGCTCGCGACGCACCGCCTGTACGAGGGCCGCGTGCCCGCTCTCGACGGAGAGCCACTCGGCCCCGACGCCGACCCCGTCGCGGTTCTTGCGGCGGAGCCCGCAGGGCGAGCGGCGACCGTCCTGGTCACCGCGGACGGCGCACGTCTCGTCCGTGGCGCCGAGGGTGAGCTCGACGTCCAACTCGTCGACCGCGTCGGGCGCGACGGGATCTCCTACGTCGCCGACGGAGCCGAGGCGATCGCCCGCGTCCGGAGCGGCGAGGTTACCGCCGCGCTGCTCGTCCGCCCCGTGCCGGCCGCCGAGGTGTTCGAACGGTCACGGCGCGGCGAGGTGCTGCCGCCGAAGACGACCTACTTTGCGCCGAAAGCCCTCTCCGGGCTGCTCTTCCACCCGTTCGATGACTGAGACCACGATGGGTGAGCCCGACTGGACCGCGTTCTGCCGCGTGTGTGTTGCGGACATCGATGCGATCCTGAGACGGCTCCCGACGCGGCTCGAGCGCGAGCCCGTTCTTCGCGACGGGGTCGGTGGAGACGAGACGACCGCGATCGACGCCGCGTGCGAGGACGCCGTCGTGGCCCGACTCGACGCGCTGGGAGGCGACTTCATCCTCGTCTCGGAGGAGCTCGGTGAGCGCGTGTACGGAAACGGTGGCAGCACCCGTGTTGTCGTCGACCCGGTGGATGGCTCGGTGAACGCGAAGCGCGGGATCCCGTACTTCTCGCTCTCGATTGCGGTTGCGGACGGCCCGACGATGGACGATGTCCGGTTCGGGTACGTCTATGACTTCGGCGCGCGTGAGGAGTGGCTTGCGGTCAGGGGCGGCGGCGCGTTTCTCGACGGGGAGCCGCTCACCGGCCCCGGACCAAAGGAGCCGGTCGAGATTCTCGCCTTCGAGGGAACGACAACTGCCGCGATCGCGCGGACCGCACCGGCGGTCGTCGAACTCTCCGACCGGCTCCGGGTGATGGGCTCGCTCGCGCTCTCGCTCTGCCACCTCGCGGCGGGCCGCGTCGATGCGGTCACCTGCTTGAAGCCGGCCCGCTCGATCGATGTCGCTGCTGCGCAGCTCCTCGTGCGCGAGCGCGGGTTCGTGATCGATGCGTTCGACGATCCGCCGTTCGGCACCGCTCCGCTCGACCTCGTCGGCCGCTCGCGGATCACCGCGGCCGCGGGCGCGGAGACCGCAGCAGCACTGGCAGCCGCCCTCCGCTGAGGCGGGGGCATGCCGGTACCCTCGGTCGCATGATCCCCGATCGCGACGCAATTCTCCGCTCACTTGAGCAGGTGATCGATCCCGAACTGAAGCGCCCGGTGACCGAGTTGCAGATGGTGCGCGACGTGACGATCGCGGCTGACGGGTCGGTGGACGTGACGATTGCACTGACCGTCGCCGGCTGCCCGCTCCGGAACTCGTTCCAGGATCAGGTGCAGCAGCACGTCGGCGCTGTCGAAGGCGTGACCGCCGTTCGGCTCTCCTTCGACGTGATGTCGCCGGACGAGAAGAAGGCGCTCGCGACCCGCCTGCGTGGCGGCCGACCGGAACGGACGGTGCAGCTGGAGCCAACAACGCGCGTGATCGCGGTCGCCTCGGGCAAGGGTGGGGTCGGGAAATCGACGCTCACCGCAAACCTCGCAGCGGCGCTCGCCGAACGTGGCGAGCGGGTCGGGGTACTCGACGCCGATGTCTACGGATACTCGATCCCCCACATGCTCGGGATCACGCAGCGGCCGATAGTGGTCGATTCGATGATCGTGCCGCCCGTCCGCGGGGAGTTGAAGCTGATGTCGATCGGGTTCTTCCAGGAGGAGAATGGCCCGATCATGTGGCGCGGCCCGATGCTGCACAAGGCGCTCGAGCAGTTCCTGAGCGACGTCCACTGGGGTGACATCGACACGCTCGTTGTAGACATGCCACCCGGAACCGGTGATGTCGCAATCTCGCTCGGCCAGCTCCTTCCTCGCGCCGAGGCGGTGGTGGTGACCACTCCACAGCCCGCCGCGCAGCAGGTCGCGGTGCGCGCCGCGTTGATGGCGCAGCGCACCGGGATGCGGATCACGGGCGTGATCGAGAACATGTCGTACCTGGTCGGCACCGGGCAGGAGCTCTTCGGCTCTGGTGGTGGCGATCGGCTTGCCGCCGAGATCGAGGCGCCGCTTCTCGGCCGGATCCCGTTCGACCCGGCGCTCCGGGAGGCCGCAGATGCGGGCGAGACCGTGTTCGAGGCGGCGCCGGAGTCGGAGGCCGCGGGCGCGATCCTCGCGATCGCGGACGAGCTCCGCGCACGGCGCCCGCACGGCATCCGCAAGGCTCTCACCGTCCTCTAGCCGTGATCCGCGAAGAGGGTCTCGCCCGGCTCGCGGCGCTCGGTCTTGGAGCTGCGGCTGCGGCGACGCTCTGGGAGCACTTCGACGCTGCCGAGCGCGCGGGCAAGACCGGCCACGGCCACAGCCGGATCGAGTGGCTCGCGACCCAGCGGTTCGATCCCTCGGCGACACCGCTCCGCCTCGAGCGACGCGACGGGCTCGAACGCTGGGACGCCGCGGGCGGGCTCGGCTACCTCGCGCTCGCCGCGGTCGTCGAGGCGACCCTCGCCGATCCGCCTGAGGGGGTGCGACTGATCGTGGTCGAGCGCTGCTTCCCGTCGGGCGCGCTCGGCTGGTGGGCGCGGCTACTCGCCGACGGTGGCCTCATCGCGCTCGTCACGGCGACCTCGCCGCGTCGGCTTCCGCACCCGGCGGGTGGGACACCTCTCACCGGAACGAATCCGATCGCGGTCGCCGTCCCATCGAGTGACGGGGCTCCGCTGGTCGCGGACGTCTCGATGGGTGCCGTCACGCACGGCGACGTGCTCGCTGGCCGCGCCCGACCGGAGGATCTCGTCCCGTTCGGCGGGCCGCACGCGCACAAGGCATTCGCGCTCGCTGCGGCGGTCGAAATGTTCGTCGGCGCGCTCGCCGGGGCGGAGCACGGCGCGGTCGTACTCGTAGCGCCACCCGGGCACGATCCGGTTCCCGCGTTCCGCGCGCTCGCGGCGGGGCTCAGGCTCCCGGGGGGCTGACCGCCCGCGTGCTCAGCCGCGCGGTGACTGCACCTTCGCGCGGAGCGCGTCGAGCACGACTGGGTCGATCTCGGCCATCCCATCCACGCGCTCCTCGAGGTTCTCGACCCCGGCGAATGCGTCGAGGTCGGCGAAACCGAGTCGCGCGAGGTGCGACGCGACCTCGTCACCGAGTACACCCTCTAGCGGGAGCCATTCCTCGCGAGGCGTGCGCCCGAACAGCGCGACGTGGAGCCCGTAGAGGCGCCGCAGCTCGCCGAGCGGGTCAACGTGGTCGTCCACTCGGAGATCGAGCAGCGTGTCCGAGAGTGCTGCGTAGCCACCGTCGCGCTCCACGACCAGGATCGCCGACGACTGGCGGCCACGGCTGTCGCCACCCGCAGCCTCCGCCGCGTCGAGACAGTCGAGCAGGCGATCCGCGAGCGGTCGGCCCGCACTGCGCTCGAAGGTCTCGGCGAGCGCGTCCACGGTTGCGCCCGAGACGAGAATGTTCCCCTGCGCCGCATACCCCGGCCCGACGCGTCCACCCGCCCAGTCGAAGCAGCCCTCGCCGGTGAAGGTTGCGCCGTGCCCCTTGCTGTCCACAACCCCCAGCTGGCGCAGGTGCGCCTCCGGGTCGGCCGCCGTCAGTTGAGCGACGACCTCATCCGCAGTCGCGCCGTCACGGAGCAGCGCGAGCCCATCGGGGCCGTAGCGGGGGTTCGCGTACGACTGGGTGGCGATCGCGCCGACGTGCGGCGCGGCCCAGGGCACGACCGAGCCGACCGCGAGGAACTTCGACTGGGTCGCGACCCCCCACTGGGCCGTCACGAGGTCACAGGCGCAGATCGAGTAGGTCGCGACGGGCTGCACGAGGGGTTCCCTACACCGCGCCGTAGGTGAGTTCGGCAAGATCGAGCTCGAGGAGGGCGGGGTTGCGGACGACGACGCACGACACCTCGGGGTGCGCGAGCGCCTCGCGCACCGCGGCCGCGTCGGCTGCACGCACGACGACAGGCGTCCCCTGCGCGTGCGCGTCGCGGAGTACCGCGTGGTTGCCTACGTCATCGACGACGAGTGCGCCGTCGAGCGAGACCTCGCCCTCGAGCACGATCGCGTCCACCTGGCGACCGGTGGAGCCGAACCAGCGCTGTCTCACAGCGTCACCGTCTCCCCCGGTGCGGGCGCGACCAGGCGCACCCCGGCGGGGAGCAGCCCGCGCAGCACGTCAGGGGTGCCGGTGAGGAGCGGGAACGTCCCCCAGTGGCACGGGACGATGACGGGCGCGCCGACGAGCTCGGCCGCGAGAGCCGCCTGCCGCGGCCCCATCGTGAAGTGGTCGCCGATCGGGAGGATCGCGACGTCCGGCCGGTAGAGGCGACCGATCAGCTCCATCCCGCCAAACACCCCCGTGTCGCCCGCCATGTAGATCGTCGGCCCCCCGTCGAACTCGAGGATGAGCCCACACGGCTCACCGAGATACGTGCCGTCGGGCGCACTCGACGAGTGGTTCGCATCGGTGAGAGTTACCCGGACATCCCCTACCGCAATCGCGCCACCCTTGTTCGGCGAGTGCGCCATCCCGTCGCTCGCCGCACCCTCGCGCGTGAGCCACGCGCGCAACTCGACCTGCGCGATGAGGGCGCAGCCGAAGCGCTGCTGGAGCACCACCGCATCGCCGACGTGGTCGTGGTGCCCGTGGGTGACGACGATCAGGTCGCACCGTTCCGGCTCTCGCTCCGTGTCCGGACACGACGGGTTCCCGTTGAGGAACGGGTCGAGGTAGACGCGCGTGCCCGTCGGAGTGTCGAGCCGGAATGCGCTGTGCCCGAGCCAGGTCAGCGTCGTCGCCACGGCGCCCAATCTACTGCCCGTCCCGTCCGTCTCGCGCAGCGTGAGTCGGACGAGCGGCGGTCAGAACGGGAGAACCGACGCTGCGCGTGCGGCGAGATCGATGATCGGCTGGACGAAGAAGAACGAGCCGATCACAACCACGACCGCAGCGGCGACGACGCCATCGAGGGGCAGATCGCGCGCCGGCGCGCCACCGGCGACGACGGGGCTCCCCACGGCGGGAGCGGGCCGCATGTACAGCGCCCGCACGATCGCGAGGTAGTAGCCGAGGCTGACCGCGGTCGCGGCCACCCCGATCACGACGAGCCACCACCACCCCGCCTCGTATACGGCGGCGAACACCGCGAACTTCCCGATGAACCCGCCGGTGAGTGGGAACCCGGCGAATCCGAGCACGAACACCCAGAGAGCGACTCCGTGGAACGGTCGCTCCCACCCGAGCCCTTCGAGCGCCTCGAAGTCGACCGCGCGGCCGAGCTGGCGCTCCCGGGCCGCGATCACCGCGAACGCACCGACGGTGGCAGCGGCGTAGGGGACGAGGTAGTAGAGAAGCGCCCGTGATCCGTTCGCGCTCGCGGCGGCGATGGCCATCAGACCGAACCCCGCATGGGAGACCGACGAGTATGCGAGGAGCCGCTTCAGGTCGCTCTGGACGAGCGCGGCGAGGTTCCCGACGACGAGCGACGCGACCGCGAGTACCGCGAGCGCGACCGTCCAGAGTTCGGACTGTTCGGGGAACGCGGTGACGAGCACGCGGAGGGCGACGACGAGCGCCGCAACCTTCGTTGCGGAGCCCATCAGCGCGGTCACCGCGGTCGGGGCGCCCTGGTAGACGTCGGGTGTCCACATGTGGAATGGGGCGGCCGACGCCTTGAACGCGAGTCCCGCGAGGATCGCGGCAAGCCCTGCGACGAAGAGTGGATCGTCCGCGCCGATCGCGTCGCGCACCGCCGTGAACCCGAGCTCGCCGGTGGCGCCGTACACGAGCGCGCACCCGAAGAGGAGGATCGCGGAGCCGAACGACCCGACGATGAGGTACTTGAGCCCCGCCTCGAGCGATGCCTTCCGATGCGTGTCGAGCGCGCAGAGGATGTAGAGCGCGATCGAGAACCACTCGAGACCGAGGAACAGGGTCATCAGGTTTCCGGCCTGGACGAAGAACAGCATCCCGGCGATCGCGACGGCAACGAGTGCGTAGAACTCGCCGACGTGGTCACGTCTCCGGTCGCCCGCAGCGAGCAGCACAACCGCAGCGCCGACGGCGGCGATGAGGATCTGTGCGAGCGCGGCGAGTCGGTCGCGGCTCATCGACTCTGCGATCTGGAGCGCCTGCTCCGGTGTGCGGTCGTAGACGATGACGGCGAGCGCCGCCGCGCCGAGGAGTCCGATCGCCGTGACCGTGACCGAGAACGTGCGCTCCATCGCGCGCGGGACGAGCACAGCGCCGAGCAGTGCGACCGTCGCGGCTGCGAGTGCGGCGAGAACGGGGGAGAGCGCGAGCCAGTCCACCACGGGGGTGGCGATCGATGCAGGTGTCATTCGGGACCCCCCGCAATCGCGGCGATGCCATCGGCGGGGAACGAGCGGTCGGTCACTGCGGCGGGCCAGAGCGAGAGCGCGACGAGGACGACGACGAGCGGGACGACGAGCCACAGCTCGTTCGGCCCGAGGTCGTCGCGCTCGCCCGTCACGGCCGTGCCGCGCCGGTCGTGGAGGATCGCGGAGATGAACCGGAGCGCGTAGAGCGCTGCGAGCACGATCGCGGCGGCACCGACCGCGGCCCAGCCCCAGCCATGGGCGAACACCCCGGCGAGGATCGCGAACTCACCGGCGAAGTTCGCGGAACCCGGTACCGCGAGCGCGAACATCCCGGTCACCATCACGAGCGTCGCGAGCAGCGGACGGCCCTTCGCGATCCCACCAAGACTGGCGAACGCCCCGGATCCGGTGCGTGACTCGATCATCGCGGCGAGAAGGAAGAGCGCGGCCGAAACGAGTCCGTGGTTGACCGAGTGGAGGATCGCGCCGTCGAGGCCGAGCTCGTTGGCGGAGAAGACCCCGAGCACGATGAGGCCCATCTGTCCCATCGACGAGTACGCGATCACGCCGCGCGCATCCGGCTGGCGGAATGCGAGCACCGACCCGTAGACGAGGGTGAGAGCACCGAGCGCAAGCACCGCCTGACGCCACTCCGCGACCGGACCGGGGAAGTGCGGGAGGACGATCCAGACGAGTCCGAACACCGCGGCCTTCGAGACGACCCCGGAGAGGAGCGCTCCGACCTCGGGTGGCGCCTCGACGTAGGCGGCGCGGAGCCAGCCGTGGAACGGGAGCAGCGGCGCCTTCACCGCGAACGCGGCGAGGAACCCGAGGAACACCCATGTGCTGTTGCTCGTTCCCGCCTCGGAGAGGGAGAACGTCCCCTGGTCGATCCCGAACGCGACGATCGCGGCGAGCATCAGGAGTGAACCCGCCATCGTGTAGATCACGAACGTGACGGTCGCGCGGACGCGGTGCTCGCCACCCCAGACTCCGACAAGCACGTAGATCGGGATCAGCATCGCCTCGAAGAAGACGTAGAACAGCAGGAGGTCCTGCGCGGCAAACACCCCGACGAGAGATCCGACGAGAAACAGCATCAGGCCGAAGTAGGCACGCGGCCGTTCGCGGCCCGCCCAGGCGCCGTATCCGACCGCACAGACGCCGACGATCGCGGTGAGACCGACGAGCCAGAGCTGGAACCCGTGGAGTCCGACCGAGTACGCGATGCCGTAGTCCTCGAACCAGACGCGTTCGGCGGAGAACTGCGGCGCGCTCGCGGCGAAGTCGAAGCGCGAGCCGGAGTCGATGAGGCCGAACGTGACGATGTCGAGCGGCACGACCGACCCCGCCCAGAGACCGAGTTCGGCGAGCAGCGCAAGCACCGCGAGCCCTGCGGTCGAGTCCTTCGAGAGCGGTAGGAGCCAGACCGCGAGCGCCGCGACGAGCGGCAGCGCGATGAGAATCGTGGTGAGCATCAGCGGGCCACCACGAAGAGGAGGATGAGCAGCGCCACCGAGACGGCGATCGCGAACGCATAGCCGCGGAGGAGACCTGTCTGGGCGCGACCGGTGACCGTGCCCGCGCCCTGGACCGAGGCGGCGACGCCGTCGATCGAGCCCTGCACGACCGGGGTTTCGAACCGGTCGCGGAGCCGGACCGCGACTGCCTGGAAGGGACGGGAGAAGATCGCGTCGTACAACTCGTCGAAGTAGAACTTCGCCTCGAGCACCCGTCTCGCACGCCCCTCGGGGACGAGATCGCGCCCGCTGGTAAAGGCGCGTCGTGCGAGGAGCACGCCTGCCACCCCGACTGCGACGGCGACCGCGCTTGTGAGCCACTCCTCGGTGACCGACGGCTCGACGAGCGGCTCCGCCACATGGTGGAGCCAGCCCGCGAACGGGTGCCAGACCCCCGGGATCTGGAGGAGCCCGCCGACCGCCGAGAGGCCTGCAAGCACCGCGACCGTCGCGGTCATCGAGACCGGGCCCTCACCGTGAGCGGTGTCGTGCCCGTGCGCCTCGCCACGCGGTCCGTGGAACACCGAGAGGTACAGCCGGAGGGAGTAGCAGCCGGTGAGGAACGCACCCACGACACCACCCGCGAGGAGGATCCACCCGAGCGCTCCGCCGGTGGCGAGCGTCGAGGCGAGGATCGCGTCCTTCGACCAGAACCCTGCGAGCGGCGGGATCCCGACGAGCGCGAGCGAGCCGACGAGGAACGCGAGATGGGTGCGTGGCAGCGCCCCGCGCAGCCCGCCCATCCGCCGGATGTCCTGCTCGCCGTGGAGGTGGTGGATCACGACGCCTGCGGCGAGGAAGAGCAGCGCCTTGAAGAACGCGTGCGTGACGAGGTGGAACATCGCGAATCCGTATGCGCCGACCCCGGCCGCGACGAACATGTAGCCGATCTGCGACATCGTGGAGTAGGCGATCACGCGCTTGATGTCCTGCTCGACGAGCGCGACAAGCCCGGCGACGAGAAGCGTCACGAGTCCCATCACCGCGGCGACGGCCTGGATCTCGGGCGCGGCTTCGAACACGGGCGCGGTACGGCAGATCAGGTAGACGCCTGCGGTGACCATCGTCGCCGCATGGATGAGGGCGGAGACCGGGGTCGGGCCCTCCATCGCGTCCGGGAGCCAGGTGTGGAACGGCACCTGCGCGGACTTCGCGGCCGCGCCGCCGAGGAGCCCGAGCGCGACGAGCGCGAGCACGGTCCCCGACAACTCGCCGTGCTCCGCCGCGTGGAAGAGCGCCTCGTAGTCGAGCGAGCCGATCTTGGCGATCACGAGGATCAGGCCGAGCGCCATCAGCGCGTCACCGAGCGCGTTCACCACGAACGCCTTTTTCGCGGCCGCGATCGCCGAGGGTCGGTCGTGATGGAAACCGATCAGCAGGTACGAGGCAAGTCCGACGAGTCCCCAGCCGACGAGCAGGAGCAGCAGGTTGCCGCTCTGGACGAGCAGGAGCATCGAGAAGACGAACAGCGCCATGTACGCGAAGTAGCGGCGCTCCTCGTCATCGCCCGCCATGTAGCCGGTCGAGTACAGGACGATCAGCCCGCCGACGCCCGTGACGACGAGCATCATCACGAGCGAGAGCGGATCGACGAGGATCTCGAGCCCGACACGGAAATCCCCCGCGGCCAGCCACGTCCAGGCGGTCGAGAGCGCCTGGCGCTCCTCCGCGTCGCGTCCCCAGAAGCGCACGAACGCATCGACCGCGCCCGCGAACCCGATGAACACCGACCCGGTTGAGACGATCCCCGCCTGCCGTCGGGTGAGGCGCTCGCCGGCAAGCATGATCGCGAGGAAGCCCGCGAGCGGTGCGAGCAGGCACACCCACGCGCCGATCACAGGGGCGCTGTTCATCCGCGGAGCTCCGCGAACGTGTCGACATCGAGTGCGAGCCTGCGACGCGCGATCGCGACGATCAGGCCGAGCCCGACGGCGACCTCGGCGGCGGCGACCGCCATCACCGCGAGCGCGAACACCTGGCCGTCCATCTGACCGAACAGGCGCGAGAACGCGACGAGTGCGAGGTTGGAGGCGTTCAGCATGATCTCGATCGAGAGGAGGACGATCAGCGGGCTGCGCCGCGTGAGGACGCCCATCGTCCCGATCGCGAACAGCATTCCGGCGACGACGAGGTAGAACGGGACGCTCGGGCCGGTCATGCGCTCACCTCCGACGCGTCCGTCTCCTCTTCCGCGCGCGAGCGCGTTCCGAGCACGACTCCGCCAACCGCGGCGACGAGCAGCACGATCGACGTGATCTCGAACGCGAGCAGGTGGTCGGTGAGGAACAGCCGTCCCATCTCCGCCGGACTGCCGAACGCGCGCTCGATATCTGCCTCGTCAGAGAGTCGGCCACCCGCGTCGAGCAGGAGCGTGAGGAGCACGACCGCGAGCAGCGCACCTGACGCGACGATCGACGCGAGTTGGGCGCCGCGGGCACCACCCGCGAACGGTGTATCCGCCCGACCACCGAGATAGGCGATCACGAACAGGAACATCACCATCACCGCGCCCGCGTACACGAGTACCTGCGCGGCTGCGACGAACTCGCCGCCCGCGAGGAGGTAGAGCACCGCGAGGGAGGCGAGATTCCCGATCAGCGAGAGCGCGGACGAGAACGGACTCGTCGCGGTCACGACCCGTAGGCCGGTCGCAAGACATGCGCCGGCGGCCACGACCCAGACGACCCAGACGAGCACGTTGCCCATCTACGACGACGCCTTGTACGCGGGGATCGGGGTGTCGAACATCCCCGAGTCCTGCACCGGAACACGCTTGATCGGCGGCGCAAGGAGCATGTCCTTCGTGTAGATCAGGTCGTCGCGCGAGTACTCGGAAAGTTCGAAGTCGTTCTCGAGTGTGATTGCATCGAACGGGCAGGCGAGCTCGCAGTAGCCGCAGAAGATGCAGCGCGAGAGGTTGATCTCGTAGATCCGCGCGTAGCGCTCACCCGGGGAGACGCGGTTGTCGGCCGTGTTCTCGTCCGCGACGACCCGGATGCAGTCGGACGGGCACGCGGCGGCGCAGAGCGAGCAACCGACGCACTTCTCGAGCCCGTTCTCGTGCAGATGGAGCCGGTGACGACCGCGGAACCGCGGATAGACCGCGCGCTTGAACTCCGGGTACTGCTGCGTGATCGGTTTCTTGAAGAGGTGCTTGAAGGTGACCCCGAAACCCTTGAGTGTCCCGATCGGCTGCGTCATCAGCGCCCTCTCCGAGCCGCGTTGCGGATGGTGATGACAGCGCTCACAGCGCTACCACCAGTACCGCGGTCACAACCGCGTTCAGCGTCGCGACAGGGAGCAGCACCTTCCATCCGAACCGCATCAACTGGTCGTAGCGCAGGCGCGGGAGCGTCGTGCGGATCCAGATGAACACGAACAGGATCACGAGCACCTTGAGGATGAACCAGATGGGGCCGGGGAGCCACGGACCGTGCCAGCCACCGAGGAACAGCGTGACGGCGAGACCGGTGAGCGTGATGAGGTTCACGTACTCGGACATCGAGTACAGCCCGAAGCGCATTCCGCCGTACTCGGTGTGGTACCCGGCGACGATCTCCTGCTCGGCCTCTGGGAGGTCGAACGGGGCACGCGCGGTCTCGGCCGTGCCCGCGATCATGAACACGACGAAGCCGACGATCTGGGGGACGATGTACCAGATGTCCGCCGCCTGGGCCTCGACGAGGTCGACGAGCGAGAGCGACTTGCCCATGATCACGACCCCGAGTACCGAGAGCGCGAGCGAGACCTCGTACGAGACGAGCTGCGCGCAGGTGCGCATCGCCCCGATCAGCGCAAACTTCGAGTCACTCGCCCAGCCTCCGACGATAAACCCGTAGATCCCAAGCGAGCCGACCGCGAACACGAGGAGCAGCGCGATCGGGAGATCGGCGACGTATCCGTTCACCTGGTAGCCCCCGATCGTCCAGCCAGGGCCCCACGGGATCACCGAGAAGGTGGTGAGCGCCGTGAACCCGGCGAGGAACGGGGAGATGATGTAGAGCGAGTTGATCGCGGCAGCCGGGAAGAAGCTCTCCTTGCGGATGAGCTTCACGAGATCGGCGATCGGCTGCAGGAGCCCGTAGGGGCCTGCGCGGTTCGGCCCGTAGCGGAGCTGCATTCGACCCATGATCTTCCGCTCGGCGAGCGTCGTGTACGCGAACAGCGCCATCACCAGGTTGATCACGACGAAGCCCTTGATCGCCGCGATCCACCAGGGCTCGCCGTTTGCGCCGGACGCGAGGAAGAGATTGAACGCGCTCACGCCTTCACGACCTCGACGTCCATCTGCAGTGCGGAGGCGTGCTCGTCAGCGATCCGCGCGACACCATCGATGAGCGTGCGGTCGATGCGTGCCTGTAGTTCGACGCTGGTGCCGTGTGAACGGACGCTGACGGTGTCGCCCGTCGCGATCCCGCGTCGTTCAGCATCCGCGGGGGCGAGCGTGACCTCTGCCTCGGGCCGCTGGAACTGGAGTTCGCGGACACGCTCCACCTGGGGGCCCGAGAAGAGCGGCCGGTAGCGGAGCAGGCGCAGCGTCCCGACGAACCCGTCGGCGGCGACCGGCGGCGAGGTGGCGGGCGTCGCGGTGTCGGGCGCGGGGGCGACGTACTCGACGCGCGCGGGGAGAGCCGCGATCTCACCGATCGTGTCGTGCCCGATCCCTCCATAGAGCTGGCCCGACAGCTCCTCGAACACGACCGCCGCGTGCGGCGAGAGGCTCACCGAGAACCGCTCGGCGAGGCGGGAGAGCCACGCGAGCTCGTCCGGAACAGGGGCGACGCGCGTGCGGCGGAGCCGCTGGACGCGGCCCTCGAGGTTCTGGGTGGTGCCCTCGCGCTCGAGCGCCGCGGTACCCGGGAGCACGAGATCGGCCCAGCCGACCGCGAGCGAGTGGAACATCGCGATCGCGATCACCGTGTCGGCGTGCTCGGCGAGGGCCCGTACGTCGGGCGAGGACGCGGCCGCGTCACCCGAGACGACCAGCAGCCGGATGTGTCCGGGGTCTGCCTCGTCTGCATCGTCGGATGCGGCCCACGCGTCCGCGACGGCGCGCGCGTTCGGGGTTGCGGGAAGGTGGAACGCACCACATCCGGGCCTGTCGGCGAAACCGAGCGCGTGCGCTGCTTCAGCGAGCCGCGCGCCACCACCCCCGCCGGAGCCCGACCAGATGAGGATCGCGCGCTCAGCCGTTCGCAGCCGTGCACCGAGTGCATCGCCCTCCTCGACGAGTGCGTGCAACGTCCCGGCTGCGCTCCCTGGTGCGACCCGGACGCTTCCTGAGGGTGAGAAGGTCACGAGCTCCGCACCGTTCCTGCGTGCCTGGCGCAGCCACAGGTCGACGATCGGAGCGCGATCGACGACGTCGTCGTCGCCGACCACGACGATGAGTTGTGCCGCAGCGATCGCCGCGAGGGGCGCGCGGAACGCATCGAGCGCGGATGAGGTCGATTCCGGGAGGACGGCCGAGTGCGCACCGAGTCCTCCACGGAGGAGGCGGCCGAGGCCCCACGCGATCTCGGTCGTCTCCGAGCCGGAGAGCGCGGTCACGATGTGCCCGTCCGCGGCACGGAGGAGACGCTCAGCCTCGTCGAGCGCGGTCTCCCATGAGACCGGCTCGAGTCCGCGGTCGCCCCGCACGAGCGGCTCGGTGATCCGGTCGTCGGCGGTGAGGTGCGGGTGGGCGAAGCGCCCCTTGTCGCACAGCCAGCCCTGATCGACGTCCGGGTGGTTGCGCGACTGGACGCGTTTCACCCCTCCCTCACGCGTCGTCGCAGAGACGTTGCACCCGACGGCGCAGAGACCGCACACGGTCGGGACGTTCTGGATCTCCCACGGACGCGCCTGGAACCGGTACTGGGTGGATGTGAGCGCGCCGACCGGACAGAGCTCGATCACATTCCCCGAGAACGGGGCGCGATACGGGTCGTTCGCGAACGTCGCGATCTCCGTGTACGAGCCGCGGTTCCGCGCGACAAGTTGCGCATCCTCGGCGACGTCGGTCGAGAAGCGGGTGCAGCGGTAACAGAGGATGCAGCGCTCACGGTCGAGCGCGATCAGCGGCGACACCGGGATCGGCTTCTCGAGCGTGAGCTTCGAGAACGACATCCGCGATGTGCCCGGCCCGTAGCGGAACGTCAGATCCTGGAGTGGGCACTCGCCGCCCTTGTCACAGACGGGGCAGTCGAGCGGGTGGTTGACGAGAAGAAACTCGAGCGTCCCGTTCTGACCGTCCGCGGCGCGCTTCGAGGTCGCCGCGGTTCGGACCGCCATCCCGTCCTGCGCGGTGAGCGTGCACCCGGCCTGGAGCTTCGGCAGACCTTCGACCTCGACGAGGCACATTCGGCACGCGCCGACGGGCGGCCCGAGGCGCGGCTCGTAACAGAACACCGGGATCTCGATCCCTGCGGCGGCGGCGGTCTCGACGAGCCCCGTGCCCTTCCGCACCTGGAGTTCGCGGTCGTCGATCGTGATCGTGGCGAGATCGCTCAAGACTCTGCTCCGCCTTGCCCCGCAAGACGCGATCCACAGGGGTGGATCGCGTCGCGGGGGATCCCCGCCTTCGGTGGGGCAGATCCCTGAAGGCGCCGGCTGGCGCCGTCGCGTCGCGGTGTGCTCACGAGAGGGTTCCGCCTTGCCCCGCAAGACGCGATCCACAGGGGTGGATCGCGTCGCGGGGGATC
>CAYXAS010000018.1:35515-37012 GCA_964461665.1 uncultured Gaiellales bacterium
CCCGCCTTCGGTGGGGCGGATCCCTGAAGGCGCCGGCTGGCGCCGTCGCATCGCCGTGTGTTCAAGAGAGCACCGCCAGCGGCCGATCGATCAGCGACGACGCGTGTGCGGTATGCAGATCGGTCGGGGCAAGGATGCCCTCGAGCGACGACGCGCCGTGGAACGGACAACACCTCTCGTCGATATGGGCGAGGAACTCGTCACGGAATTTCGAGGCGTAACTCGCGACTGCGATCGCGTCGGAGTCACCGAGCGGGCACAGGCAGGTGCCGTTGATCCGCTCTCCGACATCGAGGAGCAGATCGAGATCGTCGCGCGACCCGCCACCGGCCTCGATCTTCTTCAGGATCTGCGTGAGCCAGCGGGTGCCGACGCGGCACGGTGTGCACTTCCCGCACGACTCGTGTTCGTAGAACTGGGAGATCCGCACTGCGAGCTGAACCATGCAGACGCGGTCGTCGAGGACGATCACGGCGGCTGACCCGATCGCGGTTCCCGCAGCGGTCATCGACTCGAAGTCGAGGGTCACCTCGCGCGCCTCCGCGGCGGTGAGGATCGGGGTCGAGGAGCCACCCGGAATCACTGCCTTCAGCGTCCGTCCGTCGGCGATTCCGCCACCGACGACATCGATCAGATCGCGGAGCGGGTAGCCGTGGGGGAGCTCGTAGTTGCCGGGCCGCTCGACGTTCCCGGAGAGCGAGAACACCCGCGTCCCGGTGGACTGCTCGACCCCGAGTTTCGCGTACACCGCCGCCCCGAGCTCCATCACCGGTGGCACGGTCGCGATCGACTCGACGTTGTTCACGGCCGTCGGCGACGCATAGAGGCCTGCGATCGCCGGGAACGGCGGCTTCGTGCGGGGCTGTCCACGTTTCCCCTCGAGCGACTCGAGGAGCGCTGTCTCCTCGCCGCAGATGTATGCGCCCGCGCCGCGGTGGACGACGATCGTCACGTCGCCGACGAGACCCGCACGGTGCATCTGGTCTAGCGCGTCGACGAGCGTCTCGAACTCCTGCTCGTACTCGCCCCGGATGTACACGAAGACATGTTTCGCCTCGATCGCGCGGGCGGCGATCAGGCAGCCCTCGAGGAACCGGAACGGGACGCGAAGCATGATCTCGCGATCCTTGAACGTCCCCGGCTCCGACTCGTCGGCGTTGATCACGAGGTAGTGCGGCTTCGGGATCCGGTCGGGCTTCGGGACGAAGCTCCACTTGCGCCCGGTCGGGAAGAAGGCGCCACCACGGCCTCGGAGACCGGATGCGCTCACCTCGTCGATGATCTCGTCGGGCGTCATCGTCCTTGCGCGCTCGAGCGCGGTGAACCCACCGACCGCGCGGTAGTCGGCAAGCACCGTGAGTGCCCCACCGCCGGTGCCCGCGAAGACGACCTCTGTCATGGAGGTCACAGTCCGAGCTCCTCGACGATCGCGGGGACGCCCTCGGCGGTGACGTGGAGGCGGTGGCGGTTGTCCACCGCGACCACCGTCGCCCAGCC
>CAYXAS010000019.1:0-36936 GCA_964461665.1 uncultured Gaiellales bacterium
GTCCCATACCCGCCCGGTATAGCCGTGTCGTTCTGCCACCCGAGCGTCGAGAACGGGACGATCCCCGCGTCGAGCCATACATCACCGACCTCGCTCACGCGCTCGACCTCTCCGCCGCATGCCTCGCACCGGATCCTGATCCGATCGATCCAGGGCCGGCGGAGCTCCTCGAGCCCGACGAGCGACGTCGTCGCGCGCGCCGCGAGTTCCTCCTTCGAGCCGATCACGGTGAGGTGCCCGCAGCCACAGGGATAGAACGGCAGCGGCAGCCCGTAGTACCGGCGCCGCGAGATGTTCCAGTCGCCCATGTTGCGGAGCCAGTCGTCCATGCGCTTGCCCATGTACCCGGGTGTCCATTCGACGTCAGCGTTCGCGGAGAGCAGCTGCGGACGGAGCTCCTCGACCGTGATGAACCAGTCGTCCGAGATCCGGAAGATGAGCGGCGTCGAGCAGCGCCAGCAGTGCGGGAAGCTGTGTTCGATCGTGGCCGCGCGCACGAGCAGCCCGCGCGCGTCGAGGTCGGCGACGATCCGGTCGGCCGCCTCGACCGTCGTGAGCCCACTCAGCCAGCCGAACTCCGCCGTGAAGACTCCCGCCTCGTCGACCGGCTGGATCACATCGAGCGAGAGCGTGCGCGAGAGTTGGAAGTCCTCGGCGCCGCAGCCGGGCGCAATGTGGACGATCCCCGTCCCCGTGTCGAGCGCCACGCCCTCCCACGGGATCACACGGTGTTCGACCGTGCCGCCCGGACCGATCTCGTCGAACGGCCCGCGATAGCGCAGACCCACGAGCTCCGCACCCCGGACGACCCGGCGGAATGTCTCATCGGGGTTGAGCGCGACCGCAAGCCAGTCACCGCCTTCGGTGAGGCCGTACTCGGCCTCAGGGTGGACGGCCGCCGCGACGTTTGCGGGGAGCGTCCACGGCGTCGTCGTCCACACCACCACCGCCTCCCCCTCACGGTCGAGCAGCGGGAAGCGGACGGTGAGCGACGGATCGACCCGGTCGGAGTAACTCCCGTGCAGCTCGTGGGCCGAGATCGAGGTGCCGCAGCGCGGGCACCACTCGGTCGAACGGTGGCCGAGCGCCAGCCAGCCGCGCTCATTCACGATCTGCAGGAAGCGCCAGATGTACTCGATGTTCGTGTCCGAGAACGTGAAGTAGTCACGGCCCCAGTCCATCCACTGACCGAGTCGGATCGAGCCCGTCGTCAGTTGCTCCGACGACCGGACGACCACGTCGCGGCACCGACGTGCGAACTCCTCGAGCCCGAACTCCTCGATCTCACGCTTCGAGTTGAGCCCCAACGACCGCTCGACACCCACCTCGATCCAGAGCCCCTGGCAGTCGAACCCGTTCTGGTAGCGCTGGTGGAAGCCACGCAGCGCCTTGTAGCGCTGGAACACGTCCTTGAGCGTCCGGCCCCAGGCGGTGTGGACGGCGAGGCCCTTGTTCGCGGTGACGGGGCCATCGAAGAAACTGAACCGCGGCCCCGCCGCATTCCGTGCGCGGAGCGCCTCGAAGGTCGCCTCCCGCTCCCACAGGGCGAGGATGTCCCGTTCGAGCGCGTCGTGGTCGGGCTTGTCCGGGAGCGGGGTGAACACCCGCGCCAGTCTAGGATCTCCCGCCCGAATGGCGGCGCGCTGCGCGCGGGGCGATCGGCTGGCTGGACCCTCGCACGGACGGTGCCCGTATTCTCCGTGGTCGGGATTCTCGGACTGATCGCGACGACGACGAACGGAAGGGACAGATGGCACTCGAGTTGACGACGGCAAACTTCGACCAGGAGGTCATCCAGAGCGACCTTCCGGTCCTCGTGGACTTCTGGGCGGAGTGGTGCGGTCCGTGCCACGCGGTCGCCCCCGTGCTCGACCGGATCGCGGATGAGCGGGTCGGCACCCTGAAACTCGCGAAGGTCAACATCGACAGCGAGCCGGGGCTTGCCCAACGCTTCGGCGTCGCGTCGATCCCGACGATGATTCTGTTTCGGGGTGGCGAGGCCGCGGCCTCGGCAATCGGCGCACAGCCCAAGGGCGCGATCGAGCGCGCGCTCGGACTCGCGACCTAGACGCCTCTCGCACTCCCGCCCGTCCCGCCGTGCCCGGCGGGGCGGGCGGCGTCCTATCTGCCCCCCGCCCGCACGCCACGCCAGCGGTCCACGACCTCCGGCCACCGGTCGAACGCGACCTCCTGATCCGGAGGGAGTTGGTCGGGGGCAAACCAGCGCAACTCGGAGACGTCATCGGCCGCGGTCGGGTTACCCGCGACGAAGCGCGCGCGCCAGAAGAGGTTGAACGTGGCGATCGCGTCCGACGCGTCGCCGTACCAGCCGACCCAGCAGCCGACGTAGTCGAGCGGCTCCAGTTCGAGTCCGGTCTCCTCGCGCAACTCGCGCACGAGACCGGCGACGGGGTCCTCACCTTCGTGGAGGAAACCCCCGAGCGGATCCCACATCCCGAGCCACGGCTCGACCGCGCGTCGCCCGAGCAGCAGTCGCCCGTCCGCATCCTCGACGAGAGCGCTCACGGTCGGTGCCGAGTTAGCGTAGAAGACTGAGGTGCACGCGGTGCAGCGGAGGCCGCCGTCGTGCGGCCCCAGGGGGCCTCGGCAGCGCGGGCACCACTTCCAGCCATGGTGGGCAGGCACCCTTCCGACCCTATCGCCGCGCAGCGTCGAACTGGTCGAGCACCGCGTCCGAGAGCGCGGGCCATGCGCGCTTTGCCCACTCCCCGAACGGCGTCGTGGTGAGTGCGGCGCACGCGAGATCACGCGTCGGATCGATCCAGAGGAACGTCCCGCTTCCCCCGAAGTGGCCAAACGTCATCGTTGAGGTGCGCGCCCCCGACCAGTGCGGCGTCTTCGTGCCCTTCAGCTCGACCCCGAGTCCCCAGTCGAGTGGTCTGAAGCGGCCGAAGTCGGGCAAGACACCGTCGAGCGACGGGAACTGCACGGCGACCATCTCGCGGTGGGTCTCGGGAGCGACGACCGTCGGGCGAAGGAGCTCTCGCGCGAGCGCGAGGACGTCGTCGAGCGACCCGTGCATCCCCGAGCCCGGATGCCCATGGGGGTCGAGCCCGAGCCCGAGCGGCTCGCAGACTGCGGCGCCCACGTACTCGGCGAAGGGCATCTCTGCCCGGTCGGCAAGGAGCGCGCCGAGCACCGCGAACCCCTCGTTCGAGTAGATGCGCCGTCGGCCGGGCGGCGCGATCGGCGCCGCACCCTCGAACGGCAGGCCCGACGCATGGGCTAGGAGGTGACGGACGGTCGAGCCCGGTGGCCCGGCCGCTCCGTCGAGGTCGAGGATGCCCTCCTCGGCGGCGACGAGGCAGGCGAGCGCCGTGACCGGCTTCGAGACCGACGCGAGTCGCACGGCACGGTTCGTGTCCCCGCGCGTCGCGATCGTGGCGACAGGACCAGTGACCCCCGCGACAGCGAAGGGCAGGCCCCAGCCCTCGATCTGCGCAAGCGCCTCCATGCACGGCCAGCGTAACCCGGAGTAGTCTGTGCCCATGCTGGCTGCCGGCGCACCGATCCCCGCAGCACGCGTCTGGCGTGCGCCCGGCGAGCCGGAGCAGCTGGCCGATGCGATCGCAGGCGACGGGTGTTCGCTCCTCTGCTTCTACCCGTTCGACTGGTCACCTGGCTGAACGAACGAACTTGTGCTCCTGCGTGACAGGAGCGCTGAGCTCACCGGAGCCGGGGTCCGCGTCTTCGCGCTCTCGCTCGACTCGCCGTGGTCGCACCGGGCATTCGCGGAATCGCTCGCGCTCGGCGAGACGGTGACGTTGCTCAGCGATGCGCGCCACGAGGCCGCGAACGGGATGGGGGTGCTCGCGCCGACCGAAGGACCGCAGATGGCGCTGCGGACGGTGTTTCTCGTGCGCGACGGCGCGGTCATCGCGTCGTGGCGGCTGGAGACCCCTGACCCGGACATCGACCTGATCCTGGCAACCGCCTCGCATTCCGCGCGGTAGCACCGCCTGTCGCGCGGCAGCGCGTGAGGGGCAGGAGGCGCCGACCGGGTCGGCGCTACATCCCCATCGCGTGGTAGCCGGCGTCCACGTAGAGCGTGGTGCCGGTCACGTTGCGTGCGTCCTCCGAGAGGAGGTACGCGGCGGCTGAGCCGCAATCCTCCGCGTCCATGTGGCGGTGCAGCGGTGCGCGCTGCTCGAACATCTCCTCCATCGTCGTGAACCCGGCGATCGAGCGGGCCGCGAGTGTCCGCACCGGGCCGGCAGAGATTGCGTTGACGCGGATGTTCGACTGGCCGAGATCCCAACTCAGATACCGCATCGACGAGTCGAGCGCCGACTTCGCGACGCCCATCACGTTGTAATGCGGGACGGCGCGTTCCCCGCCCAGGTACGTCATCGTCACGATCGAGCCGCCACCGCGCGACTGCATCAGCGGCTCCGCACGGCTGGCGCACGCGACGAGCGAATAGGCGGAGACGTCGAGCGCCATCCAGAACCGGTCCCGCGGGGTATCGATGAAGCGCCCCTCGAGATCCTCGGCGGCAGCGAACGCGACCGAGTGGACGAGATGGTCGAGCCCCCCGCCAAACGCCTCCGCCGTGTCGCGGAAGACCCGGTCGAGGTCGTCCTCGGACCGGACGTCACAGGCTCCGACGACGATGCCGTCGACCGTCGCGGCGAGATCCCGGACGTTCTTCTCGATCCGCTCGCCCTGGAACGTGAACGCGAGCTTCGCCCCCTCGGCAGCGAGCCGTTCGGCGATCGCCCACGCGATCGAGCGGCGGTTCGCGACCCCCAGCACCAGTGCGTGTTTGCCCTCGAACCGTCCCGCCATCCGGGCGATCCTACAGCCGTGCCTCTAGGATCGCGGCGATGCGTGTCGCGGTTGTCACCGGAGCGTCGTCCGGGATCGGGGAGGCGACCGCGCGCCTGCTTGCCGAGAAGGGCTGGCATGTCGTCGTGGTCGCACGGCGTGAGGAGCGGCTCCGCGCGATCGCGGACGAGATCGGCGGTGAGTGGGAGACCTGCGACGTGGGCGACCGGGCCGCGGTGGACGCGATGGCAGCCCGCGTGCTCGCCCGCCATCCCTCGCTCGACCTGCTGGTCGCGAACGCGGGGATGCCCGCCCGAGGCACGTTCCTGGAGGTGGATCCCGCGCTCGTCGCACGGGTCATGCAGGTCAACTACCTCGGCGGGGTCTGGTGCGCGCGCGCGTTCATGCCCGGGCTCGAAGCGGCCGGTGGGCACATCGTGAACCTCGTCTCGGTCGCAGGAACAGTCTCGTTCGCACCAGCGGGCGCGTATGCAGCCTCGAAGCACGCCCAGCTTGCCTTCTCGCGCTCGCTCGCGGCGGCGCTCCGTGGCGGGCGGGTCAGCGTGCACGCGGTGCTCCCGGGGTTCGTCGAGACCGAGGGCTTCCCGCAGAAGAGTGTCCTCGCGAGCCGTCTGCTCTCGCGGCTCGTGATCGAGCCCCGTGTCGTGGCAGAGGCGATCCTCCGTGCGGTCGAGACCGGGAAGCGCGAGATCGTCGTCCCGTGGTTCCCGTATCGCCTCGTCGGAATCCTGCAGGCGCTCGCGCCAGGGCTTGTCGCCCGGTTCGTCGGGATCTCCGAGTACCGCACCGGCACCGTCTGAGACTCCCGCCGCCGAGGCGTGAGGCGTTCGCTCGGGCGAAGCCGTGTCTGCCGTCGATCCCGGATCGAGCACCACGACCGGGGGCCACGCTCGAACGACACGTTGCCTGTTCCGTCCCACACCCCCACGCACCCCCGGGGCTCTCAGCATCGCGCTTCTCGCGTGATGTGTCTGTGCCGATTTCGTGCCGGAAGTGCTACCGCGCCTTCGCGAACCGCTGCACCGCAGCGACAAGTTCCGCCACCTTCGCCCGACCCTCCGCCTCATCGCCCGAGGCGAGCGCGCCTGCGACGCAGTGGCGGGTGTGTCCGTCGAGGAGCCGCAGCGCAACGGACTCGAGCGCGGTCATCGTCGCCCCGATCTGCGTGAGGATGTCGATGCAGTATCGGTCGTCCTCCACCATCCGCTCGATTCCGCGCACCTGTCCCTCGACCCGCCGGAGACGGTCAACGATCTTCTTCCGGTCGGCGTCGTACGGCCGGGTCATGCCCGCACGCTCCTGAACCGCATGAGCCGCAGCGAGTTCGCGACCACGAACACGCTCGAGAACGCCATCACCCCGCCCGCCACCATCGGTTGCAGGTGCCCGGTCGCCGCGAGCGGCAGTGCCGCGATGTTGTAGGCGAACGCCCAGAACAGGTTCCCGCGGATCGTCGAGAGCGTGCCGCGTGCGAGCCGCACGGCGTCCCCGACGGAGCGGAGATCACCGGAGACGAGCGTGATGTCGGACGCCTCGATCGCAACATCCGCGCCCGCGCCGATCGCGAGCCCGAGGTCGGCCCGCGCGAGCGCGGGTGCATCGTTGACGCCGTCCCCGACCATTGCTACCGACCGGCCCGCGCTCTGCAGCCCCGCGATCGCTTCGGCCTTCCCCTCGGGCCGGATCTCGGCGTGCACCTCCTCGATCCCGACCTCTGCGGCAACCGCGCGGGCGACCGCCTCCGAGTCGCCCGTGAGAAGCACGATCTCGAGCCCGAGTGCCCGTAGCTCCCGCACGGCCTCGGCGCTCGTCGCCCGCACGGTGTCCGCGACGACGAGGAGCCCTACCGCGACCCCGTCGCGCATGACCGTGACGGCTGTCCGACCCGCCGCACTCGCATCGGCGAGCGGCCCATGCAGCGCCTCGGGCAGGGCCTCCCCGGACGCGCGCGCGACGGTGACCGCGTGCCCGTCGACCACCCCGTGGGCGCCCAC
Source organism: uncultured Gaiellales bacterium (assembly GCA_964461665.1). Taxonomy (GTDB): domain Bacteria; phylum Actinomycetota; class Thermoleophilia; order Gaiellales; family Gaiellaceae; genus Gaiella. The sequence continues at coordinate 6,804 of CAYXAS010000019.1, forward strand.
CCCCGCCTCCGCCTGAAACGCCGTCACGGTCGGCAGCGAGCCGAGCCGCTCGCGCGCCGCGTCTGCGATGGCGCGTCCGATCGGATGTTCCGAGGCATCCTCGACCGCGCCAGCGAGCCGCAGCACCTCCTCCGCCGCGATCCCGGGGACGGGGCTCACTGCGGCGAGCGCCATCCGCCCCGTCGTGACCGTCCCGGTTTTGTCGAGCACCACGGTGTCGATCCGCCGGGCCGTCTCGAGCACCTGGGGCCCACGCACCAGGATCCCGAGCTGCGCACCGCGCCCGGTGCCGACCAGGAGCGCGGTCGGCGTGGCGAGCCCGAGCGCGCACGGGCAGGCGATCACCAGCACGGCGACCGCGGCCGAGACAGCACCACCGAGGTCCAGGCCAATCGCAAGCCACGCGACGAGCGTCGAGACGGAGATCGCGATCACGACCGGGACGAACACGGCGGAAACCCGGTCGGCGAGCCGCTGCGCCGCCGCCTTGCCTCCCTGCGCCTCCTTGACGAGCCGTGCGATCTGCGCGACCGCCGTGTCGGAGCCGACTCGTGTCGCGCGGATGACGAGCCGTCCGGAGCGGTTCACGGTCGCACCGACGACGTCCGTCCCTGGGCCGACCTCGACCGGCACATGCTCGCCGGTCACGATCGATGCGTCCACCGCCGAGGTCCCCTCGACGACGACGCCGTCGGTCGCGATCTTCTCGCCCGGGCGGATCACGAACAGGTCGCCCGGGCGCAGGTCGCCGATCGGGACACGGCGCTCGATCCCGTCAGAGCCGAGCACCGCGACGTCCTTCGCCCCGAGCTCCAGGAGCGCACGGAGCGCAGCGCCCGCCTGACGGCGGGCCCGGCTCTCGAGAAACCGCCCGAGGAGGATCAGCGTCGTGATCACCGCGGCGACCTCGAGATACGGCTCACCGACCGCCGGTCGTACCACCACGACGAGCGACCACGCCGAGGCGACGATCGTCCCGATCGAGATGAGCGTGTCGGTCGTCACAAGACGGTGCCGCAGGTTCCGAGCCGCGGCCCGGTGGAACGGCCAGCCCCCCCACGCGACCACCGGGATCGTCAGCGCGAGCGACACCCAGCCCGCGCCGGAGAACCCGAACGACGGCACCATCGCGATCGCAACCACCGGCACGGTGAGCGCGGAGCTGAGCGCGCACCGGAGCCGCCACCCAGCGGTGGGATCGTCGATCGCTTGCGGCTCACTGGGGGGAGCAATGCTGTAACCAGCTCGTACGACCGCAGCCTCGATCTCGGAGCGCTCGATCAGTTCGGGGTCGTACGAGACGCGCGCCGTCTCGAGAGCAAAGTTCACCGCAGCCTCGACCCCGTCAAGCCGCGCGAGGCTCCGCTCGACTCGGGCCGCGCACGAGGCGCACGTCAGCCCCTCGATCGGAAGATCGAGTGTGACGCGCCGCAGCGACGTCTCAGGTGACGGCGTAGCCCGCGTCCTCGATCGCCGTGCGGATCGCCGCGTCGTCGGTCTCCCCGCGGACGACGACACGCTTCGTCTCAAGATCCACTTCCACCGAGACGACGCCCGCGACTGCCCGCACGGCCTCCTCGACGGCGCCCTTGCAGTGCCCGCAGGACATCTCCTCGACGAGATAACTCCGTTCGCCGGTCATGAGGACAACATACCCTTGGGGGGTATCAGATGCAACTCGTGACGCGCCGCTCAGCGCGCGGAGTGGCTGACCGGATCCCGGTCAACAACTCGTACGCGATCGTGTTCGCGACGCGGGTGTGGCTCTCGAGCGTGATCCCGTCGCCGACGAGCGTCACAGGCGTGCCGGGATCGACAGGTGCGGGGAGCGCGACAGCGACGGCGTCCATCGAAACGGTCCCGACGACCTGGCGCCGGTGTCCGGCGACAGCCACCTCCGTCCCGGTGAGCGACCGCGCAAAACCGTCGGCGTACCCGACCGGAACGATCGCGACCCACGTGGGCCCGGCCGCGATGAAGCGGCGGCCGTACCCGGTGCTCTCACCGTCGGGGAGCCGCTTGACGAGTGCGACCTCGGACTCCCAGCGAAGCGCGGGCCGCAAGCCGTGCTCGCCCGGGTCGCGTCCGAATGGGTCGACGCCGTACAGAGCGATCCCGCAGCGCACCGCGTCCAGCCGTGCCTCGGGGAGCGAGAGCGTCGCGGCGCTGTTCGCGGCGTGGCGCGTCACCTCGTCGGTGAGTGCGGTGGTCGCCGCCCGGAACCGCTCAAGCTGGATGCGCGCGAACAGCGGGTCGCTGTCGGCAGTCGCGAGGTGGGTCATCACGCCGACCACCTCCCGTCCCGACAACGGAAGCTCCGAGAGGCCCCAGCGTCCCATCCCGGTGTCGAGCTTCAGGTGGACACTCACGCCGTCGGGGATCGGTCCGTCGGATACACAGAGCTCGAGGCGTGCCTCGCGCGCGGCGGCGAGATCGTCGGCGCGCGCCGGTGAGAGGACGATCACACGCGCCTCGGGGACAGCCGTTCGGAGCGCGACCCCCTCGCCGACCGTGGCGACACAGAGCGCCGTCGCCCCTCCATCGAGCGCCGCGCGCGCGACGTCCGCGGCGCCGTGCCCATACGCGTCCGCCTTCACGACCGCCCAGAGCTCCGCTCCGTCTGCGGCACGACGGAGCCGGGCCGCGTTGTCGCGGATCGCGCCGAGATCGATCGTGACGAGTGAGCGCGCCACGATCGGCTACGTGAGCGCCCGGGCGCGATCGAGCACCGAGGGGAGCGCCTCAACGACGTCCGAGGCGATCACGCCTGCGCGGTGAGGGAGCGAGGCGGCCGCGAGCCCGTGCGCTACCGCGGCGGCGGCGGCCGCGTGAACGGGCTCGAGACCCTTCGCGAGGAACGCGGCGACGATGCCCGTCAGCACATCCCCGGTGCCTGCGGTCGCGAGCGACGGGGGGCCGTAGTCGCAGATGAGCGGGCCGCTGCCCGGTGCCTGAACGATCGTGTCCGCGCCCTTCAGCAGTGCCACCGCGCCGAACGTCGCCGCGAGCGCCTCCGCGGAAGCAAGGCGCCCGGCTGAGACCGTGGCCGTGTCGAGACCGAGCATTCGCGCCGCCTCACCCGCGTGCGGCGTGATCACCGTCGGCGCAGCACGCATGCCCGGTTCGAGCGCCCCGAGCGCGTCCGCGTCAACGACGATCGGGAGGTCGAGCGTCGCGAGCAGGCGTCGCACGAGGCCGGTGTGCTCCTCCGATCGGCCGAGCCCGGGCCCGAGCGCAACGGCGCCCGCTCCCCGTGCTGCCGCCACCACCGTCTCGAATGCGTCGGCGGCGTCGAACGGGACCACGACCGCCTCGAGTGCAAGCGCCTCGACGGTTGCGAGCGAGTCGGAGGGAACGCACACCGTCACGTAGCCCGCGTCTGCCCTGAGCGCGGCTCGCGCCGCGAGCACGGCCGCACCGGTCATCCCCGGCGAGCCCCCGACGACGACCACATGCCCCGCCGTGCGCTTCGTGTCACCGGGGCCCCGGAGCGGCACCGCCGCGAGGATCTCCTCCGTCACCCTCCGCGCGCGTGTCGGCAGCTGCGGGAGCCCGAGGTCGGCGATGACAATGCGGTTCGCATGGAACCGGCCGGGCGCGACCGCGAGCCCCAGCTTCTGCCCGTGAAACGTGACGACGAGATCCGCACGAACCGCCGCGCCGCGCGTCTCCCCGGTGGATCCGTCCACCCCGGATGGGAGATCGATGGAGACGACCGGAGCGCCACACCGATTGATGCGGTCGATCACCGTCGCGGTCTCGGCACGCATCTCGCCGTGAAAGCCTGTCCCGAGGAGCGCATCCACGACCACATCGAACCCCTCCGGCTCGTCCGTCTCGACCGCCTCGACGCCCGCTTCGCGGAGGAAGCGCGCCGCAATCCGACCGTCGCCACCGTTCGCGCCGCGGCCACAGACGACAGCGACCCGATGCGCCTCGGGGAACGCGCGCCGCGTCTCGAACGCGACCGCGGCGCCCGCGCGCTCCATGAGCTCCCCCGCGGTCGCCGGGAACCCCGGGTGGCGCTCCTCCGCGTCCCGCAGCTCCGTCGCGGTGTAGAGCGGCTCGAAGGTCACGACTCGAGCTCGACGACGCACACCGCGCTCGCGAGCTCGCGCGCGTGGGTGATCGAGAGGTCGATCTCGCGGAGCCCGACCTTCTCGGCCCACCTGAGAGTCTTCCCCGTGAGCGTCACCCGCGGCTTTGGCCGGCCGACGATCTCGATCTCCTTCCAGGTGAAGCGCACGCCACAGCCGAGGGCCTTCCCGACCGCCTCCTTGCCGCAAAACCGGGCGGCATAACTCTCCGCCGGATTCCGCCGGGAGTCGCAGTACGCCTGTTCCGCCGCGGTGAAACACCGGTCGCGGAAGCCGGGACGCTCAAGCGCGCGGGCGATCCGCGCGATCTCGATCAGGTCGGTGCCGATCCGTGTGCCCATCCCGTCGCTCCGGCGCTCAGCCGTGCTGTTCGATCCAGTCGGGGAGTCCCGCGACCGAGCTGAGCACCACATCCGGCACGGTCGTCGATCGCTCCAACGTCTCGGGTCGGAACTTCCCGGTGCGCACAAGAGCGGTGCGCATCCCAAACGCCTGCCCGCCGCGCACGTCCGCCTCGAGATCGTCACCGACCAGCCACGTGCGCTCCGGCTCCGCCCCGAGCGCGTCGAGCGCGGCGGCGAAGTAGGCGGGACTCGGCTTGCCGAGCACCGTCGCCTCCACCCCGGTCGCGTACTCGAGACCCACGACGAACGCGCCGCCGTCGAGCATCGCGCCGCGCCGCGTCTGCCACCAGCGGTTCTTGTGGACGCAGAACAGGTCCGCGCCGAGCTGGATTTCCGAGAACGCGCGCGCGAGGTTCATGTAGCTGAACACCTGGTTCGGCTCGAGGCTCTCGTCGCATCCGCCTACGAGCACGGCGTCCGCCCCCTCGCCGACGAGCTCGAGGCCCTCGAGGTCAGGGACGACGCCGCTCATCACGAGGGCAAACACCCGCCGACCCTTGAGTTCCCTGGCGGCCGCGAGCGGTGTCGTCTGGAGCTCGTCGTCGACGAGCTCAAATCCCATCGACCGGAGCTCCTCGGCGAGCTTCGCCCGGGGTGTGGTGGAGTTGTTCGTCACGAACCGGAGCTGATGTCCCGACTCCCGCAAGCGCGCAACCGCCCGCTGCGCGCCGGGGATAGGGTCGCCGGACACGTGGAGCACCCCGTCGATGTCGAGGAGAATGCACGCCATGAGCCCTGAGTGTATGGCGCTGGCAACAGTTCGTCCCCTGCTCCGCGGCACGTTCGGCGAGCCGTGGCTGTGGCACGAGGCATGTGCATCGACCCAGGATCTGCTGCGCGACCCGACTCTCCCGGAGGGCGCCGTCGCGATCGCCGAGCACCAGACCTCTGGCCGCGGACGCCTCGGGCGGGTGTGGGAGGATGCCCCCTCGCTCGGGCTGCTCGTGTCCGTGCTCCTCCGGCCACCCGCGGTCGACGTGCTCCCACAGCTGTCACTCGTCGCCGGTCTCGCAACCGCCGAAGCACTGGAGGCGGTGGCGGGTGTCGAGACGGTCGTGAAGTGGCCAAACGATGTACTCGTCGCAGACCGCAAGGTTGCGGGGATCCTGCTGGAGGCCGTAGGGGGAGCGGTGATCGCAGGCATCGGCGTGAACGTCAACCAGTCCGAGGATGACCTCCCGGAACGGCCCCGCACGCCCGCAACCTCTCTCCGGCTCGCGAGCGGAACGACGATCTCGCGGGCTCAGGCGCTCGCGACGCTCCTCGACCGGCTTGAGATGCGCTACCGCGAGTGGTGCGAACACGGTCTCGGACCCCTACTCCCGGCGCTCGAGGCGCGGAACGCGCTGCGTGGGCGGCGGGCGCACGCCGGAGGGCTCGTGGGCGGGATCGGCGGATTCGCGCCTGATGGGCGACTCCAACTCGTGGTCGACGACCGTGTTGTGCTCGTCGGGAGCGGCGAGATAGAGCTCGTGTAGTCGCGGCACCGCCGTACATCGGCTCGGCTCGGCGCGGCGCGACACTGCACCGATCCCAGGGGGCCACCCCTTGCGTCCACCCACTGTTGAGCCTAGTCGTTTTTGGGTGCGAGAACGTGCCTGATCGGTGCCGGTTCTGCACCAGTTCTGCATCGGCCACGAGGCCGCGGCGGTTCCCCTACCTGCCGGCTCAGCCGCCCGCGTCTGCGCCGAGGAACGCGACCCGATCACCGTGCCCGAGCGGATGGAGCGGGTCGACGACGATCTGTTGCCCGTTGACCGCGGCGACGATGTGGCCGTCGAGCACGAGCCCGACCGCGTCCGCCGCCTGCGCGAGCCGCACCGCTCCCGCCTCCGCCCGCTCGACCGTCGCGCGCAGCCGTGCGACGCCGTACGTCGTCACCGCGACCGAAGGGAGCGGCGCCGCGAGCGCAGCCTCCCACTCCTCGCGCGTGTTGAGGTTCTCGACGGAGCGAAGCAGCGGATCAGCCGCCAGAAGAGCCGCGTCGACGAGCAGCAGGCCCTCGTCGGCGACGAGGGACCGGCACCGCTCGAGCAGAAGACCGACCTTGCGGAGGTCATTCGCGAGGAGGTCTGCGGCGACCGGCGCGAGCGAGACTCGGAACGCTGCGAGCAGCGGCTGCCGGTGGCCGCGCGCAAACGGGACGACCGCGTCGGTGTCACCGATCAGCGCGAGCACGCGGGCAACGAAGGCGGGCGCGAGGAACGGGACGTCCACCGCCGTTACGAACGCAACCTCGGCCCTTCCCCTGAGCGCCGACAGCCCGGTGTGGATGCCTCGGAGCGGTCCCTGCCCCTCGATGGGGTCGTCCACCCGTTCCGCCCAACTCGGAAGCGGGGGCAATTCCTGCCCGGGGGCCGCGACCACGATGACCGGCCCACCGCCGCATCCCGCGCGTGCGACCGCTGCGCTGTGCGAGACGAGCGGCACGCCGTGCCAGTCGAGGGACGCCTTCGCGACGCCCATCCGGCTCGAACGCCCACCGGCCAGCACGATCGCACCACTCTGCACCCGTGCAGCGTAGGGCTACCCTCATCGCATGCGCGGATCGGGCAACGGGATGTTCGGCCGGGCGCTCGTCGTTGACTGCACGACGGGCGAGGGTGAAACGCTGCCGCTCGGCGCTGACGTTCTTCGGGCACACCTTGGCGGTGTCGGTCTCGGCGCCTGGCTCATCCGCGAGCTCTCCCCCGTCGGCGTCGAGCCGCTTGCACCCGAGGCACCACTCGCGTTCGTCTTCTCGCCGCTCGTCGGGACGCCTCTCACGACGAGCGCGAAGTTCGCCGTGGTTGCCAAGTCACCGCTCACCGGGCGCCTGAACGACGCGCTCGCGTCGAGCCACTTCGCGATCCAGGGGAAGCTGACCGGCTTCGACGCGATCGTTGTGCGGGGTGCCGCCGCCGAACTCTCGACGGTCGTCGTGGACGGCGACGGCGTCCGGCTCGAGCCCGCAGACGACCTCCGCGGACTGTCGGCAGACGAGACGGAGACGCGGCTCCGCGCACGGCTCGGGGCGGGCTATCGGGTCTGTGCGATCGGGCCCGCGGGCGAGCGCGGTGTTCGATTCGCGACGGTCTCGCACGACGGGCGTCATGCGGGCCGCGGTGGGCTGGGAGCGGTGCTGGGCGCGAAGAACGTCAAGGCGGTCGCCGTCCGCGGCTCCGAGAAGCCGTCCGTCCACGACGCGGCGACCGTCGTCGAGTTGGCGCGCGAACTCCGCGCCCGCTCGTTCGGCCCCGCGACACAGAAATACCGCGAACTCGGAACGCTCGCGAACCTGCTCGCATTCAACGCGATCTCGGCGCTCCCAACCCGGAACTTCCAGGCGGCCTCGTTCGCGGGCGCGCCCAGGCTCTCGGTCGAGGAGCTCGGCGACCTCCGCCGCGTTGCCCGAGAGTCGTGCGCCTCCTGCACGATCGGCTGCGAGCACGTGTTCGAGCGCGCGGGCGGCGGTACCGCGCGCGTCGAGTACGAGAACGTTTTCGCGCTCGGCCCGCTCTGCGGGATCGACGACCCGGACGCGGTGCTTGAAGCAGGCGCCCGCTGCGACGCGTTCGGGATTGACACGATCTCGGCCGGGGGAACGATCGCGTGGGCGATGGAGTGTGCCGAGCGCGGTCTACTCGACGCGCCGTGGCTCCGCTTCGGCGACGCGGTCGCGCTCCTCCGCGCGATCGATGAGATCGGCGCGCGCGAGGGGCTCGGCGATCTCCTCGCAGAGGGCAGTCGACTGGCGGCGGCCGAGGTTGGCGGCGACAGCCTGGCGTTCGCACCGCAGGTGAAGGGGCTCGAGTTCCCCGGTTACGAGCCGCGCACCCTGCATGCGGCCGCGCTTGGCTTCGCGGTCGGAAGCCGAGGTGCGGACCACAACCGCTCGGGCGCGTACGAGGCCGACCTCTCGGGTGCGCACGATCGGTTCGCGGGCGGCGAACCGCACGTCGCGGCTGCGATCCACACCGAGGATCGCGCTGCGGTGATGGACTCGATGATCCTCTGCAAGTTCCTGCGCGGCGTGTTCACCGACCCGTTCACCGAGTGGGCGGAGCTGCTCGCACCGGTCACGGGCTGGGACGTCTCGGGTGAGGAGCTCGAGGCGACCGCGCGGCGGATCGTCCTCACCCGCCGTCTCTACAACCTTGAGGAAGGTTGGACGGCGGCGGAGGACACACTGCCCGCGCGCCTCCTCGGGGAGCCTGTCGCTGCGGGCGCACGGGAAGCTCGACTCACGCGCGAGCGGTTGGACGGGATGGTGGCGTCGTACTACGCGCATCGCGGCCTCGGTCCCGACGGCGTCCCACATCGCGAGACGCTTGAGGCGCTCGGGATCTGCGCGCGGAGATCCGCCACGGCCCGTGATGCGGTCGGCGTCGGGCCGTCCTCGCTGCCGCTCTAAGATCGCGGGGGATGGCAGCGACTCTCTCCACCGCGACGGTCACACTCGAGATCGACGGGACGGAGGTCTCGGTCGCGGAGGGTGCGACGATCCTCGAGGCGGCGCGCGTGGCCGGTATCGAGATCCCCGTCCTCTGCCACGACGACCGCTACGACCCGGTCGGTGTCTGCCGGATGTGCTGCGTCGATGTGGGTGGTCGCGTGCTCGCGGCCGCCTGTATCCGCCCTGCCGAGCAGGGGATGACAGTGCGCACGCAGACCGACGAGGTGCTGCGCTCACGGACGAACCTGACTGCGCTCCTGACCGCCGACCAGCGCGAGTGGGCGGACGACCCGAAACAGCGGACGACCGCCGACAACGAACTCGTCGCGCTCGCCGTCCCGCTCGGTCTCGATCGCGCCACGACGGGCCTCCCGACTGGCGGTGACGACCGCCCCGTGGATCTCTCGAGCCCGGTGATCGCGGTCGACCACCAGTCGTGCATCCTCTGCGACCGCTGCGTCCGCGCCTGCGACGACATCCAGGGCAACGACGTGATCGGGCGCACCGGCAAGGGCTACGACACCCGGATCGCATTCGACCTCGACGACCCGATGGGCGCCTCCACCTGTGTCTCCTGTGGGGAGTGCGTCGCGGCGTGCCCGACCGGGGCGCTCACCAACGTCGCGCTCACCGTCCCGCTGCGCCCGCGCGCCGAACTCGAGCAGGTGGAGACCGTCTGCCCGTACTGCGGGGTCGGCTGCGCACTCACGTACCACGTCGACCGCCCGCTCAACACGGTCGTGTTCGCGGAGGGACGCGAGCAACCCGGTTCGCAGGGGCGCCTCTGCGTCAAGGGCCGCTACGGCTGGGACTACGCACTCCACCCGCAGCGGCTCAAGACACCGCTCATCCGCCGCGAGACCGCCTACCCGAAGGGTGCGCTCTCGACCGACGTGCGCGGCGAGGGCGACGGGCGACGCAAGCCCGGCGGGCTCGTGAACTACGCGGAAGTGCTACCCGCGTTCCGCGAGGCGAGCTGGGAGGAGGCGCTCGACCTCGTCGGCGAGCGGCTGGTCGCGATCCGCGATGAGCACGGCCCAGGCGCGCTCGCCGGATTCGGCTCGGCCAAGTGCTCGAACGAGGAGGCGTACCTGTTCCAGAAGCTCGTCCGCGCCGGGTTCGGGACGAACAACGTCGACCACTGCACGCGCCTGTGTCACGCCTCGAGTGTCGCTGCGCTGCTCGAAGGCGTCGGCTCGGGCGCCGTCTCGACCACCTACGGCGACATCATCAACGCCGACGTCGCGCTCCTCGCGGGCACCAACACGAACGCGAACCACCCGGTCGCCGCCTCGTTCTTCAAGCAGGCGCGGCGACGCGGGACGAAGCTGATCGTCGTCGATCCGCGGCGCGAGACGATCGCCGACCACGCTGACATTTTCTGCCAGATCAAGCCGGGCACCGACGTCGCTTTCTACAACGGCGTGATGCACGAGATCGTGCGGCTCGGTCTCGTCGACCGCGCGTTCGTCGAGAGCCGCACCTCGGGCTACGCGGAGCTCGAGACGATGGTGGCTCAGTATTCGCCCGAGCGCGCCGCGCAGCTCTGCGGGATCGGGGCGGACCTGATCCGCGAGGTCGCGCGGGTCTGGGGCACAGCGGGCGCCGCGGTCGTCTACTGGGGGATGGGGATCTCGCAGCACACGACGGGCACCGACAATGCCCGCTGTCTGATCGCGCTCTGCTGCATCACGGGGAACGTCGGGCGCCCGGGCACCGGTCTCCACCCGCTCCGCGGCCAGAACAACGTGCAGGGCGCCTCCGACGCAGGGCTGATCCCGATGATGTACCCGGACTACCAGCGTGTGACCGATGCGGATGTGCGCGAGCGCTTCGAGACGGCGTGGGGACGCTCGCTCGACCCGGACGAGGGGCTGACTGTGACCGAGGTGATCGGGGCAGCGCTGCACGGGTCGGTGCGCGGGATGGTGATGATGGGCGAGAACCCGTTCCTCTCCGACCCGAACATCAACAAGGTGCGGAAGGCGTTGTCGGCGCTCGAGTTCCTCGCGGTGCAGGACATCTTCCTGACTGAGACCGCGGAGTTCGCGGACGTGATCCTCCCCGCCACCAGCTACCTGGAGAAGGACGGCACCTTCACGAACACCGACCGGCGAGTGCAGCGCGGCCGCAAGGTGCTCGACCCGCCGGGTGACGCGCGAGCCGACTGGTGGATCATCCAGGAGATCGCGAACCGTGTCGGATTGGCAATGGATTACGCCTCCCCGCGCGAGGTGTTCGAGGAGATGGTGCCGCTGATGCCGTCGCACACGAACCTCGACTGGGATGTGCTCGGGGGAACGGGAAAGCTCTATCCGAACTCCGACCCCGAGCATTCGGACGGAACCGTCGTTCTCTTCAACGAGGCGTTCTCGACCCCGGATGGCCGCGCACAGCTCGTCGCCGCCGAATGGCTCCCCGCGAAGGAGCTGCCCGACGCTGAATACCCGTTCGTGCTCACGACGGGGCGACTGCTCCAGCACTGGCACACCGGGACGATGACCCGACGCTCGAAGGCGCTCGACGCGATCGCGCCAGAGGCTTTCGTGTATCTGAACGCGGACGACGCGGCGCGGCTCGGGGTGGCCGAGGGCGGATATGCGAGGGTCACATCGCGCCGCGGCTCGATCGAGATCCGGGTCACGATCTCGAACCGCGAGACCCCCGGCGCGTGCTTCATCCCGTTCCACTTCCGCGAAGCTGCCGCGAACGTGCTGACGATCGACGAGGTCGACCCGGTCGGGAAGATCCCCGAGTTCAAGTTCTGCGCCGTCCGGATCGAGCCCGCGTGAACGGAGAGCGCGGTGGCCGTCGGCCCGGGGTCGAGGCGCGGGCGGGCAAGAGTCAGGGTCCGAGCCTGTTCGCCCGCCTCGAGGAGATCCAGCACGCGCAAGGCTGGCTCCCGCGGGAAGAACTCGTCGCGCTCGCCCGCGACACGCGCAGACCGCTCTACGAGATCCAGGGGATCATCTCGTTCTACCCCCACTTCCGCACAAGCGGACCGCCGCCCGCGGTGGACGTTGCCGTGTGCCGCGACCTCGCCTGCTGGATGAACGGGGGGCCGGCCGCACTCGGGGAGTTGCGCGAGCGCTTCGACGGCGATCCCGCGGTCGAGGTGCGGGAGGTGTCGTGCCTAGGTCGGTGCGACCGGTCGCCTGCAGTCTGGGTGAACGAGCACGTCGTCCCGGCCGTCGAGGCTCCGGTGACGGTCGAGCGCGCACTCGCGGGCGGCCTCCCGCACGAGGTTCCCCACCCGCGCGGCGAACGGCGCGTCTGGCCGAACGATCCGTACGCGGGCGCGCCGTCCGACTACCGCGTCGCCCGCCTGCTGCTCGACGGCTCACTCGACGCTGACTCGGTGGTCGCGGCGCTCGAGCAAGCAGGGCTCAAGGGGATGGGCGGCGCGGGCTTCCCGACCGGGCTCAAGTGGAAGCTCGTGCGGGCGGAACAGGCGGAGGCGAAACACGCAATCTGCAACGCGGACGAGTCCGAGCCGGGAACGTTCAAGGATTCGCGGATCCTGCTCGACCAGCCGTGGCTCGTACTCGAGGGGCTTCTCTGCGGGATGCTCGTGACCGGTGCCGCGTCGGGCTGGGTCTTCATCCGCCACGAGTACGTGCCGGAGTCACAGGCTCTGCGCGAGGAGCTCGCGCGGATGGAGGCGCTCGGGCTCGTCGGCGGCGGGACTGGGAGGACGATCGAGCTGTTCGTCTCGCCTGGCGGTTACATCCTCGGCGAGGAGACCGCGCTGATCGAGGCGATGGAGGGTCATCGCGGCGAGCCGCGTAACAAGCCGCCGTTCCCCGGTGTCCACGGCCTCCACGGCCTCCCCACCCTCGTCAACTCGGTCGAGACGCTCGCCGCTGTGCCGGCGATCCTTGAGCGCGGCGCGGATTGGTGGCGCGCTCAGGGCGTCAACGGCGCCACGGGACTCAAGTTCTTCGCGGTCTCCGGCGATGTCGAGCGTCCGGACGTCTACTGCGTCCCGCTCGGGACGACGATCGGCGAACTGCTCGAGCTCGCGGGTGGTGTCAGCAGCGGCCGGGCCCTCGCCGCGCTGCAGCCGGGCGGCGCCTCCTCGAACTTCCTCGGGCCGGACGCGCTCGATGTCCCGCTCGACTTCGGCAGCGTCCAGCAGGCAGGCTCGATGCTCGGTTCTGGCGCGGTTGTGGTGTGCGCCGAGGGAACGGACCTGCTCGCGGCAGCGACGAACGTCCTCCGCTTCTTCCGCAACGAGAGCTGCGGGAAGTGCGTCCCGTGCCGCGTCGGGTCGCACAAGGCACACCGGATTCTCGAGGACCACCTCGCCTCGGGGGGCGGAGCGGCCGATGTGGACGAGCGGATCCCTGCACTCGAGGAGACGCTCCGCCTCACCTCGATCTGCGGTCTCGGCCAGGTTGCGCTCGGCCCCGTGCTGAGCGTGCTGCGGCTCGAGGCGTCGCGCGTCGGGGCCTGAGGCTCCGGGGCCGCGATGGCCGCGTTCTTCCGGGTCGTCCGCGTCGGCGATGCGGACGCCGGGTTCCGGCCCGGACGGCGCACGGCGGTCGAGCGGGTCGCCCTGGCCGACGCGCACGGCCGTGTTCCGGCCCACGACATCCTCGCGCCGCATGCGCTCCCGGGGTTCGCGCGCGCCTCGCTCGACGGGTACGCGGTGCGCGCTGCCGACACGTTCGGCTGCTCGGAGGCGATCCCGGTCTACCTCTCGCTTGTCGGATCGGTGCGGATGGGCGCGTTGCCCGACGCGACGGTCGCCGCGGGCGAGGCGGTCGCGATCCCGACAGGGGGTGCACTCCCCGCAGGCGCGGACGCGATCGCGATGGTCGAACATGCGAGCGAGACGCTCGACGGCACTGTCGAGATCACCTCCCCGGTCGCTCCGGGTGAGGGGGTGGTGCGCGCGGACGAGGATGTCGCGGTCGGTGCGATCTGCGCACAGGCCGGTCGGCCGCTGGCCGCCGCCGAGCTCGCGCTGCTCGCGGCGCTCGGTGTCACCGAGGTCGAGGCACGCGGGCGACCGGTGGTCGCGATCCTGTCAACCGGTGACGAGGTCGTCCCCGCAGGGAGCGCGTCGGTCGCTCCCGGCCAGGTGCGCGACGCGACCACCGATGGGCTCGCGGCGCTCGTGCGCGAGGCGGGCGGTGTGCCCGTCCGGCTCGGGATCGTCCGGGACAACTCGGCGGACCTCGCTACGGCGCTCGCGCGGGCGCGGGAGACGAGTGACGTCGTGATCGTCTCGGCCGGGTCGAGCGTCGGCGGGCGCGATGTGACCGCCGCTGCGATCGCGGAGCTCGGAGCGCCGGGGATCTGGTGCCACGGGCTCGCGCTGAAACCGGGGAAGCCGACGATCCTGGCGGAATGCGACGGCGTTCCGGTGATCGGGCTGCCCGGGAACCCGTATTCCGCGCTGGTCGTGTTCCGACTCGTCGGCGCAGGGGTGATCAGGCTCGTCGGCGGGGTGACACAAACTCCGTCTGCCTCGATCGTGGTCGCGACTCTGCTCGACGATGTCCCTTCCATCACCGGGCGCCGGGACGTGATCCCCGTCGCGCTTGAGGACGGCGGCGCGCGCCCGCTGCTCGGCCGCTCCTCGCAGCTCTCGCTGCTTGCCCGGGCGGACGGGCTGATTCAGGTTCCCGAGGAGGCCGGAGGGATCGATGCGGGCACGACGGTGACCGTGGAGCGGCTGCGATGAGCGACCGTGGCCGGGCGTTCCTCGCGAACGTGCCGCTCGATGAGGCGCTCACACGCTGGGCGGAGGCGCGCGCGCGGGCGGGCGGTCCCGAACGACTCGAGTCGGAGCGGGTCGGTCTCGCGCGGGCGGTCGGGCGTGTGACGGCCGAGCCGGTATGGGCGCTCCGCTCCTCGCCCCCGTTCGGCGCGGCGGCGATGGACGGGATCGCGGTGCGCGCAGCGCACACCGTCGGGGCGAGCGACGTGACTCCGCTCCGCCTCACCGCCGACGCGTTCGTCGTGGTGGATACGGGCGACCCGTTGCCCCCCGGACTCGACGCGGTCGTGATGCGCGAACAGGTCGCCTGGCTCGGGGACGAGGTGGAGATCCGCGCGGCAGCAGCGGTTCATCAGTACGTGCGACCGGTCGGCGAGGACATCGCCGCGACCGAACTCCTGCTCCCGGAGAGTCACGTCCTGCGCCCGCTCGACGTTGCTGCGGCCGCGGCGGCCGGACTACAGGAGCTCCTCGTCCGCCGCCGACCGGTGGTTGCGGTGCTCCCCACCGGTGACGAGGTCGTTCCGCTCGGAGTCGAGCCGGGCCCGGGCGAACTGCTCGACACGAACTCGCTGATGCTCGCCGCGCAGGCGGAGGAGGCGGGCTGCGAGACAGTGGCACTCCCGATCGCCCCCGACGACCCGGAGCGGATCGCCTCCGCGCTCCGCGGCGCCTGCGCGGTTGCCGATCTCGTGCTCGTGCTTGCGGGCTCCTCTGCGGGGCGCGACGACCACACCGCCTCGGTGGTGGCGTCGCTCGGGACGCTCGCGGTGCACGGCGTCGCGGTGAAACCCGGCCACCCGGTCGTGCTCGGAGTGGTGGACGGGACACCGGTGATCGGCGTCCCCGGCTACCCGGTCTCCGCCGCGCTCACGTTCGACCTGTTCGCCGCCCCGTTCCTCGCCGCGCTCGAGGGGCGCGAGCCCACTGCCCGTCCCCGCACAACCGCGCGGCTCGCCCGTGCGGTGCCGTCGCGGATGGGGATGGACGACTGGGTGCGCGTCCGACTGGGAGCTGTGCGCGGCGCGGTCGTCGCCGCTCCGCTCTCGCGCGCTGCGGGCGCGCTCACCTCGATGGTGCGCGCCGACGGGCTCCTGTGTGTGCCCGCGGACCTCGAGGGCATTGCGGCCGGCGAGGAGGTCGAGGTCGAGTTGCTCCGCTCCCCCGAGGCGATCGCGCGGACGCTCGTGGTGGTCGGCTCGCACGATCCCGCTCTCGACCTCGCCGCCTCGATCCTCCGCTCGCGCGACCCCGGCTTCACGCTTGCGCTGAGCGCGGTCGGCTCGCTCGCAGGACTCGTCGCGCTCCGCGACGGGCTCTGCCACGTCGCGGGCTCACACCTCCTCGACCCGGAGAGCGGTGTCTACACGCTTCCGTACGTCGCGCGGGCGCTTCCCGGGCGCGAGACGGCGGTCGTGCGGCTCGTGCACCGCGAACAGGGGCTTCTCGTCCCCGCCGGGAATCCGCTCGGCCTCACCGGGATTGCCGATCTCGCGCGCCCGGGGGTGACGATCGTGAACCGGCAGCGCGGGGCGGGGACGCGCGTCCTGCTCGACCACCTGCTGTCGCTCGCCGGGATTGACCCGTCCGCAGTCGGCGGGTACGCGCGCGAGGCGACGACCCACCTGCAGGTGGCCGCTGCGGTCGCATCGGGGAGTGCCGCATGCGGGATCGGAGTGTTCTCCGCTGCCCGCGCGTTCGGGCTCGAGTTCATCCCGATCGCCCGCGAGCCGTTCGATCTCGTGCTCGACGCCGACTTGCTCGACGACCCGGTCGTGGCGCCGCTGCTGGCACTCCTCCACGAGCCCGGGTTCCGGGACGCGGTCGAGGCGCTCGGCGGCTACGACACATCGGAGACGGGCCGCCGAATCCTCTGAGGGACCGGTGTCCCGCTAGCCGACGGTGACGGTTTTTGCGAGGTTGCGCGGCTGATCGACGTCGAGACCACGCAGGCGCGCGATTCGATAGGCGAGCAGTTGGAGCGGCACCACCGCGAGGATCGCCGAGAGAAACGCGGGTGCGGCGGGCACGTAGATCACATCGTCGGCCTCATGCTGGATCTCCTCGTTCCCCTCGGAGGCGATTGCGATCACGTGCGCCTTCCGGGCGCGCACCTCCTGCACGTTCGAGATCAGCTCGCGGTAGACCCGCTCCATCCGGGTGGCGACAACCACCACCGGGGTTCCCTCCTCGAGCAGCGCGATCGGCCCGTGCTTCATCTCGCCACCCGAGTACGCCTCGGTCGGGATGTACGAGATCTCCTTCAGCTTCAACGCGCCCTCGAGCGCGACCGGGAGGCCGATGTTGCGACCCATGTAGAAGAAGAAGGGTCTGTCGTGGAACCGCTGCGCGATCTCGTCGATCGGGTGGTCACCCGCGAGAAACCGCCGCAGTTTCGCCGGCAGGTCGTAGACCGCATTCACGATGTACTCGAGCTCGCCGGCAGGGAGCGTCTCCCGCACCTGCGCCAGCTTCAGCGCAACGAGGAAGAGCAGCGACAGCTGTGCGGTGAACGTCTTCGTTGCCGCAACACCGATCTCGATCCCGGCGCGCGTGAACAGCACCGCCTCCACCTCGCGCGTGATCTGCGCCCCCTGCATGTTGGTGATTGCCACCGTGTGCGCACCCATCGAGCGCGCAAGCCGCATCGCCGCGATCGTGTCGCGGGTCTCGCCCGACTGCGAAATCCCGATCACGAGCGTGTCCGCGTCGAGCACCGGGTTCCGCGTCGTCCATTCCGACGCAATGTCGTGCTCGACCGGGATCCGCGCCCACTCCTCGATCGCGTACCGCGCCGCGACCGCCGCGTGGTACGACGTCCCGGAGGCGAGAATCACGATCCGCCGCAGGTGCCGAAGCTCGTCGTCGCTCATCCCGAGCCCCTCCTCGAGCTCCAATCGCCCGTGGCGGAGCCGGTCGCCGATCGTCTCCGCGATCGCGTCGGGCTGCTCGTGGATCTCCTTCAACATGAACGTCTCGTAACCGCCCTTCTCGGCGCTCGCGTCATCCCAGTCGAGGTCCACGGTTTCGTGCTCGACCGGTGACGCGTCGGTGGTGCGCTGGAAGCGCACGCCCCCGGGGGTCACCACGACGATTTCGTGGTCATCGGGGAACTGGACGCGACGTGTCGCCCCCAGGAACGCGGCGGCGTTCGAGGCGAGGAACGTTTCACCCTCCCCGAGACCGACCACGAGCGGGCAGCCGAGCCGCGCGCCCACGAGCTCGTCCGGGTGGTCGCGATGGATCGCGACGAACGCGAAGTGGCCTTCGAGCCGCTGGAACGCGCTCCGCACTGCCTCCACGAGGTCGCCCTGGTAGGCGTCCTCGATGAGGTGGGTGACGGTCTCCGCGTCCGTCTCCGACGTGAACTGGTGACCGGCAGCGATCAGGTCGTTGCGGAGCTCGCGGAAGTTCTCCACGATCCCGTTGAGCACGATCGCGAGCTTGGCCGGATCCTCGGTGGCGATCGGGTGGGCGTTCTGCACCGTGACGCCACCGTGCGTCGCCCAGCGGGTGTGACCGACACCGGTCGTCGCGGCTGACGACACGCCAGCGCACGCAGTCTTCAGCTCGTCGAGCTTGCCGACCGCCCGCGTGTGTGCGAGCCCGGCGCCATCGAGCAGCGCGATGCCAGCGGAGTCATAGCCCCGATACTCAAGCCGAGTCAGGCCGTGCAGGAGGATCTCCTTGCACTCGCGCGACCCGACGTATCCGATGATCCCGCACACGCTGTGGCTCCGTCCGTAGGTCGCGCTCTGCCCGTCTCCGATACCCCACCGGGGACGCGCCAACCGACGGTCGGCCCGGCTCTCCGCGTTCGGCTACCTGCCGCCGAGCTCCTGCCGGAGGAGATCGGCCACGGTATCACAGAGGTTCTGCGCCTCCTGCTCGCCCTCCGCCTCGGCAAGCACGCGGACGAGAGGCTCCGTGCCGGATGCCCGGACAAGCACCCGCCCCCGGTCACCAAGTTCTGCGTTCAGACGCGCGACCTCAGCCAGGACCCGTTCAGGTACCTCGCGATGTGCGACGCGGACGTTCTCCTTCGCCTGTGCGAAGCGGGGCATCACGGCCGCTGCGTCGGCGAGCGGGCGTCCGCCGAGCGACCGGCAGAGGAGCAGCGCGGCCGCGAGTCCGTCGCCGGTGACGTGCCCGTCGAGCGAGATCACGTGCCCCGACTGTTCGCCGCCGAGTGTCCCTCCCTCACGGCGCAGTGCCTCGAGCACGTAGCGGTCGCCCACATCCGTCGTCACGACGCGGATCCCGCGTTCACGCATCAGCCGGTGAAACCCGAGGTTCGTCATGGAGGTAACCGCGACCACATCGACACCCATCGCGAGCGCGCAGATCGCGACGATCTGGTCGCCGTCCACCACCTCACCCGCCCCGTCGACCGCGAGCATCCGGTCGCCGTCGCCGTCGAACGCGACCCCGAAATCGTGGCCGCCCGCAAGCACCGTGGCCCGGAGCAGCGCGAGATCGGTCGCGCCGCAGCCAGCGTTGATGTTCTGCCCGTCGGGCGCGGTTCCGAGCGTGGTCACGGTCGCGCCGAGTCGCTCGAACACTGCAGGCGCGATCTCCGAGAATGCGCCATTCGCGCAGTCGACAGCGATCCGGAGCCCCAGGAGTTCGCTCCCGAAGTGCTCCTCGACGTGTGCGACGTATCGGTCGACCACATCATCTGCCGCCTCCACCGCCCCGCCACCCGAGCCTTCCGCGTCGAGAAGCGCCTCGATCTCGAGTTCCTGCGCATCGGAGAGCTTGCGCCCACCCGGGCCGAATACCTTGACGCCGTTGTACTCGGCCGGGTTGTGGGACGCCGAGACGACGAGCCCGAGATCCGGCGCGAGCAGCGCCACGGCAGGGGTCGGGAGCACGCCGCCGAGCACCGCGGTGCCACCGGCCGCGACGATCCCCCGGACAAGTGCCTGTTCGAGCGCTGGCCCCGAGCCACGCGTGTCCCGGCCGACAAGGACGCGTCCACGTCCCGACCAGAGCGTCGCGGCCTTCCCGATGCGTTCGACGAGGTCGGCAGTCAGCGTCTCGCCGACAACCCCACGGACACCGTCCGTTCCGAAAAAGCGTCTCGACTGCGTCATCAGAGCCCGTTGCCGCCGGGCGCGTCGGCGCGCGTCAGCGCTTGCTGAACTGCGGCGCCTTGCGAGCCTTGTGGAGACCGGCCTTCTTGCGCTCCACCTCGCGCGCGTCCCGCGTCAGGAAACCCTGTCGCTTGAGCGGCACACGCAGCTCCGGGTCGGCATCGACGAGCGCGCGGGCGATCCCGTGCCGCACCGCACCCGCCTGACCGCTGACCCCGCCGCCGTGCACGCGAACCCGAAGGTCGTACGTGCCGAGCGCCTCCGCAACCCGAAGCGGCGCGAGCGCCGCAGCCTGGTGCGCGCCACGCGGGAAGTAGTCCTCGAGCGTGCGGCCGTTGATCCACGTCTTCCCATCGCCGGGGCGCAGAATCACACGCGCAACGGATGTCTTGCGCTTGCCGGTGCCGAGGTACTGAGCGATCTGCGACATGGGTCTCCTAGAGCTCCAACTGCTTCGGCGACTGGGCTGCGTGCGGATGGTCGGGTCCGGCGTAGAGCTTCAGCTTCGTGATCTGCTGCGCGGCAAGCTTGTTCTTCGGAAGCATCCCCTTCACCGCCTTGCGGATCACCTCGGTTGGCCGACGCTCGAGCTGCTCACGCAGCGTGCGCTCCTTCAGACCACCCGGGTAGCCCGAGTGCCAGCGCACCATCTTGTCGTCCAACTTCTTGCCGGTGACGCGCACCTTGCCCGCATTGACGACGATCACGAAGTCGCCGGTATCGACGTGGGGCGTGAACACCGCCTTGTTCTTGCCGCGCAGAACATCGGCGATCTTGGTCGAGAGCCGTCCGAGGGTCTTCCCTTCGGCGTCGACGACGTACCAGTCGCGCTGGATCTCGCCCGGCTTTGCGGTGTAGGTGCCCATGGTGAAAGAGATGCGGTCGCATGACCGCGGACGGCGGAGTGTAGCAACCGTCCGCACCCCACGGGCGATCGCCACACCCTCTCGGAATCGTCGTCCCAGGGAGTGTATTCTCGCACTACAACGCCAAACGGGGAGCTCGGGACACCGGGCTGAGAGGGTGGCTTGGGGGCCACCGACCCGCGAACCTGATCTGGGTAATGCCAGCGGAGGGATGCAGCGGACATGGAGGACACGGTGGTGATCGTGATCGGCGGAGGCGCCCCGGCCGCAGGCTGGGCGGAAACCGTCCCCGTCGCCGCGCCCGTGATCGCAGCGGATAGCGGCGTCGCGAGCGTCCTTGCGGCGGGCCTCACGCCCGTGATCGTCGTGGGCGACCTCGACTCAGCGTCCCCCGACGCGCTCGCACGGGCGGAGGCACTCGGGGCCAGGATCGAGCGGCACCCGATCGAGAAGGACGCGACCGACCTCGAACTCGCGCTCGAAACAGCGCTGACGTTCGATCCCCGCCGCGTACTCATCGTGGGGAGCGACGGCGGACGGCTCGACCACCTGTTCTCTGCGGCGCTCGTGCTCGCCTCCGACCGCTGGAGTGCGGTCGAGATCGACGGGCTGTTTGGACCCGCGCGGCTCCATATCGTCCGCGGAACGCGAACGCTGCCAGGGGATCCCGGCGAGACACTCACGCTGCTCGCCCTCCATGGCGCCGCGACCGGGGTCGTCACCGACGGGCTCGCCTACCCGCTTCGCGGCGAGACACTCGCCCCCGGCTCGAGCCGCGGGGTCTCGAACACGCTCGTTGCCCCCGAGGCGACGGTGACGGTTGGTGCGGGGACACTCCTCGCCCTCTTCCCTGGAACTCATCCCTGAAAGGACCGCCGATGCTGCCGATTCGCCCCCTCACCCTGCTCGCGACCGTGCTCGCGACCGCCACGATCGCCGCCGGATGCGGGGGCGACGGCGCAACCCCAACCGAGGTTGTGCTCGTCACCCACGACTCGTTCGCGGTGTCCGAGGCGACCGTCACCGCGTTTACGGAGGAGACGGGCTACACGCTCCGGATCCTCCAGACCGGTGATGCGGGGGCGACACTGAACCGCGCGCTCCTCACCGAGGGGAAGCCGGAGGGCGACGTGCTGTTCGGGGTCGACGACAACCTTGTCTCTCGCGCTCTCGACGGCGAGTTGCTCGAGAGCTACGCGTCCCCGGTACTCGGGTCGGTCGGGACGGAGTACCGCCCGGACGATGAACGGCTCACACCGATCGATCACGGCGAGGTGTGTCTCAACGCGGACCGCGCGTGGTTCGCGAAGCACGCGCTCGAGCTCCCGCGGTCGCTCGAGGAGTTGACCCTCCCCCAGTACCGCGGCCTGCTGGTCGTCGAGAACGCCGCCACCTCCTCGCCCGGGCTCGCGTTCCTGCTCGCGACCGTCGAACGCTATGGCGACCACTGGCAGGGCTTCTGGCGCAAGCTCGTCGACAACGACGTGAAGGTGACCGAGGGGTGGGAGCAGGCGTACACCCAGCAGTTCTCCGGTGCAGCCGGGAGCCCGGGGAAGCGGCCGCTGGTTGTCTCGTACGCGACGAGTCCCGCCGCCGAGGTGATCTTCGCCGGGACGCCGCTCGACGAGTCACCGACCGTCGCGATCGAGGACGGCTGTTTCCGTCAGGTGGAGTACGCGGGGGTGCTGCGAGGGGCGCGAAACCCCGATGGCGCGCGCGCACTGATCGACTTCATGCTCTCCGAGACGTTCCAGAAGGACGTGCCAGGATCGATGTTCGTCTACCCGGTGCGGGACGGGGTGGCCCTGCCCGAGGCGTTCATCCGCCACGCTCTCGTCCCGGTTAGCCCGCTCCGGATGGATCCGGCGCGGATCGCCGAGAACCGCGACCGGTGGGTCGACGAGTGGACGGCGATCGTCCTCCGTTGATGCGGGGCAAGCGGCGATCGGGTGGGCTGGGTGCTGCGGCGAGCAGCCCCGCCCGTTCCGTGGCGCGCCGACCGCCCCGCCCGACTGCGGGTCTCCCCCATGGGGGGAGCGAAGCCCCCTCTCAAAGCATTGCACGGGGGTGGTGACGGGAGTGCGCCGTCTCCGTACCGGATTCGTACCGGCAGCGCTCGCAGCGCTGCCGGTCGCGTTCCTCGCCGTGTTCCTCCTGTGGCCGCTCGCGGCGATCGGTGAGCGGAGCCTGCGCGACTCCGGTGGCGGGCACTCGTTCCCGGTCGGTCTCCTGTTCGACCGAGCGACCCTCGACACCGCCTGGTTCACGCTCTGGCAGGCGGTCATCTCGACTCTGGTGACGCTCGTCGTCGCCCTCCCCGCGACGTGGGCGCTCGCTCGCTTCTCGTTCCCCGGGCGGCACCTCGCGCGCGCCGCCGTCCTCATCCCGTTTGCACTCCCGACGGTGGTCGTCGCCACGGCGTTTCTCGCAGTGCTCCCCGAGGAACTCGATCAGTCGATCCCTGCGATCATCGCGGCCCACGTCTGGTTCAACGTCGCGGTTGTGATTCAGCTCGTCAGAGGTGCCTGGGAGCGCCTCGACCCGACCCCGCGCGAGGCAGCCGCGACGCTCGGTGCGAGTCCCGGCCGCACGTTCGCGCTCGTCACCGTCCCGCTACTGCGCGCCCCGATCGCCGCCGCGACCGCGATCGTGTTTCTCTTCTGCTTCACGTCGTTCGGTGCCGTCGTGATCCTCGGTGGCCCTCGCCATCGCACGCTCGAAGCGGCGATCTGGGACGAGGCGGTGCGGTCGTTCGACCTGCGCAGCGCCGCGACGCTCGGCCTGATCCAGATGGTCGCGGTGGCGGTGCTCGCGGCGGCTTCGATCACGCTGGAACGCCGGTCACGGGTCGCAACCCCCACTCGGGCTCGACCGCTCCCCCGTCCTGCGACCGCCCTTGCCCGGATCGGTGTCGCCGTCGCGGTGGGCGCGACCCTCGCCCTCGTCGCGCTGCCCCTCGCCACCCTCGTCGAGCGGTCGTTCCGCGTCGCGGACGGCCACGGACTCGCGCACTGGGCGTCACTGTTCGAGACGACCCCCGCGCTCCTCGTCGAGCCGTGGCGCGCCGTCGTGAACTCGCTCGCGTACGCGGTCGTCGGCACCGCGATTGCTGTCGTGCTCGGTGGTGCAGCGGCAGCCGCGACCTCTCGTCGGAGCGGCGCGCTCGACCTCGCCGTAGTCCTTCCGCTCGGCGCTCCCGCCGCGCTCCTCGGACTCGGGATGCTCGTTGCGTTCGCCGGCCCACCACTCGAGCTCCGGGGGACCTGGGCGCTCGTGCCGCTCGCACAGGCGCTCGTCGCTGCCCCGTTCGTCTTCCGGTCGGTTGGCCCGGCGCTCCGCACGATCGACGAGCGTCTCCGCGAAGCCGCGGCTGTGCTCGGCGCCTCCCCCACGCGCGTGCGTCGCGAGATCGACATGCCGCTCGCCGCCCGCGCGCTCGGTGCCGGGGCAGGACTCGCGTTTGCCGTGTGCCTCGGAGAGTTCGGGGCCACCGCATTCGTCAGCCGCAGCGACCGCCCGACCCTCACGACGGCGATCTTCCGGTTCCTCGGGCGCCCCGGCGCCGAGAATGCGGGCACCGCGGCCGCGCTGGCCGTCACGCTCATGGTGCTCACGGCGGCCGTCGCGCTCACCGCCGGACGGCTCGGGAGGCGGGTGTGAAACTCCTCGCCGAAGGCCTCGTTGTGACCCACGGGGACCGCCGCGTTCTCGACAGGGCGACGCTCGGTCTCGCCGACGGCGAGGTGGTCGCGTTGCTCGGTCCGAGCGGGGCAGGAAAGACAACGTTTCTCCGTGCGATCGCAGGGCTGCAGCCCCTCGATGCGGGCCGGATCGTTCTCGACGGCGTGGACGTGACGGCTCTCCCTGCCTGGAGACGGGGGATCGGTCTCGTCTTTCAGGACGCAGCGCTGTTCCCACACCGCGACGTGGCCGGGAACGTCTCGTTCGGACTCCGCGCGCGCGGCGATGAGCCCGCCGCGATCCGCGCACGTGTCGCGGAGACCCTCGAGCTCGTCGGACTCGCTGGAACGGAGCGGCGGCGCGTCGGCACGCTCTCGGGTGGCGAGCGCCAGCGAGTCGCGCTCGCCCGCGCGCTCGCCCCTTCACCAGCGGTGCTGCTCCTCGACGAGCCACTCGCTTCGCTCGACGCGCTGCTGCGCGAGCGCCTCCGACACGAGTTGCGGACCATCTTCACCGCGCTACAGATGGCCGCGATCCACGTCACGCACGACCTCGACGAGGCCCGGACACTCGGCGACCGGATCGTGGAGCTCCGGGACAGCGTGATCGTCGATCCTTCGCGGCGACCTGTCTGACACCGGACCACGACCCGCCACGCAGGTCGGACTAGCCCGCCCCTACTCCCATTCGATGGTCGCGGGCGGCTTCGACGAGAGATCGAGCGCCACGCGGTTCACGCCCCGCACCTCGTTCACGATCCGGTTCGAGATCACCTCGAGCAGGTCGTAGGGGAGACGTGCCCAGTCGGCGGTCATCGCGTCCTCGGACGTCACCGCGCGGATCAACACGGGATACGAATACGTGCGCTCGTCCCCCTGCACCCCGACCGACCGGATCGCGGGCAGCACCGCAAAGCACTGCCACAGCTCACGGTAGAGACCCGCTTTGCGCACCTCGTCGAGCAGGATTGCGTCCGCGCGACGGACGATCGCGAGCCGCTCCTCCGTCACCTCGCCGATGATCCGGATCGCGAGCCCGGGCCCGGGGAAAGGGTGACGCCACACCATCTGCTCGGGGAGGCCCAGCTCCTCGCCGACCCGCCGCACCTCGTCCTTGAACAGGAGCCGCAGCGGCTCGACCAGTTCCATCCGCATGTCGTCGGGAAGACCCCCGACGTTGTGGTGTGACTTGATCTTCGCGGCAACGCCGACCTCGCCGCCCGACTCGATCACGTCCGAGTAGAGCGTCCCCTGCACGAGGAAGCGGACATCCCCGAGTGCGGCGGCCTCGTGCTCGAACACCCGGATGAACTCCTCGCCGATGATCTTCCGCTTCTGCTCGGGGTCCACGACGCCCTCGAGTCGCCGGAGGAACCGCTCCTTCGCGTCCACGACGACGAGCGGGACCCCGAAGTGCCCGCCGAACATGCTGGCGACCTTCTCCGCCTCGCCCTCTCGGAGCAGGCCATGGTCGACGAACACGCAGGTGAGTCGGTCACCGATGGCTCGATGGACGAGCAGCGCGGCGACCGCGGAATCAACCCCGCCCGAGAGCCCGCAGATCACTCGCTCGTCGCCCACCTGTGCGCGGATGCGCGCGATCTGGTCGGCGACAACCGCGGCGGGCGTCCACGTTGCCGGCGCTCCCGCGATCACGTGGAGGAAGTTCTCGAGTAGTGCCTGGCCGTGAACGGTGTGCCGCACCTCGGGGTGGAACTGGACGCCGTAGAGACCGCGTTCCCCATTCTCGAACGCGGCGACCGGGGTCGCCTCCGACGTTGCCGTCACACGCGCACCGGGGGGTGCAACCACGACCGAGTCGCGGTGGCTCATCCACACCGACTGCTCCGACGGCAGCCCGTCGAAGAGCGTCGACGAGGAGGCAGCGAGCGACGTCTTCCCGTACTCCGAGACGTCGTTCGAGGCGACCGTGCCGCCAAGCTCGCGCGCCATCAACTGCATTCCGTAACAGATCCCGAGCGTCGGTACTCCGATCGCGAGCAGCTCAGGATCCATCTGCGGCGCGCCTTCGGCGTACACAGAGGCGGGCCCGCCCGAGAGGACGATCGCGAGCGGGTTGCGCGCGCGAGCCTCGTCGGTGGTGATCCGGTGGCTGACGAGCTCCGAGTACACGCGCGCCTCGCGCACACGACGCGCGATCAGCTGGCTGTACTGCCCACCGAAGTCGAGCACGAGCACGGGCCGCTCGTCCGCCGCGCTGGCCGGAGTCGGCGGACGTGCATCACCCACGGCGATAGTTGGGGGCGTCCTTCGTGATCGTCACGTCGTGCGGGTGGCTCTCGCGGAGCCCTGCCCCCGTGACGCGCACGAACCGGGCGCTCCGGAGATCCTCGATCGTCGGCGCTCCGCAGTACCCCATCGCCTGTCTGAGTCCGCCCACCACCTGGTGGACGATCGGGGCGAGCGGGCCCTTGTACGGGACGCGACCCTCGATCCCCTCGGGCACCAGCTTGTCGACATCCTCGACATCGCCCTGGAAGTAGCGGTCCTTCGAGAAGGAGCGCGCCCTCATCGCGCCGAGAGAGCCCATCCCCCGGTACTCCTTGAACCGCTCGCCCTGGGAGAGGATCACATCGCCCGGTGCCTCGTCGGTGCCTGCGAACATCGATCCGAGCATCACCGTCTCAGCGCCTGCGGCGATCGCCTTTGCGACATCACCCGACGACGTGATACCCCCATCTGCAACAACGGGGATGTCGTGTTCGGCTGCCACCTGCGCGGCCTCGAAGACCGCCGTGACCTGCGGCACACCGACACCGGCAACCACACGCGTCGTGCAGATCGAACCGGGCCCGACGCCCACCTTGACGGCATCGGCGCCAGCCTCGATCAGCGCCTCCGCACCCTCTCCCGTCGCGACGTTCCCGGCGATCACCTCGATCGCGTGCCGCTCCTTCAGCCGTGCGACGACATCGAGCACACCTCGCGAGTGCCCGTGGGCGGTGTCCACCACGAGCACGTCGACACCGACGGCCACCAACGCGGCCGCGCGGTCAATTGCATCCGGCCCGACCCCGACCGCCGCCCCGACGCGCAGCCTGCCCCGGTCGTCCTTTGTCGCGAGCGGGAATGCCTCGCTCTTCGAGATGTCCTTCACGGTGATGAGGCCGCGGAGCCGGAATCCGTCGTCCACGATCGGCAGCTTCTCGATCCGGTGACGTCCGAGGAGTGCACGTGCCTCCTCGAGGGTCGTGCCCTCGGGTGCGGTGATCAGGCCCTCCGAAGTCATCGCAGACGCGACGGTCGCGGCGGGGCTCACACCGAAGCGCAGGTCGCGGTTCGTGAGGATCCCGACAAGCCGTCCGTCGGGATCGGTGATCGGCACGCCCGAGACTCGGAACCGCTCCATCAGCGCGAGCGCGTCTCCGACCAGCGCATCGGGTCCGAGCGTCACGGGCTCGATGATCATCCCGGCCTCCGACCGCTTCACGCGGTCGACCTCGGCGACCTGGTCGTCGATCGAGAGGTTCCGATGCACCACGCCGAGACCGCCGGCGCGCGCGAGCGCGATCGCGAGCCGGGCCTCGGTGACAGTGTCCATCGCCGCCGAGACAATCGGGATCTCGAGCCGGATCGATCGTGTCAGGCGCGTCGCCGTCGAGACGTCATTGGGGAGCACCCGCGACGCGGCCGGGACGAGCAGCACGTCGTCGAAGGTCAATCCCTCGCGTGCGAACTTTTCGTCGAAATCCCGGTCCACCGTCTTGAGCGAGCCTACCAACCCGCCCCGCGGGCGGCGTCAGGCTCAGGCTGCAGGCTCGAGCCGCTGCAGCTCGACGGCGGCCACGAGACGACGCGCCTCCGCCGGATCGAACACACCCGCTCCCACCTCGAGCACCGACGCTGCTCCTGCTGCCGTCGCGAGCCTGAGCGCCTCGTCGGGCGGGGCACCCTCGAGCGCGCTCGCGAGCCACTGGGCCAGCAGCGCATCCCCGGCGCCCACGACCGAGACGGGCGCGAGCGGAGGCGCGACCGCGCGATACCGGTGCGTCTGACGATCGCCGCGGACCAGCGCGAAACACCCGTTTTCGGTGGTGATGTGGACGTTGCGGGCGCCGAGGTCTGCAATCGCGTCGAGCGCCATCAGGAAGTCCGCCTCCTCGCCGAGATCCTGGCCGACGAGAGCCTCGGCCTCCCGCTGGTTCGGCGAGACAAGCCACGGCTCCCCCGCGAGCCCGAGCCGCAACGGCTCACCGTCGGTGTCGAGCACGACACGGATCCCGCGCCGGCCCAGCTCACGGGCCGCCTCCCCGTAGAACGCGTCGTCGACACCGCGCGGAAGCGATCCGGCGAACAGCACGATCTCGCCTTCGCGGGTGAGATAGCGGAGCTTCTCCATCAGCGTCTCGAGCTCCGCCTCGGCAACCTTCGGCCCCCACTCGTTGATCTCTGTGTGGTCACCGGTCGTGGGATCGACGACGAGCGTCGAGGTGCGCGACTCGCCCGCGATCCGGACAAAGTCGTTGAGGATCGCCTCAGCGGTGAGCTCCTCCACGATCCGTGTGCCCGTCCGGCCACCGGCGAGCCCCGTTGCGACCACGGGGACATTGAGGCGTTTCAGCGCCCGCGCGACGTTGATCCCCTTTCCACCAGCACGCACGGTGACCTCGCTCGACCGATGGCGCTGGCCGATCGTGAACGTCGGCACGGTCAGCGACCGGTCGAGGGCCGCATTGAGCGTGACGGTGAAGATCATCCCAGGAGCCGTCCTGACGGAGAGTGGACGATGCGAAACGCACGGTACCGCGCGTTTCGGTCGAGGAGTGGCTCGGAGCCCTGCGGAGAGGTTCGCCCGTTGTTCCCGGAGCTCACCTGCCCACTGCGCGACTCACCAGCCCGACGCCTCGCGGACCGCGCGGGCGAGTCGCGCAGCCTCGGCACCGGCGGCGCTCCTCCAGTCGGTGTCCGGGGTCTCGCGATAGGCGTAGAGGACAGAACGCGACGCGCTCACCAGAGCGCTGGCCGGCCCGCTCGTGAACGCCCGTTCGACATCGCCGGGCCCGGCCCCCTGGGCGCCGACCCCTGGGAGCAGGAGGATCGCGCGAGGCATCGCGCGGCGCGCCTCCCCGACCGCTCGCGGAGCCGTCGCACCGACCACCGCACCGACATTCGAGAGCCCCCGCTCCCCCACGAGACTCTCGCCCCACTCGTGCACGAGCGCCGCGACACGGCGCCAAACGGTCGTGCCGTCCGACAGCACCGCATCCTGCAGATCGCGGGCGCCAGGGTTTGACGTGCGGACGAGAACGAAGACGCCCGCGCCCGAATGACGGGACGCGGTGAGGAACGGCTCGATCGAGTCGCTCCCGAGGTAGGGGTTGACCGTGACCGCGTCGGCGACCGGCGGACGGCCACCGTCGCCCTCGAGGAACGCTGTCGCGTATCCGCGCGCCGTCGAGCCGATGTCGCCGCGCTTGGCATCCGCGATCACGAGCAGTCCCGCGCCGCGCGCGTAGGCGCAAACGTCTTCGAAGGCTCGCCAACCCTCCGACCCGAGCGCCTCGAAGAAGGCGAGTTGCGGTTTCACCGCAACGACGTGCGGTGCAACCGCGTCGACGATCCCGCAACAGAACCGCTCGACCGCAGCCGCTGCCGCGGCTCGACTACGAGTTGCATCGCCGCGGAGCTCAACCGGGAGGAGTTCGAGCACCGGATCGAGACCGACGACGAGCTGGGTGCGCTTCCGGTCCACCAGCTCCGCGACCCTGTCGGCGAACATCGGGCGCTGCGCTTCAGCCTCCACGCCGCGGAGGCTAGATGTACTGACCACAGACGTGTGAGACGCGGCTGATGGGTGGTCGGGCTG
>CAYXAS010000020.1:0-3535 GCA_964461665.1 uncultured Gaiellales bacterium
GGGAGGCTCGGACGCGATCAGGCGTCTCGAAGGTGTGTGGTTAGTCCACCTAGCCCGAGCCGCTACCCGAGCTCGGCCGGGAATCCGGGTGCGCGCAGATCGGTCGAGAGCGCGTCCTCGAGGAGCTTCACCACCTGGGACGACCACGCGCCGCCGCCGTACGCCTCCTTCGCCTGCACGAACGTCTCGTTGGTGAGGCCCGCGAGATCGAGTGGCACACCGAGTTCGCGGCCGAGCCCGAGTGCAAACCCGAGATCCTTTAGCGCGAGATCCATCGTGAAGTTGATGTTGTAGGAGCCGTTCAGGATCACCTGACTCTCCGTCTCGTGGACGAAGCTGTTGCCGGACGAGTGGCGGATCGCCTCGAACACGGTTCCCAGATCGAGATCCGCCCGCTTCGCCAGCATCAGCGCCTCCCCCACCCCCACGAGGTTGATGAACGCGAGCATGTTCGTGATCACCTTGAGCACGGCGGCCGAGCCGAGTTCGCCGATGTGGAGCACGGGGTCGCCCATGGTGCGAAGCACGTGGGCATGCCGATCGAACACGGACCGATCCCCGCCGACGAGCACGGTGATCTCTCCCGCCGCCGCCTTGTGGACGCCACCCGTGACGGGGGCCTCGAGCACGGCGATGCCCCGCTCCGCGGCAAGCGCGCCGAGCCGCAGCGTCTCGCTCCGGTCGTTCGTGCTCATCTCCACCCAGACGCCCGGGATCGAACGACCGGCGAGCGACTCGAGCACACCGCCGGGGCCTGCGACCACCATGTCGATCGCGCGCGACGACGGGAGGCAGGTGAACACCGTGTCCGAGGCATCACAGGTCTCCCCGACGGACCCCGCCCAGCGCGCGCCTGCCTCGACGAGCGGGTCGGCTGTCGCGCGGACGAGATCGTGGACGGTCACCTCGAGTCCGCCGCGGACGAGGCTGCCAGCGAGATGCTTGCCGATGTTCCCGAGTCCGATGAACCCGCAGCGCATCCCCGTGGCCCCGCTCAGTCGATGCTGTAGGTGTCGCGCTCCGGGAGCCGCTCTGCGCGCCGGAGACCGTTGTCGGCGGCGAGCAGCTGCCCCAGATCGCCGATGTCGATCCACTCACCAGTGAACCGGAAGCCGTAGACCGCTTCGCGCGCCTGAAGCCACGCGACGAAGCGACCCGGCTGATCGGGCGAGCCGCCCGAGGCCCGGTACTCCGGGATCAGACCCGCGTGAGCGGCAGTGAAGACGTATGCGGCGGTCGCGACGAGGTTCGAGACCGGGTCAGAGGGTTTCTCGACGAACCCCGTGATGCGGTCGCCGGAGCCGAGCTCGACGATCCCGTACTGGGAGAGGAGCTCCCGCTCGGGATGCTCGTACACGGCGAGCGCGCTCCCACCACGGTTTGCCGCGAACGCGGAGAGGTCCGAAAGCTCGAAGGCGAACAGGTTGTCACCGGCAACGACGAGCAGGTCGTCGTCTCGCCCGATCTCGTCCAGCACGAATCCGAGGTCGCCGATCGCCCCGAGGCGGTCGGCCTCGCTCGTGGTGCCGTCGTCGTGAACGTGCACCGGGAGGCCCGCGCGGGAATCCGCCCACGCACGGAACGCCGGCGCGAACCGGGCGTTCGTGACCACGTGCACGGAGTCGAGACCCGGGACACGCATGACGCTGTCGAGCAGGCGGTCTATGATCGGTCGGCCGCCGACCGGGAGCAGCGGCTTCGCCACCGTCTCCGTCAGCGGGTGGAGCCGGGTCGCATACCCGGCGGCCAGAATGATTGCCCTCACGCCGTCATCCTTGCGGAGAACGCGTACGGCGAGCGGAACACGGCCTCCTCGGTGACGATCGCCGAGACGAGCCCGGCAGGAGTCACGTCGAACGCGGGATTCCACGCGTCGAACCGTGTGGTCACCTCGGCCCCGTCCCGCTCCTCGACCGGGATGGACGCGCCGTCAGCACACGCGGGATCGAGCGTCGACGAAGGCGCAACGACGACGAAGGGGATGTCGTGGTACCGCGCGAGAATCGCGAGGCCAAGCGTCCCGATCTTGTTCGCGACGTCGCCGTTCGCGGCGATCCGGTCGGCACCCGTCACGACGATGTCAACGTCGCCCGACGCCATCAGCGAGGCCGCCGCGCCGTCGACGATCACCGTGCAGGGGATCCCGAGCCGCTCGAGCTCCCATGCCGTCAGTCGACCACCCTGAAGCAGCGGGCGAGTCTCGTCTACCCAGACGTGCTCCACCCGCAGAACGTCCCACGCCGAACGGATTGCGCCGACCGCGGTGCCGTAGCCACCCGTCGCGAGCGCACCCGCGTTGCAGTGGGTCAGGACCTGTGCGCGGGCGGGAAACAGAGCGGCGGCGAGCGCGCCCATGGTGCGGCAGCGCTCGACCTCGTCCTGGTGGAGCTGCCGCGCACGCTCCGCCGACGGCGCGTCACCCATCTCACGGAGTGCCCAGAACAGGTTCACGGCGGTCGGGCGTGAGGCGGCGAGTGTCTCCCGCGCGGCGGTGAGATCCTCACCGCGCGCTGCGGCGAGCGCCATTCCGTACGCGGCAGCGATCCCGATCGCGGGTGCGCCCCGTACCGCGAGGACACGGATCGCGTTGGCGACCTCGGACGATGATGTGAGGCGGAGCTCCGTCTCCTCACCGGGGAGCCGGCGCTGATCGAGGATCACCACCGCGTCGTTCTCGAGACGGATGATCCGGTCGGGCTCCAGCCCGTCCTGTCCGCTCACGGAGCGGAGGTGCCCTCGCGCCCGTATGCGTCGTCGAGCCGGACGACGTCGTCGAGGTGTGGAGTCGAAACCTCGACGATCAGCGTGTCCGCGAGCGCGGTGACGCGGTGCACGGTCCCGGGGCGATAGCGGAACGTTTCGCCCTCTCCGATCTCGACCGTCTCAAGAGAGCCGCCGACGATTCCGAGCTCGAGCGTCGCACGCCCCTCGTGGAGGAGCCACGATTCGTCCTTCACCTCGTGGTATTGGAGACTGAGCGACTGCCCGGCTCGCACGAACAGGAGCTTGCCGACGTACGTCTCGGTCTCCGCCCACACGAGCTCCCAGCCCCACGGTTTCTCGACACGCCGCGGACTCGTGCGCCACGACTCGACGCTCACGCGAGCCACTCCGGGTGGGCTGCCACATACTCGTCGGCGCGGCGGAGCTCCTTCGGGGTGTTGACCGTGAGCCAGAGCCCCGTGTGCCGGAAGGCGTGCAACGTCCCCTCCGCAGCCAGTTCGGGGAACGCTGTCGTCTCGTGATCGCCCCGCTCGGGGAATCGCGCGAGCGCTGTCTCCGAGAGCACGTAGACACCGCAGTTCACCCAGTACGGGACATTCGACACCTCGCGGAACCCGGTGACGACATCATCGGGGCCGAGGTCGACCTGGCCGAACTGGGACGGTGGCTGCGCCACCGTCACGGTCGCCGCTGCCCGCGCCGCGCGGTGGCGGTCGAGCAGACCCGTGAAGTCAACGTCCACGAGTTCGTCGCCGTTCAGCGCGAACACGTCGCCGCTGTCGCGTCGCAGGGCCGCGGCGAACCGGATCCC
>CAYXAS010000020.1:3545-35683 GCA_964461665.1 uncultured Gaiellales bacterium
GAGCCGCTCCGGCTCCGCTGCGCACGCGATCTCGACCCCCAGCCCCGCAAGGCCCGACTCGAACTCCTCCTCCTGCCCGAGCGCGCAACTCACGATCACCCGCGCGACACCGGCGCGTCGGAGCCTCCCAATCTGCCAGGCGAGAAGCGGTCGCCCCCCGACCGAGACGAGCGACTTCGGCCGCCCACCCGCCGCGTCTCCGAGTCGCTCCGCCTTCCCCCCGGCCAGCACGATCGCCTCCATCACGAGGTGCTATCGCGCGCAGCGCGACCGATCGCCTCGTAGTCGAACCCCGCATCGCGCATCACGGCCGGGTCGAGCTGGTTTCGGCCATCGATAAATACCCCGCGGCGCATCGTCGGCCGCAGCGCGACCCAGTCCTCGGACGCGATCTCCGGCCACTCGGTCACGAGAACCACCGCGTCGGCGTCGGCGACCGCCTCCGGGATCGTCGACGACCGGATCACGCCGTCGAGCGCACCGAGCGGCACGATCGGATCCCACACACGCACCTCCGCGCCCTCGGCCAGCAGCCGACCGGCCAGTACGCGGGCAGGCGCCTCACGGGTGTCGTCCGTATGCGGCTTGAACGCGAGGCCGAGCAGCGCGACCCTTGCTCCGCGGAGGACACCGAGCCTGTCTTGCAGTTTCGACACCACGCGCCGCTTCTGCAGCTCGTTCACCTCGATCACCGCGGTCAGCAGCTGGAAGTGGTACCCGGAGTTCGCGGCCAGCTGCTTCAGCGCGAGCGAGTCTTTCGGGAAGCACGACCCACCGAATCCGATTCCGGCGCGCAGGAACCGGGGGCCGATCCGCGCATCGAGGCCGATCCCCTCGGCAACCTTCACGACATCCGCGCCGGTCGCCTCGCACACGTTCGCGATCTCGTTGATGAACGAGATCCGCGTCATCAGCGCCGCGTTCGCCGCGAGCTTGATCATCTCCGCCGACGCGACGTCCGCGCGCACGATGGGCGCGTCGATCCCCGCGTGCAGGGAGACGACGGCCTCGCCGTCCTCCTGCGTAAACGCACCGACCACGATCCGATCGGGGTGCAGGAAATCGCGCACCGCTGTCCCCTCGGCGGTGAACTCGGGGTTGGAGGCGTACCCGACGTTGTCGAGCCCGGCCGCGTCGAGCCGGTGACGGACATGCTCGCCCGTCCCGACGGGAACCGTGCTCTTCATCACGAGCACCACCCTCCGGTCGACGCGGGGGAGCTCGTCCACGACCGTCCACACCGCCGCCAGATCGGCGTCGCCGGAAGGCGTCGGCGGCGTCCCGACAGCCACAAACACGAAGTCGGCACCGTCGATCGCCTCTGCAACGTCCGTGGTGAACGAGAGGCGCTCAGCGTTGCGCGTGAGCAACTCCGTGAGACCCGGCTCGTGGATCGGAATCTCTCCGCGTCGCAGCGCGTCGATCCGGGCCGAGAGCACGTCCCTGATCACGACGTGGTGCCCGAGCTCCGCAAGGCACGCGCCAGTGACGAGCCCGACGTATCCGGCCCCGAAGATCGCCACCCGCCTCGACTCGCCGACCACGCCCGCCGCAGGATAGTCGGCAGCCACCCCGCTCACCGCGCGATCGACGACAGTGGTTTCAGGCCCGTGGCGATCTCGAGCATCGTCTCGTTCGAGATCCGGTCCAGCAGCGTGTTGACCACCCAGTAACTCGCGCCGTCCATCCGCAACACCACCATGTGCAGGCGCGAGCCGTTGAAGTAGAGGTCGTACCGTCGGCCGCCGATCGTCCGGCTCAACGAACTCGCCGAGAGAGCCGGGGCGTCATCCCAGTCGGTCATCTGGACGCCCCAATACTCGTTGCTGCCGCCCAGCCGATAGGTGAGGCGCACCGCCTTGTGTTCCTTCCGATCCTTGTCCATGTAGTAGGCACGGACGGGCTTCTCGCGATCGATCCATGACGACTGTTCGATCACCGTCGGGATCATCAGCGGGAACGAGACCTTGTGGCTCACGCTCCTGAGATGTTCGAGCGACGCCTCGGTGCCAGGAGTAACCGCGGGGAGTGCCTTCGCAGGGGTGGAATCACCCGCAGCGCCTCCGTCCTGGCCGCCGAAGGTCTGCCCGACGATCACGACGATCGTCGCTCCCTTCCCGAGGAGACGCACGGAGCCAGCGATCTTCCTGACATCCGCCTGACCGATCAGATCCGCGATCTTCGCCGCGGCGAGTGATGCACCCTCGAGCGACGGGTCGTAGTAGACGATCGAGCGTGGATAGTCGAACCGCGGCGCATTCGCCGCGGCGCCTCCAGGCGGCAGCACCATCTCGTAGCCGTGCCGCCCGATCACAAACCCCGCAGCCGAGGCGGAACCGCTCACGCCGTTCCCGTTGAGAACCATGACGCGTGTGTCCCGCGGCGCGAGCGCCGTCGGACGCGGGATCTGGCTCTCCCCGAGTGCCGTCTGGGTCGCCTTCCGCGGCGACGCAACATCCGGCGAGACGAAGTCGTGGACGGCACGCTGGACGTTCTCCGGCGCGGTTGTGAGGTCGGACCACCCCTCCAGCCCGTCGATGCGGGATTGGAAGATTCGCCCCCGAGGGAGCGAGAAGGCGAAGAGCGCGTATCCGAGAACGGTCTTCGTGCTGACCGCCCCACCCCCACCCTGGCCGACCTCGACGTTCGCGGTGACAACATCGACGAGCCGTGGAAGCGTCGAGATCCCGAACGACGACGCGATCTGCTCGCTGAACGCACGGACGAACTGCTGCTGACGCGCGTTCCGGAACAGGTCGGAGTCGGTGTGCCGGAATCGGACGAAGTCGAGCGCGCGGAGCCCCGTGAGGCGCTGATAGCCCGGCTGGATGTTGATCGTCGCGTATCCCGTCGGCCCGCCGACATCGTTGTAGTAGCGCCGATCGATGTCCATCCACACGCCGTCCAGGGAATCGATTAGCTGGCGGAAACCGCGAAAGTTGACGGTGATCAGGTAGTTGACGGGCTGGCCGGTGAGGTGCTTCACCGTCTCGACCGTGCCCTCGGGCCCGCACAGCGAGTACGCCGCGTTGATCTTGTCCCTCCACGTCGCGTGGCCCGGACAGATGATGTCCACGCGGAGATCGCGCGGGAGCGAAAGCATCGTGATTGTCTTGCGGACTGGGTCGGCGCGGACAAGCATCAGGGTGTCCGAACGGCCGGAGGTGCCCGCGCCGTCCTCGACACGGTGGTCGTACCCGATCACGAGGGCGTTGGCCGGAGTTCCCGGAAGCACGACGTCGAGCTTCTGCGCCGCATCCTTCACCTGCTTGCTCCGTGGCGTGACCTTCGCGATCGATTCGTGCAGATAGAGGTAGAAGCCGCCTGCGACACCGGTCGCAACGACGACGATCGCAACCGCAACCCAGCCGAGAGTCCGCCGGAGGGGGGGTCGGCGCCTCCGGACGGGGGGACGGGAGACGCGCGAGCGCCCCGCAGCCGTGAGCGACGACCGGCGCTGTGGAGGCTGCGGCTCCTCGTCGGCCGACCAGCGACCGGCGCCTCGCTTGTGCGTCGTCCTCACGCGCGCGCGGCGGATGCGGCGATGAGCGCCGCCTCGAGCCGTGCGAGGTCGTCGGCACCACCGGCGCTCACCCTGAGCGCACCGGGGGCCCCGAACGGCGCGCCGTGCTGCACGATCACGCCCCGCGCGAGTAGTTCTCGCGCAAGACCATCGGCACGGTCACCGACCTCGACGAGCACGAAGTTCGCCCGGCTTCCGCTGACAGGCGTCCCGTGACGGCCGAGAAGCGCCTCTAGCGCCGCCACCCGACCCGCCGTCGCCTCGCGTCTGTGCGCGACCTCAGCGGGATTGTCGAGCGACGCGAGCGCCGCCACCTGGCCGGCTGCCGAGACGTCGTATCCGCGCTGCACACGGCGCAGACCGTCCACCAGTCCTCGCGGGCCGACCGCGAACCCGACCCGGAGACCCGCGAGTCCGTAGAGCTTCGAAAACGTGCGCAGCGCAAGCACCGACTTCCCCGTACGGACAAGGTGCTCGACGCCGTCGAGCCGCGTGGCGGGATCGAGATAGTCGATGTACGCCTCGTCGAGCACGGTCACGACGTGCGCGGGCAGCGCCTCGACGAACGCCACGAGATCGTCCCGTTCCACTGCGCGTCCCGTCGGATTGTTGGGGGTGGCGATGAACACGAGCCGTGTGCGTGCGGTGACGGCCGCGAGCAGCGCGTCGAGGTCGATCCCGTGGTCAGGACGGAGCGGCACCCGGACGGGAACCGCGTCGCGTCGCAGCGTGTCCGAGACGAAACTCGGGAAGGACGGCCACGCCGTGACGGCCTCGTCGCCCGGGTCGAGCATCGCCTGACAGGCGTACCCGATCGCCGCATCCGCGCCCGCGCACACGAAGACCTCGTCGGGCGTGACGCCGAGGCGCTCGGCGAGCGCCTCTCCCAGCTCGTACGAGCCGCGTCCCGGGTAGCGGTTGAGATCGGGGAGCAGCCGTTCGAGCGCGGCGAGTGCGGCCGGGAACGGCCCTTCAACCCCCTCGTTCAGACCGAGCGACGAGACGGCATCGAGTCCGAGATCGCGACGCACACGCTCCGGCGACCGGATCGGCGAACTGTCCGGAAGCCGCGCGAGCGACGCGCGGATGAAACGGGGCGCATCGGTCACGCGCGGCCTGCGTGGACGGTGCGCGAGATCGCCGACGCGCTCACCGGCGACGACGGGGCGGCAGATGGATCGCCCGCTCGAGCGCCACCAGCCCCGCCTCCTTCAGCGTCTCCGCGTACGTCGGGTGCGGTGCAATCCCGTCGGCGACGATCTCGATCGTCGACTCCGTGTCGAGCGCCACGACCGCCTCACCGATCAGATCGGTCGCGTGCGGCCCGACGATCACGACGCCGAGCAGCTCGCCGTACGTGGTCTCGTGGATCGTCTTGACCCACCCGGTTGTGTCACCGGACATCACCGCGCGGGCGACTGCGGCCCACGGACATCGCCCGACCGCCACGTTCTCGTCGCCGTAGCGCTCCCGTGCCTGAGCCTCCGTGAGACCCACCCCCGCGATCTCCGGGTCGGTGTAGATCGGACGCGGCACCGCGGGCGATCCGATCGTTGCGTCGTGCCCCATCGCGTTCTCTGCCGCGACCTCGCCCTCGCGGAACCCGGTGTGCGCAAGCTGCCAGTACCCCGCGACGTCACCGACCGCGTAGACATGCGGGACGTTCGTCCGCCGGTGATCGTCCGTCGGGATCCGCTTCGCCTCGAATGCAACACCCGCCGCCTCGAGCCCGAGCCCCTCGACAACCGCAGCGCGGCCGACGGCGACGAGTATCAAGTCGACCTCGATCGATTCGCCCTCGCCAAAGTGCACGATCAGACCATCCGGCGACTCCTCGACCGCGGTGCACTGCTTGCCGAGATGTGCCCCGATCCCGCGCTTCCGGAACGCCTTCTCGAGCTCCTTCGCCGCATCCGCATCCTCCGTCGGGATGAGCGTCGGGAGCATCTCGATGATCGTCACCTCGCTCCCGAAGCGCTCGAAGATCGATGCGAACTCGCAGCCGATGATGCCGCCACCGAGGATCGCGAGACGCCGCGGCACCTCGACCTGTGCAAGGAGTCCGGTCGAATCGACGCACCGAGGCGACTCCAGCCCGGGAACGGGCGGGCGGATCGGGGCCGAACCGGTCGCGACGATCGCGCTCCGAAACCGGATCTCCTCGCCACCCTCGACCGCCAGGGTGTTCGGGGATGTGAACCGCCCCTCGCCCTGCACCCACGCAACACCGTTCGCCTTGAAGAGCGCGGCGATCCCGCCGGTCATCTGCGCGACGACACCGTCCTTCCAGGCAGCGACCGCGCTGAAATCGAGCGTCGGCTCCCCGACCAGCACCCCGAGCGACGGGAACCGGTGGCGTGCATCGTGCAGCGCGTGGGCGCTCTGCACCCACGCCTTCGTCGGGATGCATCCGACGCGTAGGCAGGTGCCGCCAAGCGCGGGCTCGCGCTCGACGCAGACGACCGATCCGCCAAGTTGCGCTGCGCGAATCGCAGCCGTATAGCCCGCAGGGCCGCCCCCCAGGACGACAACGTCACATTCCATCGGTACCGCTCCTCCTCCGGTCAGGGTTCCAGACGGGCGAGCATCCGGAGAGCATGGCCCTCCTCCGCAATCCGCTCGAACCCGTGTCTCTCGTACAACTCGATCGCGCCCGCATTGTCGCGGTCAACCCCAAGCGACAACGCGCGATGTCCCTCCGCCCGTGCGCGATCGACGAGCGCGGTGATCAGCGCGGTGCCGAATCCCTTCCCGCGCGCGCTCGGGACGACCGCCATCGCGAGGTCGGGCGTAGCCGCATCGACGAACCCGTAGCCGTGTCGGTCGCCCGTGAACAGCCGGTACCACGCCGCACCGACCGGGAATCCCCCGTCGATCGCGATCACGGCCGTGTCGCCACGCCGTCCCCATGCCTTCACGTACAGCGCGACGGGGCCCGGTCCGCCGTCGGGGGCGCGTTCCTTCCAGTAGAAGGCGTGGTGGAGCATGTCCCTGAGGAACCGGGCGTCCTGCGCCCCGCCCCGACGGACGACGATGGGACGGACGGCCTCGCTCACAGCGCGAGCGCGGGCTGTTCGATCAGCGCGACGAGGGTCTGCAGGAACCGGGCGCCGTCGGCGCCGTCGATCGCGCGGTGATCACAGGTGAGCGTGACCCTCATGAGCGGCGCGACCGTCACCTCGCCGTCGACCACGACCGGCTGGTCGGAGACGGCGCCGGCGGCGAGGATCGCGACCTGCGGCGGGTTCAGCACCGCGACGAACTGTTCGACGCCGAACATCCCGAGGTTCGAGATCGTGAACGTGCCACCCTCGAGATCGCTGAGCGTCAGTCGGTTCGCCTGCGCGCGGCTGACAAGGTCTGCGCGAAGACGCGCGATCTCCGCCACGGTGAGCCGGTCCGCGCCACGGATGACAGGGACGACGAGGCCCTGTGGCGCGGCGACCGCGATCCCGACGTGCGCGGACGCGAAGCGGTGGATCTCGTCGCCGGTGAAGAGCGCATTGATCGCCGCGTGACGGGTGAGCGCGACGGCGGAGAACTTCACGAGCAGATCGTTCACCGTCGGTGCGGCCTGGCCCTCGGGGGTGCTGTTCACCAACTGGCGGCGGAGCGCGAGCGCCTCGGTCATGTCGATCGAGACGCCGAGTTGGAAGACGGGCGCCGCCCACGCCTCTCCGAGCCTGCGGGCGATCGTCTTGCGGATCGTGGTGAGCGGGATCACCTCGATCTCTGCGGGTGCCAGCGTGACGGAGGCTGTGGCGCCAGCCGGAGTGCCTGCAGCGCGCTCGACGTCCTCAGCGAGGATCCGACCGTCGGGCCCTGTGCCGACAACGCTAGTGAGGGGAATCCCTCGCTCTCTCGCGACCCGCCGGGCGAGCGGTGATGCCTTTGGCTGCCCCGCATGACGATCCGCAGTTCCCAAGCCGGCCACGACCGCAGGCGCGAGCACCGGAGGGGCAGGATCGGGCGGCGGGGCGGCGGCGGCCGCCGGAGGCGCGCTCGACACCGGCGCGGGCGGCGGAGGCGCGACACGAGCAGGCGCGGGTGCAGCGGCCGAGGCAGGCGATGTCGGCACGGCCACGTCAGCCGCTCCGGACTCGATCACCGCGACGGGCGTGCCCACCCGGGTCTCGCCCTCGCGGACGAGAATCCGGACGAGAACCCCGGCGATATCGGCCTCGACCTCCTGGGTGACCTTGTCGGTGTCGAGTTCGTACAGCGCCTCACCGCGTGCGACCGCATCGCCCTCAGCCTTCAGCCAGCGGACGATCGTTCCGGTCTCCATTCCCTGCCCGAGTCGGGGGAGTGTTACCTCGGTCGACATGGCTCAGACGCTCCTCGCGCGGTCGCCTGTCGGGTCGTCGGCGGCCTCAAACACGTCGCCATTATGCTGACGACCCGATGGGACTGACCGACCAGTGGGACGCGCTCGAGGCGCGGCTCCCATCCGGCTGGGAATCTGCGAGCCTCCGAGTACGACCGGAGCGCGAGGACGACCTCGCTGAAACTGCGCGGCTCCTCGGGTCGACGGGCGTCGGTCGGGTAGGTGGAGAGCTCGCACTCACGGTGTTCCGAGCTGGCGGCACCGAGAGCGCGCAGGCGGTGCGCCGTGCGTTCGGGCGGGTCGACGCGGCCCAGATCGCATGTCGGCTCGGTCATGCGGGCACGACCGATCCCACGACAACCGCCGCCACGACAGACCCGAGCGCAGAGGTCACCGCGATGGCCGCGTGGGACGCCGCGCTCGAGGGGTTGCCACACGACTGGTCGGACGCGCTCGCGCGGTTCACGCTCCGCTCGAGTGACGAGCTCGACCGCGCCGCACTCCTCTGCGCGGCGCTCAACCCGTCCCGTGACGGCGACCGCCTCGCATTCGTCTTCCGCTGTGCGCGCACCACGGGGTACGGCGCCTCCCCCGTCACCGCACGACGCGCGTTCGAGCGGCTCGATCAGGAAGGGATCCCAGTCACCGTCGAGGTGCTCCGTACGCTCGCGGCGACTCACAACGTCGGCACGCAGGGCAGTTCCTGGGTCGTCGGCGGCC
Organism: uncultured Gaiellales bacterium; assembly: GCA_964461665.1. Taxonomy (GTDB): domain Bacteria; phylum Actinomycetota; class Thermoleophilia; order Gaiellales; family Gaiellaceae; genus Gaiella. The sequence goes on from CAYXAS010000020.1 coordinate 12,116, forward strand.
GCCACCTGTAGCGGCAAGCCACAGGATCAGCCGGTGCGCTGTTCGGCGCCGAACCGCTCCGCGAGCAGCGCCACGATCCGCTCGCGCAACACCGCTACGTCGTCGTCGGTGAGCGTCCGGGTGGGTGAGCGGAACTCCAGCCGGATCGCGACCGACTTGCGGCCCGCACCCGCCTGTTCGCCGCGGTAGACGTCAAAGACGACCGCGCTGCGAAGCTCCGGGCCCGCCGCCTCAAGCGCACCGTCGACGAGGGCCCCCGCTTCGATCGCCTCCCCCACGACGAGTGCGATGTCCTGACGGTTTGCGGGGAACGTGATCACGTCCTCGTAGAGGTTCCGTTCCGGAATCGGCGCGCACAGCCGCTCGAGATCGAGCTCGAACGCTCCCCAGCAGCCCTCACAGAGCGCCGGGTGGAGCTCCCCGAACCAGCCCGCACCGGTCGTCGCGGCCTTCCCGGGGTGGAGCGCAGCGTGCGTCGTGCGGACGGGCACGAGCGACACCCCAAGCGCCTGGTGGAGTGCTTCGACCGCAGACCGCGCCGCAGGGAAGCCACCGAGGGCGATACCGCCCACGACCCACCGCTCATCGGGGAGAGCGTCGCCCGACGGGTGATAGACGCGTGCCAACTCGAACAACGCGACCGCATCGTTCCCCGCGTCGACGTTGACGCGAGCCGCTGCGACAAGCCCCTCCACAAGCGTGGTCCGCAGAATCGCCTGGTCACCGCTCATCGGCTCCGGTAGCCGAAGCGCCTCGGGGTGAGGGTCGGTCCCGACGAGACTCCACGTGTACGCCTCGGTGAAGCCCGCACCGACGAGCACATCCTCGACGACGCGGCGCAGGCGCTGCTCACGCGTCAGGTGGCCCTCCACCGACCGACGGAGCGGCATCGTTCTCGGTACCCGGTCGAGCACGACCCGCGCGATCTCCTCGACGAGGTCGATCTCGCGCGTCACGTCACGCGCTCGCCATGTCGGCACCGTCACCGCCCAGTCAGCCGCGACCTCGAACCCGAGCCGGGAGAGGATCGCCCGCTGCTCCAGGGGTGCGACAGCGAGCCCGATCATCCGGTCGCTCCGCTCAGGCCGCAGGCGCACCACAGGACGCGCAGGAAGATCCTGGTGGAGATCCACGGCAGCGACCGGGACGGCGCCCGCGAGATCGACGAGCAGACGGCTCGCGAGCACCGCTGCGGACTCCGCGAGGTGAGGGTCGACCCCCTTCTCCCACCGGTTCGACCCATCGGTCCGCAGCGCAAGCCGCTCGGAGGTGCGGAGGATCCCGATCGGCTCGAAGTTCGCGGCCTCGAGCAGCACCTCGGTCGTCGCTTCCGTCACCTCGGTCGATGCGCCCCCCATGATCGCCGCGAGTGCGACCGGGGTCTCACCGTCCGTGATCACGAGATCCCGCGGGTCGAGCTTCCGACGGACATGGTCGAGCGTCTCGATCTCCTCGCCTGCGCGGGCGCGGCGCACCACGATCGCCCCACCCGCGAGCCGTGAACGGTCGAACGCGTGCAACGGGCTGCCGTACACGTGCATCACGTAGTTCGTCACATCGACGACGTTCGAGATCGCCCGTAGACCCGCGAGTTGGAGGCGTGCCCGCAGCCACGGCGGCGACTGCCCGACCGTCACACCGCTGAAGACGCGGCCGATGTACCGCGGGCATCCTTCGAAGTCCTCGACCTCGATCCGTACGGGCGCAGGGCGCTCGATCCGCGGGTCGCCGACGATCGGCTCGACGAGCTCCCCGTCGAACAGGGCGGCGACCTCGCGCGCGAGTCCGACCATCGAGAGGAGATCCACACGGTTTCCGGTCGGCGTCAGGTCCAGCACCTGCTCGACGAGTGGCAGGACATCACCGAGTGGCGATCCGGGCTCGAGGCCGTCCCCCAGCACCATGATCCCCGCGTGGTCATCACCGAGGCCGACCTCGTCCTCCGCGAGGATCATTCCGCGCGAAACCTCGCCGCGGAGCTTCGCCTCACCGAGCGTGAAGGCCTCGCCGCCCTTGCCCCACACGGTCGCGCCCGGAAGCGCCACCGCGACGGTCGCACCCGCACCGAAGTTCCAGGCGCCACAGACGATCTGCTGCGGGTCGGGGCGACCGATGTCCACCTGACAGAGCTGGAGTCGGTCGGCGTTCGGATGACGCTCCGCGGAGATCACCCGTCCGACGACGAACTGGCTGGCGTTGCCATCCGCACGCGGGATCCCCACGTCGATCACGCGCTCGACCTCGAGCGCCGCGATGGAGAGCCGCCGTGCGATCTCGTGTGCGGATGCTTCCACGCGCACGTACTCGCGGAGCCACGACAGGGGTGCCCTCATCGGAACTGCTCCGTGAACCGCAGATCGTTGCGCCACAACTCGCGCAGGTCGGGGAACTCGTGGCGGAGCATCGCGATCCGCTCCAGCCCGAGACCGAATGCAAAGCCGCTCACGCGCTCCGGGTCGTACCCGACGAACTCGAACACGTTTGGATCGACCATCCCCGCGCCCCCAACCTCGATCCAGCCGGAGTGGCGGCACACCGGGCACCCGTCGCCGTCACACACGTGACACGAGACGTATGCCTCGATCGACGGCTCCGTGAAGGGGAAGTAGTGCGTGCGAAACTCGGTGCGCCTCCCCTCGCCGAACAGCTTTCGAAGCAGGAAGTCGAGCGTCCCGGTGAGGTCCGCGAGTGTGATCCCCTCATCGACCGCGAGACCCTCCACCTGGTGGAAGATCGGGGTATGGGTCGCGTCGGGAGTGTCGCGGCGGTACACCCGGCCGAGCGAGACGATGTAGACGGGGGGAGGCTGCGACTCCATCGTCCGGATCTGCGACGGCGAGGTCTCGGTGCGCAGCACGGTCTCAGGACCGAGGAAAAGGGAGGCGAGCGAGCTGCGCGACGGATGCCCGACCGGGAAGTTGAGTGCGTCGAAGTTGTGCCGGGTTGTCTCCACCTCGCGCCCATCAACGATGCGATAGCCGAGCCCGAGGAACACGTCCTCGACCTCACGGCGGATCCGGGTGATCAGGTGGAGGTTCCCGCGACGGTAGGTGCTCACGGGAAGCGTCACGTCGACGCGTTCCTCGCTGAGCCTCCGGTCGAGATCCTCGGCTTCGAGGACCGCGCGACGGCCGTCGGCGGCCGTCTCGAGCCGTTCGCGGGCGCTGTTCAGAGCCATCCCTGCCTCGCGGTCGCGCACCTCGCGGAGCGCGAGCTTGAGCGCGCTCTTGCGCCCCAGATAGGCGACCCGGACGGCTTCGATCTCGTCGATCGAGGCTGCCGCCGCGACCGCTGCGAGCCCCTGCTCTTCGAGTGCCGTCAGATCCATCAGAACGGCGAGCGTACCGTGCCGACCCGCTGGGAACGGTAGAACAGGCACCGTGGCAGAGCTCTATGACCCGATTGCGCGGTTCTACGACGCGTGGAGCGTGTCCGTGACGGAGGACATCGGGTTCTACGTCGAGGAAGCAGTCAGGTCGGGGGGTCCCGTCGTCGAACTGGCCGTCGGAACCGGTCGGATCGCCGTACCGACCGCCCGGGCTGGGGTTTCCGTGATCGGCGTCGACCTCTCGTCGGCGATGCTCGACGAGGCACGGGCGTACGCGACGCGAGACGGTGTCGCATCACGCATCGACCTCAGACCCGGCGACATGCGCAACCCCCCCGTCACCGAGCGCGTGCCACTCGTGACGATCCCGTTCCGGTCGATCCTCCATCTCCCGACCGACGAGGACAGACTCCAGGCTCTTCGGGGGGCCGCAACGATCCTGCAGCCCGGCGGAAGGCTCGTATTCGACGTGTTCGCACCGAGCGCAGCCGACATCGTCGAAACTGACGGGCGCTGGCTCGAGCGCGAGCCTGGGATCTTCGAGCGCGCTGACTGGGATGTCGGGCGGAAAACGCTCGTGCTGACGGTGCGAGAGGGAGACTCATCGACCGCGTTCGCGCTGCACTGGCTGGACGAAACTGGCTGGCGCAGCCTCATCACCGAGGCGGGTCTCAAGCCGCACGCGATCTACGGGTGGTTCGACCGCCGGCCCTACGACGGTGGCGAGGACATGATCTGGGTCTGCGCGAACGCCGCGCGACCCGCCTCGTAGAGCGCAACCGCGCCCGCAGCAGCGACATTCAGCGATTCCGCCTCCCCGGGCATGGGGATCGTGGCCGGGGTCGCGCCCGCGACCACATCGTCCGGAAGACCGTCGCGCTCGGCTCCCAGAAGGAATGTCACCCGCGAACCGAGACGGGCAACGACATCCGCGAGCGGCTCGCCTCCCCGCGCGACGAGCGCGATCCGCGGTCCGGGCGCCTCGTCCCAGGGCACGAGCGGCACGCGGAAGATCGCCCCGGCGCTCGCGCGCAGGCCCTTGGGTGACAGCGGGTCGGCACATGAGGCGGAGAGCGCCACACAGGCGCCAAAGGCATCGGCGGTACGGATCAGCGTGCCGACGTTCCCGGGATCGGCCAGCTCGTGGAGCGCGAGACACGACGGCCTCGAGCCACGCGGGAGGTCGGCAGCCCGATACACCCCGATCGCGCGGGCCGGGTGACCGAGCGTCGAGACCGTCGCGAGCAGCCCCTCCTCGACCGTGACCCCCTCGACGAGCAGGTGGACGGGCTCGATCCCGGCGGCGCGGGCCGCTTCGACGAGATCCTCGCCCTCCGCCGCGAACAGCCCGTGTTCGTCGCGGTGTTTCCGCGCCGCGAGGAGCTTCCGCACGAGCTTCAGCGTCTCGTTGTCCCGGGAAGCGATCATTGCGAGCGCCGCGAACTCAGGGCTAGTGAAGCCCGAGTCGGGTCGGAGGCCAGTAGGTGGCGAACACCTTGCCGACCAGATTCTCCCGGGGCACAACACCCCACTGCCGCGAATCGCAGGACTGATCGCGGTTGTCACCCATCATGAAGTACGACGCCCCGGGGATCTTGATCGCCGCGAACGAGCTCATCGCGAACCGCCGACCCTCCTCGATGTACGGCTCCGCAAGCTGTTTGCCGTCGATGAAGACAAATCCGTCACCGCCACGGAGACGGAGCTCGATCGTCTCACCGGGGAGCCCGACGATCCGCTTGACGAACGTCCCGCCCGCGCCACACTTCTCGAGCGCCGCGGCGGGGGTCTCGAACACGGCGACGTCGCCCCGCTGCGGATCGTGCAGGTGGTAGAGGAACCGGTTTGCGAGAACACGGTCGGAGAACCGGGCCTCGCACCCCGGGCCGGGCCGCGCACAGTGGAGCGTTGGCTCCATCGAACTCGACGGGATCCGGTACGGGTTGACGACGAATGCCTTCACGACCAGCACGATTGCGACCGCGCCGAGGACCGTCACCGCCCAGTCGATCGCGACGCGGACTCGCGGCGGGAACCGCCACAGGAACCGGTCGATCGGGTGGTGGGACGGCCGCCGCTGTCTTCCGCCGCGAGCAGGAGGGGAGGGTTGGTCGCGCGCAGCGACGTCGACCCCGTCCTCGCGGTCGGGGAGGTCGGGCAGGAGGTCGCTCACCGCGCGCTCCGCGCATGGCTCTGCTCGAGCCGCCAGCGCTCGATCCGGGCATGGTCACCGGAGAGCAGCACCTCCGGGACATCCCAGCCGCGAAACGATGCGGGTCGCGTGTAGTGCGGGTACTCAAGCCCCCCACCGAGCGCGGCCGAGAAGCTCTCGATCTCGCCGGAACCGTCGGCGAGCGCACCGGGCAGCCTCCGCGCGACCGCGTCCAGCACGACCATCGCAGGCAACTCACCACCGGAAAGGACATACGGCCCGATCGACACCGCATCGGTACAGAGATGTTCGACAATCCGCTCATCGAACCCCTCGAACCGCGATGACAGAAGCGCGAGCGCCGGCTCGGACGCCAGCTCCTCGACAAGCGGCTGGTCGAGCGGGCGCCCGCCAGGGGTGAGCGCCACGATCCGGGGGCGGTCGTCCCCGTACGCCGCGTCGAGTGCGGCGGCGACGACATCGACTCGCAAGACCATCCCGGCCCCTCCGCCATACGGAGCGTCGTCCACCTGTCCAGCCCGGAGCGGTGTCATCGAGCGGTAGCCGAACAGACGGAGTTCGAGCTCGGTGCCGAGCACTGTCGCGAGTGGGCGCTGCTCGGTGAGCCACGCGAACGCGTGCGGAACCTGCGTGAAGACGTCGATGCGCACGGCGACCGAGGGTACCCGTCGGGCCATCGCCCGACGCGGCGGTCGAGCTACAGACCGAGGAACCCTCGGTTGACCACGATCCGGCCTGCGGAGCGATCGACCTCGCGCACCGCGTCATCGATCAGCGGGACGAGTGTCCCGTTGTCGAGCTCGAGGTTGTCGTTCGCCGTGCCCGGGTAGACGTCAACAACCAGACCGAGCGGCGCGCCACCCTCGTCCTCGACGGCGAGCCCGACGAGCTCGAACGTGTACCAGCCACCCTCCTCCGGAACGGGGAGGTCGCTCGCGGGCACCGCAAGCGTCGCCCCACGCTCCGCTGGCCGGTCGAGCCGGATCGCGGGGCGTCCCTTCGCGACACGCTTGTGTGAGATGACGCGAGCCGGAGTACCGTCGACGAGCACGCTGGCGCCGAGCACAAACCGTTCGGGATCCTCGCTGGCGCCGTCGACCACGAACGACCCGTCCACCCCGTGCGGCCGACCGACGCGGCCCACGGGGACGAGGCGCACCGGATCGCCCGTCAAGGCTCCGCGATCTCGAGCGTCACACGTTCACGTCCGGTCGAGGCGGCACGCACCACCGTCCGGAGCGCACGCACGATCCGTCCCTGGCGTCCGATCACGCGCGCGACATCGTCGGGGGCGACGTGGAGCCGATACAGGACGGTGTCACCCGCGACGATCCGCTCGACGCGGACAGCGCCGGGCTCGTCAACGAGCCCGCGCGCAATCCAGGCGACGAGCCCCTCCATTACTGGACTATCTGATGCCGGCGGCCTTGATCAGCCGCGCAACCTGTTCGGAAGGCTGCGCGCCATTCGCCAGCCAGCGCTTCACCTTGTCCGCGTCGAGTTCGATCGTGGACGGGTGGGTCTGTGGGTTGTAGCGCCCGACGATCTCGATGAACCGACCATCGCGCGGGGCGCGCGAATCGGCCGCGACCACGCGGTAGATCGGGTTCTTCTTCGAGCCGACCCGCGTCAATCTCAAACGAACTGCCATCTCTTCCGGGTTTCCCTTCGTCGTGTTCGAACCGGAATGATGCCGGAAGCGGACGGCTCCGTGTCAGGCCTTCTCACCGGGGGAGGCGGCGAGTCGGCAACCCGCCGTGGCCAGGCAACTCGGGAAGCTTCCCCTTCCCCAGAAGGCGCATCGTCTTCTCCATCTGCTTGCGCGCCTGGAGCAGCCGATTCACCTCCGCGAGCGACACGCCGCTACCCGTCGCGATCCGCCGGCGGCGCGACCCGTTGATGAGATTCGGTACCCGCCGTTCCTGCGGAGTCATCGAGAGGACGATCGCCTCGAGCCGCCCCATCTTCCCCTCGTCGATGTCGGCGCCTTCCAACTCGCGCCCCATCCCGGGGAGCATCTTCAGCACACCCTGGATCGGCCCCATGCGTTTAAGCATCCGCGTCGATGCGAGAAAGTCGTCGAACGTGAACTCGCCCGCCCGCATCCGCGCCTCCATGCGCTGCTGCTCGTCCTCCTCAACCGCCTCTTCTGCCCGCTCGATGAGGGTCAGCACGTCACCCATCCCGAGGATGCGTGATGCCATCCGCTCCGGGTGGAACACCTCGAGTTGTTCGAGCTTCTCGCCGACCGAGGCAAACATCACCGGTCGGCCGGTGACCGCCTTCGCCGACAGCGCGGCGCCACCGCGCGCATCGCCGTCGAGCTTCGTGAGCACGATCCCGTCGAACGCGACCCGCTCCTGGAACCCGCGCGCGACATTCACGGCCTCCTGGCCGGTCATCGCATCGAGAACGAGGAGCACGCTGCGCGGCTTCACCGCATCGCGCACGCGTACCAGCTCATCCATCAGATCCGCGTCCACCTGCAGGCGGCCAGCGGTATCGACGATCACGGTGTCGCACCCGTCGGCGGTGGCCCGCTCGAGTCCGGACCGTGCGGCAACGACCGCGTCCGAGCCCTCTGTCCGGTAGACCGGAACACCGATCTGGCGCCCCAGCTGCTCGAGTTGGTCGATCGCCGCTGGGCGCTGGAGGTCCGCAGCGACAAGCCCCGGTGTCTTCCCCTCGCGTGTTCGGAGATGGAGCGCGAGCTTCGCGGCTGCCGTCGTCTTGCCCGCTCCCTGTAGGCCCGCGAGAAGGATCGTGGTCGGCGGGCGCCCGAATGCGAGCCCGCTCGACCCTCCACCCATCAGCTCCGTGAGCCGCTCGTGGACGATCTTGATCACGTGCTGCTCTGCGCTCAGACCCGCCGCCACCGTGGCGCCGAGGGCGGCCTCCTTGACGTCCGCGACGAACGACCGGACGAGATCGAGCTCGACGTCCGCCTCGAGCAGCGCGAGCCGGATCTCCCGGGCGATGCGGGTGATGGTCTCGTCGTCCAGACGGGATCCACGCCCGACACCGGAGAACGCGTCCTGGAAGCGCCGTGCGAGCGTGGCGAACATCCGGGGAGGGTAGCCCCCTACGAGCCGGACGCGACCAGCGCCCGAGCGAAGTCGTGCGCGTCGAATGGACGGAGGTCGTCCAACCCCTCGCCGACTCCGACGAGCTTCACCGGGAGCCCGAGCTCGTGGACGATCGCGATCGCAACACCACCGCGCGCCGAACCGTCGAGCTTCGTCACGACTACACCCGTGACACCAGCGACCTCGGCGAACAGCCGTGCCTGCTGGAGCGCGTTCTGGCCGGTCGTCGCGTCGACGACGAGCAACGTCTCATGCGGCGCCCCCTCGATCCGCCCTGCGATCACCCGTCGCACCTTCCCCAGCTCCTCCATCAGGTGCGCCTGCGTGTGCAGCCGGCCCGCGGTATCGACGAGCACCACATCACGGTCGCGCGCCTGGGCGGCGACGCACGCGTCGAACGCGACCGCGGCGGGGTCGGCCCCGCGCGAGCCGCCCACGAAGTCAGCACCCGCACGTTCGGCCCAGATCTCGAGCTGCTCCTCCGCCGCAGCGCGGAACGTGTCTGCGGCGCCGACCAGGACGGTTCGTCCGCTCGCGGTGAGCGCCGCTGCGAGCTTTCCGATCGTCGTCGTCTTCCCCGTCCCGTTCACCCCGACAACGAGCACAACGGTCGGTCGGCTGCGCGAGAAGGCGAGGTGCGGCGGCTCCCCGAAGAGCTGTTCGACCTCCTCCGCAAGCGCCTGTGTGAGATCGGCTGCGGCGCGCCGAGCCTCGAGTCGCCGTACCAGCTCGGCGGTCGCGGGGACACCGACATCGCCACGCAACAGCGCTTCCTCGAGCCGCTCCCATGCTTCGTGGCTCGACGGGTCGAATCCCGCGAGCAGCTCGGCGGTGAGAGCCCGTCGGCTCTTCGAGAGCGACTCGCGGAGCCGCGTGAACAGACCCGACCGCTCTTCCGGTGCCTCGGCTGCATCGGCGTCCCCGAGGAAGTCCGCCCACGTCCGGCCCATCGGGCAAGGCTAGCGATCGGCCCGCCTGCAGCTTCAGGCGGTAGCGGCGACAGGCTCCTCGCGCGGCAGCCGCCGCGAAACGATCTCCGAGACGCCGTCTCCGCCCATCGTGACGCCGTAGAGGACGTCAGCAGCCTCCATCGTGCGCTTCTGGTGGGTGATCACCACGAACTGCGCCCGATCCGCATAGCGGCGGAGGAGATCGACGAACCGCTGGACGTTCGCGTCGTCGAGCGCGGCATCGACCTCGTCCAGGAGATAGAACGGGCACGGTCGCGCGAGGAACAGTGCGAACAGGAAGGAGATCGCCCCGAGTGCCTTCTCGCCGCCCGACAGCAGCGAGAGGCGCGTGATCCGCTTCCCCGCAGGGCGCAACTCGATCTCCACACCCGGATCCGCGTCTCCATCGGTGTCGTCCGCGGCGACCATCCGCAGGCGGCCCTCGCCACCCGGGAAGAGGGTCGATGCGACTTCGCCGAAGTTCTCGACCACAAGTGCGAACGTCTCGTCGAACCGACGCCTGACCGTGTCGGCAAGGTCGTCGCGCAGCCGCTCGAGCTCGTCGAGCGACCTCTCGAGATCGGCACGCTGCTCCGCCAGTTCGTCGAGCCGGGCCTTCTCAAGCTCGTGCTCCTCCCGTGCGAGGGGGTTCACCTTCCCGAGTGCCTCTCGGCGCGCCTCCAGGCGCTCGATCCGATCCCGGATTTCTGCGCGCACGTCGACGCCCTCGGCGGCGGTTGGCCCGACATCCTCCGGGGCCCCGTCGAGCGCCTCAACCCCCGCCGCGAGCCTCCGTTCCGCCTCGGCGACCTCACCCTCGATCCGGGCGACCTCCACCTCGACCGCGGTCAGCCGCTCCGTCGCGGCGTTGGTACCACGGCGCGACTCGACTTCCTCCGCACCCAACCTGCGAAGATCTGCGCCGAGTTCCGAGGCTCGCACGCGCCCCGCATCGGCACGGGCACGGACAGGCGCTTCGAGCAGCGCCGCGGCCCCGCCCGCACGTCCAAGGCCCGCGCTGAGGCCGTCGGCGAGCCCGGCCAGCCGCCGCACGAGATCCACGTCGAGAGCGCTTCGCCTCGGTGCCCGGGCGACGAGAGCTGCGTCCGCGATCCGTGCCCGGTCGCCCGCCTCCCGTGCTGCCCGCGCGGCCGCATCGGCCGCAGCAAGCGCCTCGGAAGCCTCGGCCACGAGCGTCTCGCGGTTGGGCAGGTCTCCTACGGGGAGCACTTCCAGCACACCACCAAGCCGAGCCACCACCACCTCCGCAGCCTGTGCCGAGCGGACAGCCTCACTCGCCTCGACGCGCGCCACCGCTTCGAGCGCGGTAAGTCGCCGCGTCTCGTCCCGAAGCGTGGCGATCGACCGTGCGGCCGCCGCAGCGCGCGCGCCAAGTGGCGCGTCGAGGCTGGCGGCAGCATCGGCCGCGTGTCCGACGAGCGCAGACGCACTCCCCGCGTGACGCGCAAGACGCGCGAGAAGGTCGACGTCGAGCAGGCGCCCGCGGAGATGCGCCACGGCTGCGAACGCTGTCTCTGCAGCGGCCGCAGCAGCGGCGGCTTCGTCCGCATCTGCAGCGGCTGCGAGCGCTCGCGCGTCGAACTCGGCCGCCTCGCTCTCCAGCGCTCGGCGTCGCGCCTCCATTCCGAGCAGAAGCGCCTCCGGCGTCCCGCCCGCCGACCAGAGCTCGCGGCGCTCGCTGTCGTAGCCATTGCCGTCGGCGGTCACCCCAACCCCGTGGGAGATCGTCAGGAGGCGGTCGGAATCGACGAGCCATACGTCGTCGAGCAGCCGCAAGGCGTCCTCGGCTCCGCGCGCGTGCGAGCGGAGCGGCGTCGCCCCCGGGGGTTCCGCCGCAGCGACACGCGGCCGACCATCGCTGACGACCACGAGTGGCCCGAGTCCTTCGCGTCGCGCCCGTTCGAGAAGTTCGAGCCCCCTCGCTGGATTCGCGACGATGATCGCCGAGGCGCGCCACGCGAGCGCCGCAGCGACCGCCTGTTCCATCCCGGGCGCGGGCTCGAGCGACGCAAGCGCAAGTCGTTCTCCCGCTTCAGCGAGCGCCCGCGCCGCGGGCGCGATCCCCTCGCGCTCGGCGAGCGAGCGGGTGAGCGCTTCCAGCCGCTCCCGGGTCGCCCGTGCACGCTCGGCGACATCGTCGCGCTCGGTTGCCGCAGCTCGTGCGAGCGTGCGCGCCTCATTCGCCGCGGTCTCGAGTTCGGCCGGCGACGGTCCGCCCCGGCTCGCCGCAGCAGCCGCCTCCGCATGGTCCGCCGCGAGATCGCGTGCGAGGGCGGTGATGGTCTCGAGGCGCAACGCGAGCCGCTCACGACCCGCACCGACCGCCAACTGAGCCCTCGTCGCGATCGTCTCGACGCTCAGCGCCTCGGAGAGATGCGCCTCGACGCGCTGCCCCTCGGCGCGGAGTGCGTCAAGTCGGACCTCGGCCTCGCGTGCAACCGCCCGATCGTTCGCGGCGAGGCGCGCGCTCGCGCGCCGAGACCGCTCGGACGCGAGTCCGCTCGCGGTGGCTGCGTCACGCGCCTCACCCGACGCGCGCAGGGCAGCATCCTCGAGCGCCTGGATCGCCGCGTCAGATCGGTCGGCTGCCGCGCGACCCGCGTCCACCAGATCCTCCCCCAGACGCCCAATGAGCGCCGCGCAGGACTCGAGCCGCAGCGCGATCCGCTCGCCCGCGCCCTGGAGCCGGTACAGCGCGGCGAGCTGCGTCTCGCGCGAGCCCGCCGTGTCAGCGAGCTCCGCCTCCGCACATTCCCGATCCCCGAGAACAGCGTCGAGCCGTGATCCTGCGTCCCGCCGATCAGCCGCCGCACTCTCTCTCCGCGCCTCGGCCGCCTGCCGACGGCCCGCAAGGCTCTCGAGATCGAGACGGGCGACCCGGACGCGCAGACCGGCGACCTCGACTGCGAGTTTCTCGGCGCGCTCCGCGGCGGTCGCCTGCAGCGCAAGCGGCCGCAGCCGTTTTCGCACCTCGTCCTCGACATCGCGGGCCCGATCGACCTCGATCTGGACGCGAGCGAGCTTCAGTTCCGCACGATGCTTGCGCCGTTTGTACTTCCCGAGACCGGCGGCCTCCTCGACGAGGTGCCGCCTGTCCTCCGGGGTCGATGCAAGCACCGTATCCACCTTCCCCTGCGACACGATCGAGTGCATCGACCCTCCGAGACCGACGTCGGCGAGCAACTCGACGAGATCGGTGCGGCGGACCGGCGCCCGGTTGACGAGGTACTGGCCCTCGCCGCCCCGGGTGAGTCGTCGGAGGATCGAGACCTCGTGAAAGTCGAGCTCGGGCCCGAACCCGCCATCGGCGTTGTCGAACACAAGCTCGACATCGCAGTGGTCGGATGCGCCCCGCCCGTCGCCACCTCCGTAGAGCACGTCGTCCGGCCGCTCGGCCCGCAACTCGCTCGGCGCAAGCGACCCGGCTGCCCACACGATTGCGTCTGCGACGTTCGATTTCCCCGACCCGTTCGGGCCGACAACGACCGCGACACCCGGCTCGAGCCGCACCTCGACCGGATCAGGGAACGACTTGAAGCCGCGGAGCTTGATGAGGCGCAGGTGCACGAAGGTCGAAGTATCCCGACGAGAACGGACAGCCCTGCTGGCCAAGCGTCGCGCTCAGCGCGCCGGATCTGCCCCGAGCAACACGATCGCCTCGCGCGCTGCCAACTGCTCCGCCGCCTTCTTCGTCGACCCGCGACCCGTCCCGAGGCGGTCGCCGTCGATCACCGCAGCGCAGACGAACACGCGCTCGTGCGCAGGTCCGTCCTGCTCGATGACCTCGTACGCGACGTGACGGCCCGAGCGCGCAAGCAGTTCCTGGAGTTCGGTCTTCGAATCGACATGACCGGTGCGCGCGAACTCGATCCGTGACTCGAACGCGGCCACGATCGCAGGCTCCACCCGGGCGAACCCGTGCTCGAGGTAGACCGCGGCGATCGCCGCCTCCAGGAGCGCTGCGAGCACGTTCCGACTGCGGCCGATCCGCTCGAGCTCGGGGGCAGGGATGTCACCGGCGCGCTCGACGAGCCGGTCGCCGAGCTCCAACTCCCGCGCCACCGCCGCGCACGCCTGGCGGGAGACCACATGCGCGCGGATCTTCGCGAGATCCCCCTCATCTGCGGCGGGAAACCGCTCGTAGAGCACCCGTGCGATCGCGAGCTCGAGCACGGAGTCGCCGAGGAACTCGAGACGTTCGTACGAGGACGTCCGGTCAGCCGTCCACGACGGATGACCGAACACGATGCGGGCGCGCTCGGGGGGAAGGGCGACGATCAGCTCGGTGAGCGACCGCTCCTCCCCGCCGACGCGACGGGTCACTGGTGAGAGACGACGTACTCCACGGCCTCGCCGACCGTGGTGAGCGTCTGCGCGTCCTCATCCGGGATCTTGATCCCGAACTGGTCCTCGAGATCCATGATCAGCTCGACGAGGTCGAGCGAGTCCGCGCCGAGGGCTTCCGCGAACGATGCATCCTCGGTCACCTGGCTTTCATCCACACCGAGCTTCTCGACGATTGCCGGCGTGAGGCGCTCGAGGACTTCTTCACGGGAAAGGGCCAATGGTGTCTGCCTCTCTTGCTGGGTGTCGGGTGCGGTTGACGGGTCGGTGGAGCGAAGGGGCGAGCGTATCAGCGTGACGGGAGCGCATCCGCGGTCGAGCCAGCATCACGGGTCGGGAGGCGCCGCGCCAGCGCGCCGGTGACGTCGTGCTCGACGCCGCGCGATGCAAGACGGATCGCGTTAGCAATCGCCACCCGCGACGAGGAACCATGGGCGATCACCACGAGCCCGTTGAGACCGAGGAGGTACCCGCCTCCGGTCGCCTCCGGGTCGAGACGTGCCCGGAATCGCCGAACAGCCGCGCGCATGAGGAGACCGGCAACCTTGCCGCGGCTGTCCGCGAGAAGCTCCTCACGCAACGCCGCGACGGTTCCAAGAATCGCACCCTCCAGCGTCTTGAGCGCGATGTTGCCGCTGAACCCGTCGGTGACGACGACGTCAACCTCGCCTCGGAGCAGCGTCGTTCCCTCGACGTTCCCGTGGAACGGAAGCCCGCTCGCCGCCAGCAGCGCGTGGGCTTCAAGTGTTGCCTGGTTGCCCTTTTCCGGCTCCTCGCCGATCGAGAGAAGTCCCACACGCGGTTCGTCGATCCCCAGAATCTCCGCCGCGAACACGACACCCATGTGCGCGAACTGCACGAGTTGCTCGGGGCGCGCGTCGGCGTTCGCGCCCGCGTCGATCAGCACTGTCGGGCCGCGCAGCGACGGGATCACGACCGCGATCGCCGGGCGGTGGACACCGGGAAGCCGCCGGATGTGGAGGAGCGAGGCGGCGAGCATCGCGCCGGTGTTCCCGGCCGAGACGACCGCATCCGCCTCCCCGTCGGCCACCGCGCGCACGGCGCGGACGAGCGACGAGCCGGGCTTCGCGCGCACGGCCTCGGCGGGCTTCTCATGCATCTCGATCTGGTCGTCGGCGACGACATGCTCGAGCGGCCCGACGTCGAGCCCGGCCGGGCCGTAGATGACCGGGATGATCCGATCGGTCGCGGCGAGACGTGCTCCCGCGACGATCTCTTCCGGCGTCCGGTCACCACCGAGCGCGTCGATCGCGACGCGGACAGTCACGGGCGCTCTACGGGGCAGGTGTGCGCAGCGGCTGGATCTCCCGGCCGCGGTACGTCTTGCAACTCGGGCACATCCGGTGCGGCTGCTTCGCCTGACCGCACTGCGCGCAGGTGTTCGTGCGCGGTGCCTCGATCGCGTGCGTCGCACGCCGCTTGTCGCGACGGGTCTTCGATGTCTTGCGCTTCGGGACGGCCATGAGCGGCCGTGAAAGGTACCAGAGCGGTGGTCATTCCCCGCCCGGGGCGGTCGCAAGCTCGTCGCGCAACGCGGTGAGCGCATCCCACCGCGCATCGCGCGGTGAGGGCTCGTGCTCGTGGTCCTCGCCCTCGAGCGGAAGCCCACACACCGGGCACAGTCCACGACAGCCGGGACGGCAGAGCACGCGGTCCGGGATCTCGGCGCCGACGATGTCCCTCGCCCACGCGGAAACGAGGAGATCGCCCTCGTCGATGTAGTCGGAGCGGAGCTCCGCGGGCGCTCCTGCTGCGGAGTCGTGCACCTCCATGCCCTCGGCCGCGAGTCCGATCCGCGCGCTGCCGAGACACCGCATGCACGGACCCTCGAGAGCCGTCTCCAGCCGGAGGTGGAACACGTCGCCACCGACCGCCCGCTGGACTGTAAGACCCGCCTCAAGGGTCGCCGGTGCGGCGACATACGCCTGTCCGCCGAGGGTGAACGGCTCAATCACGACCTCGAGCGTCTCGCTGTGCTCCTCCCCGGTGCGGAGCTTCAGGCGCCTGAGCGGATAGCGATCCATCCCGTGAGCGTATCCCGCCTCGCTGTACTCGGCCCCACCGGAGCCACCCCGATCGGGGGTAGCCTTGAGTTGTCAACTCTCACCCGGGGTGCCACATGGCGTTGCCTGGATGGAGGGGAGCGGCTCGTACCCGCGGAGAGGGCCGGGCAGCGGCGGTGTGCGTCGCGATCGTCGTAGCGGTCGCGGTCGGTACGCCGGTGGCCCTCGCGGAGGGCCCTGTGCTGGCGGACACCCCCGATCTGCCGTGGAGCGACCCCGAGCACCAGTCGTCGACCGAGCGACTCGCGAGCGAGGTCGCCTCCGGCATCGCTGGCCGACCGGTGCGCGTGTTCTGCCTCGGCATCTACGACTGGGACACCTTCGGTCGCGACACCGGCGTCGATTCGGCGAAGGTGTGGGGGTTCGTGGTGCCACCGCGCGCGTGCGACCCCGTGCTCGGCGTCTGGAAGACCAGCGCGACGAACGCCTATCTCTCACCCACGACCTGTGACCGGCTGTGGCGGTTCGGGCGCGCAACTCGGAAGCCCACCGTTTGCGAGGCGACCCGCACTGCGCTGATGATGCGCGAGACGCAAGTTGTCACCACCGTCGTGGGCGAACCGAGGGCGAGCGTGCTCGTGCGGGCGACCGTCGCCGCCGACACGCGGCGTGGCGCGACCGCCGGAGAGACGCAGCGGAAGCGACTCACCGTGCGGACCACCACGGAGGCAAAGGTGGCCGTGGCGCCCGTTCCGTGCTATCCGCTCGCGCTCGACGGCGCCCTGAAGATTGCAGCGCCAGCGGTCGGTTGGGTGGAGTTCGCGACGTTCGCCGAGGCGCTCCTCTCGCTCGCCCACGAGTCGGTCCATCTCAGGGACCTGGCGGAGGGGCAGCCCATCGAACGTGACCGCGCGGTGAGCGAGGCGCGCGCCGAGTGCCACGGCATCCAGTTGGTCGCCCGCGTCGCCGAGGCTTTCGGCGCGGGTGCGGACGACGCCGCGGGCGTCGCGCACTGGCTCGCGCGGGAGCTCTACCCCACCTTGGAAGCAGGCTCGCCCGAGTACTGGTCACCGGAGTGCCGTTCCGGTGGCGCGCTCGACCTCACGCCTGCGGAGGACAACTGGCCGTAGCGTGCGCCTTCGCGTCCGCGCGGACGCGCGCCGATCGGGCTACAGGAACGAGTCGGCGTCGAGCGGGCCGGCCCCGGGCATCCCGCCCGCGGGTGGGGCCGCCGACTCCTGCGAGCGCTCGTGCAGCCGCTCACGACCACGACGCACTGCCGCAAGGAACCGATCGAGATTCCCCTCGAGCGTCGACCAGTGGTCGTCCATCCACTCGTCTGTCTGGCGCCGCTCCTCGCGTGACTGACGCCGCGCCTCGGAGACGATCTCATGCGCCTGCCCCTCGGCGAGCCTGACGATCTCCGTCTGCGACGCCTCGCGCACGGCCTGCTCGCGCGCCTCTCCGAGTAGCCGATCACATTCGCGCTTCGCCTCGGCGAGCATCTCCTGGCGCTCCTTCACGATCCAGCGCGCCTGCTTGATCTCCTCCGGGATGCTCGCTCGCATCTGGTCGAGGAGGTCGTAGATCTCTTCCCGTTCGATGCGGACCTGGTCGGTCATGGGGACGGACTTGGCGCTGTGCACCAAGTCGTCCAGCTTGTCGATCAACACGAGTACATCCATAGAGACCGGATCCTATCGACGTGTGCGGCTGGCGTGCAGCCCGCTACTCCTGTGGGCCGAGCGGAGCACCAGGTCGGCCGTCCGGCCACAACTCGCGGAACCGTCTCGCGACCGCCGGTGGGACGAGTTCGTCCACCTTGCCACCGAACATCGCGATCTCCTTCACCCCGCTCGACGAGACGAACGCGTAGGCGGGACTCGCGAGCACGTACATCGTCTCGATCTCCGGTGCGAGCAGGTGGTTGAGACGGTTCATCTGCGCCTCCCACTCGAAGTCCGCGAGGACGCGGAGTCCCTTCACCATCGTCCGCGCCCCGTGCCGCCGAGCGAAATCGACGACGAGCTCTGTGAACACGTCCACCACCACGTTCGGGCAGTCGCTCAGCGCATCCTCGAGAAACGCGACGCGCTCCTCCACCGAGAACGTCGTCTGCTTGTGGTTCGGATCACGCACCACGCCGACGACGACGCGATCGAAGACCCGTGCGGTGCGCGCGATCACGTCTACGTGCCCGAGCGTGACGGGATCGTAGGAGCCGGGGCAGATTGCGACGGAGAGCGGGGAGTCGGTCATCGTCCGGGATGGTCGAACAGGGTCAGACGGGCCGAACCGTACCGGCGCGACGTCCGCAGGGCGAGTGGCAGCGACGGGTTGACGGCCGCGTCGGTCTCGACGACCACAATTCCCGTGTCGGTAAGCGCCGCGGCTACGACACCGGCGAGCAACGGCTCGAGCTCCGCCCAGCGCTCGTATGGGGGGTCGAGGAGGATCAGGTCGTGACGCCGCCCCGCCCGCACCTCCTCGCGGAGCACCGCAACCGCGTCCCGCTCCAGCACGACCGCCTCGGTCACGCCAAGCGTGGCGAGGTTCGCGCGGATCGCACGGGTCGCCGCCTGCCCCGTGTCGGAGAACACACAGCGTCGCGCGCCGCGTGAGAGCGCCTCGAGTCCGAGTGCGCCCGAGCCCGCGAACACATCGAGTACCGAGGCACCGTCGAGCGGCCCCAGCATTGAGAAGAGCGCCTCCCGGACACGGTCGCCCGTCGGACGCGTGACGGCGCCACGCGGCGCCGCGATCCGCCTTCCACCGTAGGTGCCCGCGACGATCCGCATCACCGAAGCCTACGGCCGCCTACGACCGCCCCACGTGCTCCGAGGCGGCGAGCAGCCGATCGACCTCATCGGCGAGGAACGGGTCGCGCTCGAGGTCGTCGGCGAGTGAGCGTGCCTGTTCGAGCAGTGGCCGGTCGCTGCGGAGCCGCGCGAAGCGGATGTCGGTGCCCCCGGACTGCCGTGCGTCGAGCAGCGTCCCTTCGCCGCGGATCTCGAGATCGCGCTCGGCAAGCTCGAACCCGTCGTTCGTCTTGCACAGCGCCTCCAACCGTTCGATCGCGCTCTCGGACAGCTCCGCATCCGGGCGTGTGATGAGGGTGCAGTGCGACTGCTCCGCACCGCGCCCGACTCTCCCGCGCAGCTGGTGGAGCTGCGCGAGCCCGAACCGATCGGCCTCCTGGACGATCATGATCGTCGCGTTCGGGACATCGACGCCCACCTCGATCACGGTCGTTGCGACGAGTACGTCGATCTCACCCGCCGCGAACCGCGCCATCACGTCGCGGCGCTCGGCGGCGCGGAGCCTCCCGTGGACGCAGCCGACCCGATATCCGGCGAGCTCCAACAGGCGCAGCCGCGCCGCTTCGTCCTCGGCCGCGCGGGCGACCGTGGTATCCGACCCCTCGATGAGCGGGCAGACGACGTACGCCTGCCGCCCCGCGTCGAGATGGTGGCGGAGCCGCGCGTATGCCGCATCGCTGCGTTCCTGCGGCCACCGACTGGTGATGATCGGCACCCGATTCGCCGGGGGCGCCTTGATCTCCGAGACCGCGAGGTCGCCGTAGACGGTGAGCCTGAGTGTCCGCGGGATCGGGGTCGCGGTCATGTGCAGCACGTGCGGGCTTCGTCCCTCGGCGAGTGCCGCACGCTGTTCGACCCCGAAGCGGTGCTGCTCGTCCACAACCGCGACCGCAAGGTCGTGGAACACGACGTCTCGCTGGATGAGCGCGTGGGTGCCGATTGCGATGTGCGCCTCACCCGTCTCGATCGCCGCCCGCGCCTCCGCCCGCTCGCGCACCCGGAGACTCGATGTGAGGAGCGCGACGCGCACCCCGAGGTTCGCGCAGATGCGCTCGACCGTGGCGAGGTGTTGCTCGGCGAGCGTCTCGGTGGGCGCCATCAGCGCCCCCTGACGCCCGTTCTCGACCGCGCGAAGAAGTGCGTACAGGGCAACCACCGTCTTGCCGGAGCCGACATCCCCCTGGAGCAGTCGGTGCATCGGGATGCTGCGCGCGAGATCGGCGTCGATCTCGGCGATCGCTCCCTCCTGCGCGTCGGTGAGCATGAACGGAAGCACCGACCGATAGCGCGCGATGAGCGATGCGGGTGCGTCGAGCGCCGCCGCCACGAGCGCGTCGCGGGCCCGGGCGCGGCGACGGATCGCGAGCTGGAGGACGAGGAGCTCGTCGAGCGCGAGGCGCTTCCGCGCCGTCTCCGCGTCGTCGGGTGAGACGGGGGCGTGGAGCGCGACAAGCGCGTCCGCCCGCAGCGGCAGCGCCTCGCTCGTTCTCGTCGTCGCGGGGAGCTGGTCGCCACCCGCGCGTACGAGCGGGAGGGCCGAACGGATGATCCCACGAAGCCGCTTCTGGGCGAGGTCGCTCGTCAGGGGGTAGACGGGCGCGAGGTCGGCTGTCTCCGTGGCCTCTCCGAGGTCGTACGACGACACCTGAAGCCCGTAGCGACCGGTCGTGCCGCGCACCCGCAACGGCGCCCCGGGCATGAGCTTCGCCTCGAGCCACGGCTGGTTGAACCACGTCGCGCGGATCGCACCGGTCGCATCCGCAACCTCCGCGGTGAGCACATGGAGTCGGCGCCGCGGCCGACGCGACGAGACGATCCGCACGACCGTGACATCGAGCGTGCTCTCCTCGTCGCCGAACAGCTGCGCGACCGTCCGCTCGGGTGCCGCGCTCTCGTAGCGGCGTGGCACATGTGCGAGCACATCTTCGATCGTCTCGATTCCGAGCCGGCCCAGCGACCGGGCGACGGACTTTGTGACCCCCTGGAGTGTCGCCGCGGGCGCGGCGAGAACCGCAGGATCGGGTGCGTCACGCGGCCGCGGATACGCGGCCGGACGTGGCTCGCCACCGAACCCTCTCGGCAGGCGCTCTCCTGACGGCGGCACACTCACCCCCGAGCGAGTGTACGAGCCCGGGGCGGACGTTCCGGGCGGCGCCTACGGGTCGTGGAACCAGAAGAAGGCGACCGACCCGGGGCCCGCGTGCGCCCCCACCGCCGCCCCCAGTTCCGCGACGAGCACCTCGCGGTCAGCCTGCGGACGCGCTGCGAACGCGAGCGTGAGGATCTCGTCCACCCAGCCCGGCTCGTCCGCGTGCGCGATCGCAAGCCGCACACCGGGGGCGTCAGGCGTCGCATCGCGGAACTGGCGGACGAGCTCCTCGAGCGCGCGCCGGTGCCCGCGCACCTTCCCGACCGGGTGGATCTCGCCGTCCGCAATCGTGAGGATCGGCTTCACCGCGAGGAGCGAGCCCATCAGCGCCTGCGCCTTCCCGATCCTGCCACCGCGCCGCAGGTACTCGAGCGTCCCGACCGTGAACACGACGCCGTGCTCGCGCCGGAACCGTTCGATCAGCGCCTCGAGTTCCGCCTCGGTCGTTCCCCGCTCGAGCCGCCGAGCCACCGCCTGCGCGAGCAGCGCGACGGCGAGCGACGCCGTCCCCGTGTCGATCGCGCGGATCCGCCCCTCCCCGGTCAGCGCCGCCTGCCCGCGCGCATTCGCCCAGGTCGCCGACAGCTTCCCCGTGAGGTGCAGCGACCAGACGTGGTCGTAGGAACCGAGCACGTCGCGGTACACGGCCTCGAAGTCGCCGGGGAACGGCGCGTTCGTCGTCGCCGGCCACCGGCGGAGCTCCTCGTAGAACGCGTGCCCGTGGATGTCGAGGTGGTCGCGATAGCTCCGCGCGCCTGCATCGGTCGCGAACGTGATCCCGAGCGGCACGACCCTGATGTTCGGATGGGTCGCGCGAGCGATCTCCTCCCGCCAGTCGGAGGTCGAGTCGAGCACGATCGCCGTGTTCGCGCTCGTCAGCGGGGGCTGCCCGGACGTGGCTGGCACGCCGATCTCCGCCCCAGTACTCACAGGATCGACCCGTTCGACGTCTCCCGCCACACGGTCGGGCGCGCTGCGGGGTGCTTCCGCGAGCAGCAGCAGGCCGTAGTGGGGCTGACCACCGTCGCGACACTCGACCTCGACCCGGGGTTCGATCCGCTCGAGTGAATCGAGCAGCGCGGCGAGCGGCGGCGGCTGCTCACCGAGGATCAGGGTCAGCGCATCCACCCCACCGTCAAGCAGCGCTTCCACGACCGCAAGCGCGACCGACTCGAACACCGATCCCGACGCGACGACCCGCTCCTCGACGAGCCCGAGCCAGTCGCCCTCCGTCACCGCGACGCGATCGATCGTCGCCGTGCGCGAGGCGCGAGTCACCGCGCCCGAACGCGCTCGGGCGAGAGCGGTTTCCATCGCGACGGCGTTCTCGTCCACCGACCGTTCATGGGCGTATGCGGTGGTGATGAGGTGGATGCCCTGCTGTGCCGAGCGTGTCGGGACGATCCGAGCAGGCTTCGCGATCAGGTCGAGTGCGAGCCGCGCAGCGGGAACCACGTTCCCGTCATTCGGGAGGATCACGACTTCATCCGCAAGCGTCGAGGAGGCCGCATCCGCGATCTCCTGCGCCGACGGGTTGGCGGACGAACCGGTGGTAACGACCCGCACCTCGCCGAACGTCCGCTCCAGCATGCGCACGTTGCCCTGTCCGCGGACGACGGCGATCACCGCGGTCACAAGCGTCCCGGTCTTCCGCAGCTGCTCGCGCATCTGGTCGTGCATGTCCGACACATCGAGCGTGCCCGGAGCGATCCTGCCGAAGCCCTCTGCTGCAGCGACCGCCCCGTCGGGACTGTCGGTGTGGAGGTGCACCCGGACGAGTGACCCGTCGCCCACGACGTGGAGCGAATCCCCGTGGGTGCCAAGCGCTGCCGCCAGCGCCCCCCGGTCGATTGCATCACCCTCGAGCACGAAGTTCGTGCAGAACGTGAAGGCGGAGAACTCGTGGTCGAGCGGGGGCGGGGCCCCGTCACCGTCCGTCGGGGCCTCGGGCAACGCGAGCCCTGCGAGCGAGAGTTGGACGCCGCGCAGGATCTCGACGAGACCGAGACCGCCCGCATCCACGACACCCGCGTCACGGAGCTTCGGCAGGAGCTCCGGTGTCCGGCGCACCGCATCCTCACCGCGCTCGACGACGAGACGCAGGAGCTCCTCCGGGAGAGAGGGTGCGCGAGGCGCGGCCTCCTCCGCCGCCTCCGCCATCTCGCGGATCACGGTCAGCATCGTCCCCTCGACCGGCGCGAGCGTCGCACGGTACGCCTCGTCGGAGGCCGCGCGGAGCGCCCGGGAGACGATCCCGGTGACATCCTCCGGCGCCGCCTCGAGCGCGGTCGCGACGCCGCGCACGATCTGGCTGAGGATCACGCCCGAGTTCCCGCGCGCGCCGAGGAGGGCAGCGCGCGCCGCGGTCCGTGCCAGCGCCGCCACATCGGTGTCGTCCGCCTCATCGAGCGCCTCGACGACCGTGCGAAGCGTCAGTACGAGGTTCGTCCCCGTGTCCCCATCCGGGACGGGGTAGACATTCAGCGCGTTGATCGCGCCGCGGTGTGCCTCAAGGTTCGTGAGCGCCGCTCGGGCAAGCCCACGGATCAGATCGAGATCTCCCTCGCGCACCGCGCGAGCCTAGTTGACCGGTCTGGCGCGCCGCACGGCGCGCGACGGACCTAGGTGTAGTTCCCAGACACGTTGTTGACGGTGTGAAGGGTGGTTGAGCCCT
>CAYXAS010000021.1:0-27435 GCA_964461665.1 uncultured Gaiellales bacterium
GAGCCGCGGAAGACGATCGTCGTGCCCGGGCGCCTCGTCAACCTCGTCGCCTAGCGCGGGGCCGTTTCGATGTCGTGGTTCCGCGACGGTGTCCCGACGTTGGAGAACCGACGACGCCCAAGGTGCTTTCGCGTGGCTCCACGGTGATGCGCCGCGCGGCGCTCGCGGCAACTGTCGTGGTCGCGCTCGCGGTCGGCAGCACGGTCACCACGGCACGGGCGGAGCCAGCACCGTACGTCGACGACGGCAGCCTCCCGTGGGCGTCAGGTGCGACGCAGCGCAGTGCGCTCGAGACGTTTCTCTCGGGCCTCGTGGACGAGCGGCTCGGGGCCACGGGGCGGGAGGTGCGCTGCGAGGGCACGACCGACTGGGCCTCCCTCGGACGTGAGCGGGGGTTCGACCCCGAGACGAATCTCGGGTATGTGCGTTTCACTCAACCGCAACGGAACGGGGTCGCGATCGGGCTCTGGTCGCCCGATCACCTCGTCGAGCTCGCGCCGTTCGTCTGCTCGCGCCTCCAGCGGTTTGCGATCGCCGACCCGAAACCCACGACGTGCCAGGGTGTGACGACGGTCGTCGAGACCGTCGAGCGGTCGGTGCCCGTCCGGGTCACACGCAAGGTCACGGTGCGCGTCCCGATGAAAGTCAGGACGCGGGTCAAGGTTGCCGGGGTATGGAAGACCGTGACGAAGACGGTGCTCACACCCGTCGTGAAGACGGTTACGGAGACGGTGACGCGGACCGAGACGACCACGGTGGCACACGACGCGCCGGGGGCGTTCGTCCCGTGCTACCCGCGGCGACCGGCTGGGGCCTCCGTCCCGGCCAGCTACTTCACGGAGTACGCTGACTTCACGGAGGCGCTGCTCGCGATGGGACACGAGACGATCCACCTCTCGGGGGTCACCGACGAGGACATCGCCGAGTGCCGGGGGCTGCAGAGCGTCGCCTGGTGGGCGGGTCGGCTCGGAGCGGATACCGGCGACGCTGCTGCGATCGCGTTGTACGCGTGGCAGCGGATCTATCCGGCGAAGAAGGGCTCTGCCTACTTCAGCGACCACTGCGTCGACGGGGGAGCGCTCGATCTCTCACCCGGCGACGGCGTCTGGCCGTAGACCCGGTCACCGGGTCCCCCTGACCCCTGACGGTCGGCGTGCGGCGGACGTCGCCGCACATCTGGCACTAGACCGACACACTCCGGATACAGGTCTCACGCGACGCTGGGAGCATGGTGACGCTCACCCGCCTCCAGCTCGGGCTCCTCGCCGTGCCGCTCGTGGCGCTGCTCGGTGTCGCGGGGTCGCGGCTCGCAGCGATCGGGGCGAGCGAGGGGCCGACACACCCACAGCCGATCGAGGTGGTGGACGAGGGCGGCGCTTCGGCGACGGCCACTCGCGTCGTCGTCCATGTCACGGGGGCCGTTCGGCGCCCGGGGCTGTTCACGCTGGGTGAGGGCGCACGGGTCGCAGACGCGCTGCGGCGTGCCGGAGGCGTCTCGCCCAGAGCGGATCTCGAGGCGGTCAACCTCGCGGCCCCCGTGATCGACGGTCAGCAGATCGTTGTGCCGAGGCGCAGCGGTTCGGCCAGTCGTGCGGGTGCGGCCGGGTCGCCACGGCCGTCGGGCCCACCACACCCGGTGAGCCTCTCGACCGCGACCGTGGACGAGCTCGACGGTCTACCCGGGGTCGGCCCTGTGACGGCGCGGAAGATCGTCGAGTGGCGCGCGAAGCACGCCCTCCGCTCGGTCGATGACCTCGATGCGATCCCGGGAATCGGTGCCGCGCGGATCGAACAGCTGCGGGCGCTCGTGACACCGTGAGCGACCTCCGGGCACCCGCGCTCGAACGGCTCTGGCCGAGCCTGCTGCTCGCGGCGGCGTGCGTGGGGATTGCGCTTGCCCCATCTGTTCCCGTCCGCCCCTGGCCCGCGCTCGCGGCGGCCGTGTTCGGGTTCGCCTTTTCGCTGCTTGCTCGCGGCACACGGCGACTCGCCCTTGTGGCGGTCGCGCTCGTGGCTCTCGGGCTCGCCTGGGGAGAGCTCCGCACCGCCGCGCTCGACAGGTCGATCCTCGCGGAGCGGCTCGGCGAGACGGCATCGGCGCGCGTCGTCGTGACCGGTCCCTCCCAGACGTTGCCCCACGTGACACGTGCGCCCGGCCTCATCACGCGATTCGGGGCGGATGAGCTCGAGGAGCGCGTCCTCCTGCTGCTTCCGGCGGGGCGAGCGCCGCCCCAGGGCGCGATCCTCGAGATGCGCGCGCAGCCGGTCGAACCGCGAGGGCCCGAGACCGGTTTCGACGAGCGCGGCTGGCTCGCGCGGCGCGGGGTCCACGTCGTGCTCCGCGGGTGGGAGAGTCGTGTCGTCGGGCGGCGGGGTGGGATCGGTGGCGGCGCCGACCGGCTGCGGGCGCATCTGGAGGACGCGGTCGCGACCGGGACGACCGGGGAGCGTGAGCGGCTCCTGGCCGGGATCGTGCTCGGCGAGTCAGCGGGGCTCGGCCGACCGCTGCGTGATGCGTTCGAGGCGTCAGGGCTCGCGCACCTGCTTGCAGTGAGCGGGCAGAACGTCGCGATCGTCGCGGTCGGGACGGTGGCGGCTGCGCGGCTGGTCGGGATCGGCCGCCTCGTGGCGGAGGCGCTCGCGATCGCTGCGGTGCTCGGTTACGCGCTCGCAGCAGGGTGGCAGCCGTCGGTGGTGCGAGCCGCGGTCGCCGGGATCCTCGTCTCGCTCGCGTGGCTCACGTCCCGTCCGCGCGACCGCTGGCATGCGATGGCGGTCGGGGCGTTCGTCCTGCTCGTGTGGATGCCCACATCGGCGCTCGAACCGGGGTTCCAGCTCTCGTTCGCCGCGGTCGCGGCGATCTTCGTCCTGATGCCCCGATTCCAGGCGACGCTGGGCCGGTATCCGGTGCCTCGGGCCGTGGCCGGGCTCGCGGCGATCGCGCTCGCCTGCGGGCTCGTGACCGCCCCGATCGTCTGGCTTCACTTCGGAGCGATCCCGCTCTGGACGGTGCCCGCCAACGTCCTCGCCGAACCAGCGATGCCACCGCTCGTGGCGCTCTCGCTTCTCGCGGCGGCGGTCGAGCCGGTGCTTCCGTCGGTTGCTGCATCGCTCTCGTGGCTCGCCGGGTGGTGTGCGGCATGGATCGCGCTCGTCGCGCGCACGGTCGCCTCGCTCCCGTACGCCGAGGTGCGCTCGGGTGTGGCGATCGCCGGTCTTGCGGCGACGGTCGCTGCTCTCTGGGGGATGGCGAGGTGTCCCCGCCGGTGGCGCGCCGCCGTAGTGACGGCGGTCGCAGCCGCCGCTGCGACCGCGCTCGTCGTCGGGCTTGCGCTGCGCGATCGCCCCGCGTGGACGCCCCCGGCGGGTCTCCGAATCACGGTTCTCGATGTCGGACAGGGTGACGCGATCCTGCTCGAGACCCGGAACGGGGCCGTTCTCGTCGATCAGGGGCCACCCGAGGCGAGGGTCGCGGCCCAACTCAGCGCGATGGGGGTCAGGTCGCTCTCCGCCGTCGTGCTCACGCACCCCCAACGCGACCACATCGGTGGAGCCGAGGAGGTGCTCCGGCAGCTAGACGCCGCATCGGTGCTCGATCCCGGGCTTGCGATGCCGTCGTCGTGGGGGACAGCAGCGCTGGAGGCTGCGCGGATGCGGTCCGTGCGGGTGGTCGAGGCGCGCGCGGGGACGTCATTCCGTCTCGGTGACCTCGTGCTGGAGGTGCTGTGGCCCGACGGGTCGGGACAGCCGACCGACGACCCGAACCATTGGGCGACCGTCATCCTCGCGCGCTACGGGGACGTCGAGGCACTGCTCCCCGCCGATGCCGAGTCGGACGTGACGCTTCGGCTTCGGCTCCCGATCGTCGAGATCCTCAAGGTCGCCCATCACGGGTCCGCGGATCCCGGCCTGCCGGAGCTCTTGCGGCGCATCCGTCCGCGGGTCGCCGTCATCTCCGCTGGCGTCGGAAACGACTACGGGCACCCGCGGAGCGAGACGCTCGAGGCGCTCGAAGCGGTCCCGGGCCTCAGGACGTATCGCACCGACCTCGACGGCCGAGTCGTGATCGAGACCGACGGACGGACGGTCACGGTCAGCCCCGAGCGGTAGTCTCGATGCGATGGCCGAGATCGCGCTCAAACCCGCGTATCTCATCACCGGGAACGACGGGCCAAAGGTCGATGTTGCACTGCAGCGGCTGCGCGGACACTTCGATCCCGGTTCGGTCGACCGGCTCACGACGGCCGACACGGACGGAGCGACGGTCGTCGCGGCGTGCAACGCAGGAACGTTGCTCGGGGGGCAACGCCTTGTGATCGTGCACGAAGTCGATGGCCGGCTGGGTGAGTGGGGTCGCCTGAAGGAGACGTGGAAGCAGGACGACGTCGACGCTGTCCTCGCCTATCTCGCAGCCCCGGCCCCGGACACGGTGCTGTGTCTCGTTGGCAGCGCGGTGAAGAAGGACGCGCCGCTCGCGAAAGCCTGCGCGGCGACGGGCCTGGTGCTGGACCTCTCGATCGATGGTCGGAAGCCGGGGGCCTGGGTGCTGGCACGGTTCCGCGACCGCGGCGCCCGCGTCGATCCGGCCGCATGCGAGCTGCTCGTCGAGCTCCTCGGGGACGATCTGCAGGCGCTCGCGCAGGAGGTGGACAGGCTCGCCCTCTGGGCCGGGCCGGATGAGACGATCGGTGAGGCGGAGGTCGTGGCCTTGGTGCTACCGATCCGTGAGCCGCCGCCGTGGGAGTTGACCGACGCGATCGGTCGGCGCGACCCCGGCGGGGCGCTCCGCTCGATCGACCGGACGCTCTCGCGATCGACACGGCCACGACGCGACGAGGTGGCACGGCTCACGTCGTCGCTCGTCTCGCACGTCACGCGCCTGAGGAAGGCCCGAACCGCGATCGACCGCGGCGAGCATGCACGCGATCTCGCGACCCAGCTCAAGATGAAGCAGTTTCCGGCCGAGAAGTTGATCAGGCAGGCGGAGCGCTTCTCGACTGCCGATCTCGACGATGCGATCGGCCGACTCGCGTCGCTCGATCACGCGCTGAAAGGCGGGAGTCGTCTCGCCCCGGAGCTCGAGCTTCAGCGGGCGGTTGCCGCCCTGAGCCGCGAATCCGGCGCTGCGACGCGCTGACGCGTCACTGCCCGGCCGGGCCGAGATGTTCGAGCGGGAGAGAGGGCGCGGGACGCGCGGGGCGCTACGCGCCAGCGATGACGCGCGCGGCCTGCGACTTCTTGCGCGCGGCGGCGTTGCGATGCAGGGCCCCACGAGCGGCAGCCCGATCGACGGTCTTCACGAGAAGGCGGTGTGCTGCATCGATCTGCTCGGCGTCGCCACCGGCGACCGTCTGGTCGAGGCGCCGCTGGAGTGTCTTCACCGTGGAGCGATAGCGCAGGTTCTCAAGCCGCTCGCGGGCGGCCGTCCGGACGCGCTTCTCCTGTTGCTTGATGTTCGGCATCGGTGAGGGTGCCAGCGGTCCTCCGCCAGCGGGCGGATGGTAGCAGAGCGTGTCCGGGGCTCGGTCAGCCGCTCGCGCGCCCAATCCGGTATGCCCGCTGCTCGCGTTGGAATGTCAACCCTGCCAGATCGCAGATCGGTCGGGGTCCTCCGCCAACTGAAGCCCGGAGCCACATACGCATCCGTTCGCGCTTCCGGCCGGCTGAGTAGCGTTCATCGGATGGCGGGTCGTCGGCGACAGAGCCCACCGAAGGCCCGGGTCGGATGACCGTCCCGGCGGACGGCCCCCACGGGGCCGAGAGCGACGGACTACCGCCGCCCCGACCCGACCGTCGTCGACTCGCTCGGTCGACCGCGGTGTTCGCGGGCGCGACCGGCCTCTCGCGGGTGCTGGGTCTCGTACGAGAGATGGTCGCCGCATACCTGTTCGGTGTGACCGGCCTGATCAACGCCTTTACGGTCGCGTTCCAGCTACCGAACCTCGTGCGCGCCCTCGTTGCCGACGCGGCGCTCTCCGGCGCGTTCGTTCCGGTGTTCAGCGAGCTCGTCGAATCGGGTGACCGCCGCCGCGCCTGGCGGGTCGCCGCCACGATCTTCTGGATTGTGCTCCTCGGACTCGGGGCCCTGACGGGGCTGCTCGTGCTCGGGGCGGGGCTGCTGCTCGGGCCGTTCGGTGACCCCGGGGGCGACCCGGCGCTCGCGACCGGCCTCGCACGTGTCCTCTTCCCGATCGTCGTGCTGCTCGGACTGTCCGGGATCGTCGTTGGGATCCTCAACGTCCACGACCACTTCACCGTCCCCGCACTCGCACCGGTCGCGTGGAACGCCGTCATCATCGGCGGGCTCGCGGTTGGCGTCCCGCTCGTGGACGGCACCGAGGCAGAGCTCTACGTCTATGCGGTCTCGATCCTCGCCGCGACGGCTGTCCAGTTCGTCCTGCCCCTCCCGTGGCTCCGGGGACTCGATGGGCGGATCCGCCCCGTCCTGGACTGGCGCGACCCTGCGGTGAAGCGGTTCTTCGCGCTGATGCTCCCGGTCACGCTCACGCTCGGGCTCGTGAACGTGAACGCGACGATCGGAATGCTGATCGCATCGCGGCTGATCGACCCGTCTCTCGCTCCGGCGGCGATCGACAAGGCGTTCCGGCTCTACATGCTCCCGCAGGGGATCTTCTCGGTTGCGGTGGCGACGGTCCTCTTCCCGACGTTCGCGCGGCTCGCGGCTCGCGGCGATAGCCAGGGGCTGCGCCGCTCGCTCGACGAGGGTCTCCGGCTGATCGGCTTCCTGCTCGTACCCGCGGGCGCGGTATCGGCGCTTCTTGCGCTCCCGATCGTGCGGCTCGTCTACGAGCGTGGGGCGTTTACCTCGGAGGACACGACCGTGGTTGCAGCGTGTCTCGCGGCATTTTCGGCGGGGCTCGTCTTCAACGGCTGGATGCTCCTCCTGAACCGCGCGTTCTACGCGCTTCAGTCGAACTGGGCGCCGACCGCGGTCGCGCTCGGCTCGGTCGCGCTCAACACCGCGCTCGCACTCGCGCTCCACGGCGTCGGGCCGTGGGGGATCCCCCTCGCGACCTCCATCACAAACGTCGCGGGGTTCGTGTTGCTCACCGCGTTGCTGCGAGGGCGCGCGGGGCGCGGCAACACGCGCGCCACGCTCGGCTCATTCGGGCGGGTCCTTGCTGCGACAGTCGCCTCATCCGCGCTCGCAGCGGTGCTCTGGTGGGGCATCGACGCGGGAGTCGGACGGAGCATCGGCGCGCAGATCCTGTCGCTCGGCCTAGCGCTCACCGTCGGTGCGGCGGCGTATCTCGGTCTGTGCCGTGTGCTCGGCGCCCGCGAACTCGATGTGCTGCGCCTGCTCCGCGGCCGCGGCGCCTGAGCGACGGCCGCCAGAACGGGGGCGGGACAGGGCCACGGCTACCATCGGTCGGCCGATGGAGCAGAGCCGGATCCGCAACTTCTCGATCATCGCGCACATCGACCACGGCAAGTCGACGCTCGCCGACCGGGTGTTGCAACTCACGGAGACGGTGAGCGAGCGGGAGATGCGCGACCAGCTGCTCGATTCGATGGATCTCGAGCGCGAGCGGGGGATCACGATCAAGGCGCAGGCGGTGCGCGTCCACTGGAAGGGGTACGAGCTCAACCTGATCGACACCCCGGGCCACGTGGACTTCACGTACGAGGTCTCGCGCAGCCTTCAGGCGTGCGAGGGCGCATTGCTCGTGGTCGATGCTGCCCAGGGGATCGAGGCGCAGACGCTTGCGAACACCTATCTCGCGATCGAGAACAACCTCGAGATCGTCCCGGTCGTCAACAAGATCGATCTTCCGTCGGCCAACCCAGACGGTGCTGCCCGCGAGGTGTGCGAACTGCTGGGCGGCGACCCGGACGCGGTGGTGCGCATCTCAGCGAAGACGGGTCTCAACGTCGATCAGGTCCTCGACGCGATCGTGGCGCGCGTCCCCGCCCCTACGGGCGACAGCGACGCGCCCGTCCGTGCGCTGATCTTCGACTCGTCCTACGACCAGTACCGCGGCGTGATCGCGTTCGTCCGCGTCGTCGATGGCCGGCTGGAGAGCGGCTCCGTGCTCCGCGCGATGGCGCTCGAAACCGAGTTCAACGCCGAGGAGATCGGCTACATGTCGCCAGCGCGTGTTCCAGTTCCGGCGCTCGAGGCGGGCGAGGTCGGGTATCTCGTGACGGGGCTCAAGGACGTCTCTCGATTCCGTGTCGGTGACACCGTGACAACCGCGCGCGGGGGAGCTGCTGAGGCACTCGCCGGGTACAAGGACGTCAAGCCGATGGTGTTCTCGGGGCTGTTCCCGACCGACTCGGACGACTACCCGGACCTGCGCGACGCGCTGGAGAAGTTGAAGCTGAACGACGCTGCGCTGTTCTACGAGCCGGAGACGTCACAGGCGCTCGGGTTCGGGTTCCGCTGCGGCTTCCTCGGCCTCCTCCACATGGAGATCGTGCGGGAGCGGCTCGAGCGCGAATTCGATCTCGACCTGATCGTCACCGCGCCGAACGTCGCCTACAACGTGAAGCAGCGAAACGGCGACTGGCTCGAGGTGCACAACCCGTCGGACATGCCCCGAGAGATCGACGAGGTGCAGGAGCCGTACGTCACCGCCCAGGTGATCGTCCCGAAGGAGTACGTCGGCGCGATCATGGAGCTCTGCAACGACCGACGTGGGCGCTTCGATCAGATGGAGTACCTCTCACCGGAACGCGTGTTGCTCGACTACGAACTTCCGCTCGGCGAGATCGTGCTCGACTTCTACGACCAGTTGAAGTCCCGGACCCGAGGCTACGCCAGCTTCGACTACGACCACGCGGGCTTCCGTGACGGAGACCTCGTCCGCGTTGACGTTTTGGTCGCGGGTGAGCAGGTGGACGCGCTTTCGTTGATCGCCCACCGCGGGTTCGCGTACGAGCGCGGCAAGCTGCTCGTCGAGCGTCTGCGGGCGGAGATCCCGCGGCAGATGTTCGATGTCGCCGTGCAGGCCGCGATCGGTTCGCGCGTGATCGCGCGCGAGACGATCAAGGCGAAGCGGAAGGATGTCCTCGCGAAGTGCTACGGGGGAGACATCTCGCGGAAGCGGAAGCTGCTCGAAAAGCAGAAGAAGGGCAAGAAGCGGATGAAGCAGGTCGCCGGGGTCGAGTTGCCGCAGGAGGCGTTCCTCGCGGTGCTGAATCTCGAGGGCGACACGAAGAAGCGCTGAGCGGAGCCATGGACGGCGTCCGCCACCTGTACGTCCATCTCCCGTTCTGCGCGCACCGCTGCGGGTACTGCGACTTCGTGACCGCTGTCGGTCGCGTCGGCGACCACGACCGGTACGTCGAGGCGCTGATCGCCGAGTTCGAATGCGAGCGGCACGTGCTTGCGCCGACCCTCGACACGGTCTTTGTCGGGGGCGGGACACCGACGTTCACCGAGCCGACCGCCCTCGCCCGCGCTCTCGCGGCGCTCCCGGCTGCGGGCGAGGTGACGGTCGAGGCAAACCCGGAGACCGTGACGCCATCGCTCGTGCGCCTGCTCCGTGATCATGGGGTCAACCGCGTCTCGCTCGGCGCGCAGACGTTTCGCCCGAAGCTCCTCGAGACACTCGAACGGCGCGCCACACCTGACGGGATCCGACGCGCGGTTGGCGTCGTGCGCGAGTCGGGGATCGACAACGTCTCGCTCGACCTCATCTACGGGATCCCGGGCCAGACCGAGGCCGATCTCGAGGCGGATCTCCACGAGGCGGTTGCGCTCGCCCCCGAGCACATCTCCGCATACGAGCTCGAGGCGAAGCCCGGTACCCGGTTCACCCATGCGTGGGGAACGGAGCTCGACCGTCAGCGCGACGCGATGGAGGGCTACATCGAGCAGGTCGTCGAGACGCTTGTCGGGGCGGGGTACCGCTGGTACGAGACGGCGAACTTCGCGCGGAACGGGTCGGTTGACCGGCGTGCACGTCACAACCTCGGGTACTGGATGGCGTGTGACTACCTCGGGATCGGCGTGGGGGCCGTGTCGACGCTCGGTCCGACCCGGCGGCGGAACCTTCCCTCGGTGGGGCGGTACCTCGAGGCCGGTCTTGCTGGGGTTACACCCCCGCGGGAGGACGAGCCACTCGACCCGGCGACACGCGCGGTCGAACGGTTGATGTTGCGGCTGCGGCTCGACGAACCTGTTCCGCTCGATCCGTTCGACGACACGATCGACGGCGACGCGCTCGCGCGCCTCGTCGACCAGGGGCTGGTCGAGTTGCACGACGGGGGCGCCATCTCGCTCACGCGCCGTGGTCGGTTCCTCGGTGATGCCGTGACCGTGGAGCTCCTCGCCGCGTGACGGCAGGGCGTCCGTAGCATTCGCTCATGCAGTTGACCGACCGGAAGCGCGAGATCCTGCGTCGCGTGATCGAGGAGTACGTCGCATCCGGCGCTCCTGTCGGATCGAGGACGCTCGTGGATCGGGGCGCGTTCGGGCTTTCGTCCTCGACCGTCCGAGGCGAGCTTGCCGATCTCGAGACGCTCGGGCTGCTCAGCCACCCGCACACGTCGGCGGGACGCGTGCCGACCGAGAGCGGCTACCGCGCGTATGCGGAGGAGCTCGTCGAACGGGTCGATGTGCGGCCGGCGCGTTTCCCGCTCGACTCGGTTGCGGAGCGCACGGAACTCGAGGACGTGCTGCAAACCATCGCCGAGGCGCTCACAGACGCGACGCACCTACTCGCGCTCGTCTCGGCTCCGCCGATTGCGTCGGCGGCTGTACGACACATCGAGATCGTGCGCCTGCAGCCCCGGATCGTGATCGTGGTCGTGATCACCGCGTCCGGGGGCGTCTCGAAGCGGGTGCTCGAGCTCGAAGGCCCGGTGGACACGGGGCTTGTCGAATGGGCGCGGGCGTACCTGAACGAGACGCTGGCCGGATCGCGGATCGGGCTGCGCTCGTTGCGCCGCGTGCTCGAGGACCCGTTCCTGAGCGCAGGCGAACGACGGTTCCTCGGGACGATTCGGCCCGCGCTCGACGACGCGATCGATCAGGAGACCCGTCTTCACGTCGGTGGTGCTGCGGGCCTTCTCGGTCACGCCCAGGGGGACGAACTGGAGGCGTGTCAGCGCCTCCTCGGCGTGCTCGAGCGGCGTGCGGCGATGCTCTCATTCCTGGCCGAAGTGCTCGATCCGATGCGGACCGTTGTGCGCGTCGGTCCGTCGGTCGAGGGCGAGGAGCTCGCCGTCGCGTACGTCGGATCGCCCTACGGCCTCCCGAACCGCACGCTCGGGTCGGTTGCGCTGCTCGGGCCGCTGCGGATGGACTACGAGAAGGCGATCCGGTCGGTGCGCGCCGCCGCGTTCGAGCTCTCGCGGGTTGTGGAGGAGTTGTACGAGGGCTCGTAGGCCCCGTGCGACGGACGATGGCGACAGCAGAGCGCGACTACTACGAGCTCCTCGGGGTCCCGAGGGGTGCGGGGGACGACGAGATCAAGCGCGCGTTCCGACGGCTCGCGCGGGAGCTGCATCCCGATGTGAACGACGCGCCGGACGCGCAGGAGCGGTTCAGGGAGGTCGCGGCCGCATATGAAGTGCTGTCCGACCCCGAGCGCAGAGCGACGTACGACCGGTACGGCGCGGCCGGGCTTCGGAGCGGGGGATTCACTCCGGGGTCGTTCGACTTCGGGAGTCTCGGCGACGTGTTCGCCGCCTTCTTCGGTGACGGGCTGTTCGCTCAGGCCGGAGGTGCAACGGCGCGGCCCGCTCGTGGGCCGGACGTCGCGACCGCGGTGCAGATCACGCTCGCCGAGGTCGTGACGGGTGTGCGGAGGACGGCGACCGCGCGGGTCGCTGTCCCGTGCGAGGCGTGCGCGGGGTCGGGCGCAGCACCCGGAACCTCCGCCGTTACCTGCAGCGGCTGCGGCGGGTCGGGCGCGACGCGCCGTGTGAGTCAGAGCGTGTTCGGACAGGTGGTGCGGACGGGCGCGTGCGGCCGTTGCTCAGGCGCGGGGCGTGTGATCGAGACGCCCTGTACGTCGTGCGACGGCGATGGGCGCGTCGTGGTCGAGCGCGAACTGGAGGTCGATGTGCCGCGGGGGATCCACGACGGGCAGCGGATTCGGATTCGCGGTCAGGGGCACGCAGGCCCCGGAGGCGCCCCGGCCGGGGATGCGTACGTCCAGGTTGGCGTCGAGTCCACCGCGGGTCTCGAACGGGACGGGGACGACCTCCATGTGGCACTCGAGGTGACGATGATCGAGGCGGCACTCGGTCTCGTGGCCGACGTCGGGGGTCCGGAGGGGCCCGTCGAGGTCGAACTCGGGGCCGGAACCCAGCCGGGCGCGATCGTCACGCTGTCGCGCAGCGGGCTGCCATCGCTCGACACCGGCAGGCGCGGCGACCTCCACGTCCACGTTGTCGTGCGCGTGCCGCGCGTGACCGATGCGGACGACCGGTCGCGGCTCCAGGACTTCGCTGCGAGCCTAGGCGACGAGCCGTGGCGCGAAGGCGGCGGCGGCGACGGCCTGCTCGGCCGCCTGCGCAACCGGTTCCGTTGAGCGCTGACGACGGACTGCGCCGCATCGCGGTGGTGGTCCAGCCCGAGGGGGCAGAGGCGGCTGGCGCGCGCCTGCACGAGCTCGCGCCCGGAGGACTCGAGGAGGCATCCGTCCCGGAGGGGGTCGAGCTCGCGATCTACGGTGCCGCGGCCCTCGAGCAAGCCGTGATCGCGCTGTTCCCCGGGGCATCAGCGACGGTCGTCGCGGACGGTTGGGAGGATGCGTGGCGCGCGTTCCACCGGCCCGTCGTGGTCGGCGGCGTCTGGATCGGGCCGCCGTGGGAGACGGCCCCGCCCGACACGCCGTCGGTCACGATCGACCCGGGCCGCGCATTCGGAACCGGAGCGCACCCAACCACGCGGCTGTCGCTCGAGCTGCTCGCGACGCTGCCAGCCGGATCGCTGCTCGATGTCGGTTGCGGCTCGGGCGTGCTCGCGATTGCCGCCGCGCGGCTCGGATTCGGACCGGTGAGAGGCGTGGACGACGACCCTGTCGCGGTCGAGGTTGCGCTGGAGAATGCCGGCGCCAACGGCGTTTCGCTCGAAGCATGGGTCGCGGATGCCCGAGTCGACACCCTCCCGGAGACGGATGTCGCGACCGTCAACATCCTGCTGCCCGCGGTGGAATCCGTCGTTCCGCGGCTTCGTGCAGGAGCTGCGGTGACCTCCGGCTACCTCGCCGCTGCGCATCCGTCGATCCCGGGCTGGCGCTCGATCGCTCGCCGCGAGACGGATGGATGGGCTGCGGACATCCTCGTCCCCTCCGGATAGCCGTTCGGGAACCGTCTACCCTCCGCGGAAGATGGCGACGTTCTCGTCGAGTCTCCCCGGGTACAAGGTGTCATTCGCAGGCCCCCAGGCGCTGCGGGACCGGCTGCGCATGGCCGGGATTGGCGACGAGAGGGTGAGCGCGATTGTCCGCTGACTGCCTGCTCTGCCGGCTCGTCGTCGACGGCGACCATGTCCACGCGGCGGATGGATGCGTCGCGATCCGCGACATCGCACCGCAGGCGCCCGTCCATCTGCTCGTGCTGCCCGCACGACACGTGGAGAGCTTTCGCGAGATCAGTGCGTTCCCGGACGCCGAGGCGGCCCGGATGTTGCGGTTCGTCGCCGACGTCGCCGCACGTGAGGGGCTGACCGACTACCGGGTGATCACGAACGCTGGGGCGGGTGCGGGACAGACGGTTTTTCACCTCCACTGGCACGTGCTCGGAGGCGGCGGTAGCCTCCCGGGGTTCAAATGACCGTCATCACCGAGATCGAGCAGCAGTTGAAGGAAGCGCGGCTCGCGCGTGACGGTGCACGGCGCGACGCCCTGAGCCTGGTTCTGAGCGCTCTCCGGCTGGCGGAGAAGGATCTCCAGCGCGCGCTCTCGGGTGACGAGTCGCTCCAGGTGCTGCAGCGCGAGCGCAAGCGCCGGATCGAGGCGATCGAGGCGTTCCGGGGGGCGGGTCGCGAGGCTCAGGCCGAGGCTGAAGAGTTCGAGCTCGCCCTGATCGAGGGGTTCATGCCCGCGCAGCTCACGGAGGACGAACTCGAGGACATCGTGGACACGGTGATCGCCGAGGTCGGGGCCGTCTCGCTCCGCGACCTCGGCCGGGTGATGGCAGATGCGATGTCGCGCGCCTCGGGTCGAGCCGACGGTTCGGTCGTCGCACAGATCGTGCGCGAGAAGCTCGCCTGACACGCTCCGGGCCCGGACCGCGGGCCGATTCCGCTTCTACACTGACGACGGTGGAGCATGTGCTGACCGTCTCGAACGAGGTCGCCGCCGGGCTGGCGGGGGTCGGCGACGGGATCCTCGACACGCTGCGCGCACGACTCGGCTGTCGGGTCGCGCTGCGCGGGAATCGGATCACGCTCGACGGGGAGGCCGAACGCGTCGAGGGAGCCCGAGCGGTGCTCGAGGAGCTCGCGGAGTTGGTCACTGTGGGGCATGAGATCGGGAGCGACACGGTCGGCGCGGTCATCGCGGCGTTCGATCGCAGCGAGGACCTCCGCGGAGCGTTCGACGACGTCGTCTGGCGCCACCGCGGGAAGCGGATCGCCCCCCGGACGCTCACCCAGAAGCAGTACGTGGACGCGATCCGATCGGGCACCGTCACCTTCGCGATCGGCCCCGCGGGGACCGGGAAGACGTACCTTGCGATTGCGCTCGCGGTCGCGGCGCTCTCCGACAAGCAGGTCGGAAGGATCATCCTGACGCGACCCGCGGTCGAGGCGGGCGAGCGGCTCGGATTCCTCCCCGGTGATCTGCAGGCGAAGGTGGATCCGTACATGCGGCCGCTGTTCGACGCGCTCTACGACACGATGGACGTGGATCGTCTCAACGCGTATCTCGACCGCGGCACGATCGAGGTCGCTCCGCTCGCGTTCATGCGCGGTCGCACCCTGAACGACTCGTTCATCATCCTCGACGAGGCGCAGAACACGACGCCCGAGCAGATGCAGATGTTTTTGACGCGGCTCGGGTTCGGCTCCCGGATGGTGATCA
The DNA here is from genome assembly GCA_964461665.1 of uncultured Gaiellales bacterium. Lineage (GTDB taxonomy): Bacteria > Actinomycetota > Thermoleophilia > Gaiellales > Gaiellaceae > Gaiella. The sequence goes on from CAYXAS010000021.1 coordinate 15,003, forward strand.
CCGGCGACATCACGCAGGTCGACCTCCCGCGTGAGCAGCCGTCGGGACTCGTGCATGTGCGGGGCGTGCTCGAGGGCGTGGACGGGATCGAGTTCGTCGAGTTCACGCACGAGGATGTGGTGCGTCACAAGCTCGTGCAACGGATCGTCCAGGCGTACAAGCTGCACGTCGAGGCGACGACCCCGCGGGCGCGTCCGTGACGGTCGAGGTCGAGGTCGCGAACCGCTGCAGCGAGCCGGTGGACGAGTTGGCTGCGGTAGCGCTCGCAATCTCGGTTCTCCGCGCGGAGGGCGTCGAGGCGGGCGAGCTCGGGCTCGCGTTCGTTGCCGCAGATGAGATGCGGGCACTGAAGCGCGACCACCTCGGGATCGACGAGGCGACCGATGTCCTCTCGTTCCCGATCGACGGCCTTGACCCGCTCCCGGACGGTGTCCCACGTGCGCTCGGCGACGTGGTGCTCTGCCCCGAGGTGGTCGGGGAGGAGTGGCGCTGGCCGCTCGTACATGGTCTCCTCCATCTGGTCGGGTTCGAACACGGTGAGGCGATGGAGGCGCGCGAAAGCGTGCACCTCGGATGACCGACGAGGAGCTTCTCGCAGCCGCAGACGCGATCTCGGCGCGGGCCTACGCGCCGTACTCATCGTTCCTGGTCGGCTGTGCGGTGCTCGCCCGCGATGGGCGCGTGATTGAGGGCGTCAACGTCGAGAACGCCGCGTACCCGCTCTCCTCGTGCGCGGAGCGGACGACCTTCGCGCGGGCGATCTCCGAGGGCTACCGGCCCGGGGATTTCACCGTCGCTGCGATCACGCACTCTCCATGCGGCGGCTGTCGCCAGTGGCTCGCCGAGATGAAGGTCGAGCGCGTTGTGTTCCGCAACGCGGGACGCATTGTGCGGATGACGATCGACGAACTCCTGCCCGAGCAGTTCGTCCTGTGAGGACCGGTCTTGTTGCGGTTGCCGGGCGCCCGAACGTCGGCAAGTCCACGCTCGTCAACGCGCTCACCGGCGACAAGGTCGCGATCACCTCGAACGTGCCGAACACGACGCGTCGGCGCATCTTCGGGGTTGCGAACGGATCCGACTGGCAGCTCGTGCTCGTCGATCTCCCCGGGTTCCAGCGGCCGATCGACAGGCTGACCGAGCGGATGCAGAAGACCGTGGACTCCTCGTTCGAGGACATCGACGAGATCCTGCTCGTGCTCTCGGCGCGCGATCGGATCGGGGCGGGCGATCGGTTCGTGGCGCGCCGCGTGCTCGCGCTCGGTGTCCCCGTCATCATCGCGCTGAACAAGATCGATCGGTTGAAACACGGTCATGTCGCAACCCAGATGAAGGTCGCGGCGGAGCTCGGAGACTTCCACGCACTCCATCCCGTCAGCGCGGTGACGAAGGACGGGGTGGACGAGTTGCGCAACGACCTCGTTTCGCTGCTTCCCGAGGGGCCGAGGCTCTTCCCGGACGGCCAATCCACCGATCTCCCGCTCGAGGAGCGGATCGCCGAGGTGATCCGCGAGAAGGCCCTTCACCTGACGCGCGAGGAAGTGCCCCACGCGATCGCGGTCGAGGTGCTCGAACTGTCGCCGGGTCGTGTCCGCGCCGTCGTGATCGTCGAAACCGAATCGCAGAAGGGGATCCTCGTGGGGAAGCACGGCGCGACGATCCGCGAGATCGGCACACGCGCCCGGCCCGAGGTTGCGGCGCTCGCGGGTGGGCCCGTGTTCCTCGACCTCGTGGTGAAGGTGCGGTCGCGCTGGCGTCGCGACCCGCACTGGCTCGAGCGGCTCGGTCTCTGAGCGACTTCCGGGCGGGAACCGGCGAGTTCTACGCGCCCGGTGCGTAGTGCCGCGCAAGCCAGCGCGCGATCCCGTCGAGCCCGGGAAAGAGCACGCGTTCCGTCACGTTCGCCTGGTCGAGTTTGTCGCGCGCCTCGCGCTTCAGGCTTGCGGGGATCTCGATACGGCGGACGAGGTCGGCCCGTGTCGCGAGCCACGTGTCGAGGCTCGCGGTTGCGCTCGACATGAACGAGAACGCTGCGAACTGATTGGTGATCCGGTCATCGAGTGACGGCGGCTCGTAGAAGACGACGAACTCCTCGCCCTCCGCAAGCGCGTCGAGCTCGGCGAGCGAGGTCGCGGCACGGTCGAGCATCTCCGCCGTGAACGTGTTCGAGCCCTCATCCGCCAGTACCTGGCGGAGGGCGGGCGGGAGAGCGTCGGAGGCGCGGACGTAGTCGACGGCCCACACGACGCCGTCCTCGTCCGACCGTGCCGGATCCTCCGTCGCGAAGTGGAGCGCGACGTAGGGGGAGTGCGACCAGTCGAGCAGGCGCGTGGGAAGCCCATGGTGTTTCGCGAGCGCGAGCCAGTGCCACGTCGATTCGCGGGAGACAGCGTCACGGTGTGCGTATTTGCGGAAGTTCCGCAACAGGTGCCGCTCGAGCTCGGGGTAGGGGCCACCGAGGCGCTGCAGGCTGGTGGTCAGCGTGTTCGTCGCGCTGCCCTCGCCGCGAAACACGGCGTCCGACCGAAACCGTTCGAGCTGCGCGTTCCACATCCCGCCGAACAGCAGTTCCTGCAGGTGCGTCCAATCGGTGGCTACCTCGCTGCGCATCCGGGTGGAGTCTGCACGCCCAGAGCCCAAGGGGTGGGCATCTACACTCGGCGCGTGTCCACTGCGACCGCCGCTTCCCGCGATCTCGACCTTCTCTCCGGCCTGCGTGGACCGCGCGTCGGCGCGGTGGATGCCGTCGCGCTCGAGGCGCGTGCCGCTGCGCTCCAGACGAGGTCGATCAAGCGCGAGTCGAAGCTCCAGGCGCTCGAACTGGTCGTGCGGATGATCGATCTGACGACCCTCGAGGGGGCCGACACGCCCGGCAAGGTCGCGGCGCTGTGTTCGAAGGCGATCCGACCCGACGCGACCGACCCGTCGATTCCGTCGGTCGCCGCGGTCTGTGTCTACCCCGCGCTCGTTCCGACCGCGGTCGAGAGTCTTCGCGGGAGTGGGGTGCACGTCGCCTCGGTCGCTACGGCCTTCCCGTCGGGTCAGGCGCCACTGCCGGTGAAGCTTGCGGATGTCCGTGCCGCGGTCGAGGCGGGTGCCGACGAGGTGGACATGGTGATCGACCGCGGCGCATTCCTCTCGGGGCGCTACGGGCAGGTGTTCGACGAGATCGTGGCTGTGAAGGAGGCGTGTGGTGACGCCTGCCTGAAGGTGATCCTCGAGACGGGCGAGCTTGGGACGTACGGGGCCGTCCGGCGCGCATCGCTGATCGCGATGGCGGCCGGTGCGGACTTCATCAAGACGTCCACCGGGAAGGTGAACCCGGCGGCGACGCTCCCGGTGACGCTCTGCATGCTCGAGGCGATCCGCGACGTCCACGACGAGACCGGCCGCGTCGTCGGGATGAAGCCGGCCGGGGGGATCCGGGCCGCGAAGCAGGCGATCCAGTACCTCGTCACGGTGAACGAGACGCTGGGGACGGCGTGGCTCACGCCCGCGCTGTTCCGCTTCGGCGCTTCCACGCTCCTCAACGACGTGCTGATGCAGATCCGCGCCCAGCGCACAGGGGCCTACCGCTCGCGCGACGAGTTCACGGTCGACTGATGGGTGCGTCTCCGAAGCGCGGGGGCTCGCCCGCCCCGCCCGCGTTCGACTACGCGCCCGCGCCCGAGTCGCGAGCGCTACTGCGGCTCGAGGAGCGCTACGGCCTCTTCATCGGCGGTGAGCTGGTTGAGCCGCGCTCGGGCACATGGTTCGAGACCGTCTCGCCTGCGACCGAGGAGACGCTCGCCACGGTCGCCCAGGCGGGCGAGGCCGATGTCGATCTCGCGGTCGCCGCGGCCCGAGACGCCTTCCCCCACTGGTCGTCGCTGCGTCCGGCGGATCGCGCGAAGCTCCTTTACCGGATCGCCCGGATCCTCCAGGAGCGGGCCCGCGAGCTCGCAGTCGCCGAGTCGCTCGACGGCGGCAAGCCGATCCGCGAGTCGCGCGACATCGACCTCCCGCTCGCTGCGGCGCACTTCTTCTACTACGCGGGCTGGGCCGACAAGCTCGAATGGGCGTTCCCGGGACGCAGACCCGAGCCACTCGGTGTCGCCGCCCAGGTGATCCCGTGGAACTTCCCGCTCCTCATGCTCGCGTGGAAGGTCGCGCCCGCGCTCGCGTGTGGGAACACGGTCGTGCTGAAGCCTGCGGAGACGACGCCACTCACCGCGCTGCTGTTCGCGGACGTGTGCCGTCAGGCGGGACTTCCGCCCGGTGTCGTGAACATCGTGACGGGCGACGGGACGACAGGCGCCGCTCTCGTGCGCCACCCCGGGATCGACAAGGTCGCGTTCACGGGTTCGACCGAAGTGGGGAAGGCGATCCAGCGCGAGCTTGCGGGTCGCGGGATCCCGCTGACGCTCGAGCTGGGTGGCAAGGCGGCGAACATCGTGTTCGACGACTGCGCGCTCGACCAGGCCGTCGAGGGGATCGTGAACGGCATCTGGTTCAACCAGGGTCACGTCTGCTGCGCTGGCTCGCGTCTGCTGGTGCAGGAGTCGATCGCCGAGCGTCTGGTCGAGAAGCTGAAGCGGCGGATGGGGACGCTCCGGGTCGGTGACCCGCTCGACAAGAACACCGACATCGGCGCGATCAACTCGAGGGCGCAGCTGGAGCGGATCCGCGAGCTCGTCGCGGCCGGGGTCGAGGAGGGTGCAGCCATGTACCAGGCGCCGTGTGATCTGCCGGAACGAGGCTTCTGGTTCGCGCCGACGGTGTTCACAGAGGTGGCGCAGAGCTACCGGATCGCGCAGGAGGAGATCTTCGGCCCCGTGCTCTCGGTCCTCACCTTCCGCACCGCGGAGGAGGCGGTGGAGAAGGCGAACAACACGATGTACGGGCTGTCTGCCGGTGTGTGGACCGAGAAGGGCTCGCAGATCCTCTGGATGACGGAGCGGCTGCGGGCCGGTGTCGTGTGGGCGAACACGTTCAATCGGTTCGACCCCGCATCACCGTTCGGGGGCTACAAGGAGTCCGGGTTCGGGCGCGAGGGCGGTCGCCACGGGCTCGATGCGTATCTGAGGCTCGCATGAGCGACCGTCTCCCGGTACGCAAGACGTACAAGCTCTATATCGGTGGTGCGTTCCCGCGCTCAGAGTCGGGGCGGACGTTCGAGAGCGACGGGCACAACGTCGCGCTGGCGTCGCGCAAGGACGCGCGCGACGCGGTGGTCGCGGCGCGGAATGCGTTCCCCGGCTGGTCTGGCGCGACCGCCTACAACCGCGGGCAGGTGCTGTACCGCCTTGCCGAGACGATGGAGTCGCGCCGGGAGGTGCTCGCGTCCGTGTGTGGTGGCGAGAGCGAGGTGGACGATGCGATCGACGACGTCGTCTGGTACGCGGGCTGGGCGGACAAGCTCGCCCAGGTGCTCGGGTCCGCGAACCCTGTCGCGGGTCCGTACTTCAACTTCACCGTTCCCGAGCCGACCGGGGTCGTCGCGATCCTCGCCCCGGACGAACCGAAGCTCGCAGGACTCGTCGGGCGGCTGGCCCCGGCGCTCGTCGGAGGGAACACGGTTGTCGTGGCCGCCTCCGAGACAGGCCCGCGCGCTGCGATCGAGCTGGCGGAGTGCATCGCCACCTCAGATCTCCCGGCGGGTGTCGTCAACGTGCTCACCGGTCGGCGCGACGAGCTTGGTCCGTCGCTCGCGGCACACATGGATGTGAACGCGATCGATCTCACAGGTGCGGATGACCGTGCGCCGCTGGAGCGTGCGGCGGCGGAGAACGTGAAGCGGATCGTCCGTCGGCGGGGGGAGCGGAGCCCGTGGGAGATCGCGCCGTTCATGGAACTCAAGACCGTGTGGCACCCGATCGGGCTGTAGGGCCGATCGCTCGCCGACCGCTCGGCTGGCCATCCGAAGAGCCCAGAACCCCGCATTTTGCGGAGTTTCCTCAGGGGCTCCCCATCCCACCACCCACTTTCAATTCTAGTACGCGCGTTGCCGAGTTTGGCGACGATATTGCACCAACATCGTGCCGACTTCGTGACGGCGCTGGCGCTGCCGATCGGCTCAGCGCCCGAGCAGCGTGTCGACCGCGACGCGCGCGCTCGCGAGACGCGTCTCGTGGTCGTGCTCGAGCAACACCCAGGGCCGCCCGCTCTGCTCGCAGCGTCTGACGAAGCGCTCGTGCATGCGGCGGCGGGTTGCGGCGAACTCCCTGATCGGGTCGTCCTGGAACGGGACGTCGAGCCCGCAGAGGAGATAGAGCGCGTAGTCGCGTCCGACGAGGTCGGTGAACCCCGCCGCCGGCGATCCGAGGTACTCCTCGTGGAACACGGCGGTCGTGTACGCGTCGGTGTCGCAGAACAGCACCTCCCGCGCCTGGCCCGTGAGCACGTCCTCGTACCAGCACTGGATTCGGGCGATGTGCGCGAACTCGCCGCTCGTCCACGCTGCGCCCCGCTCACGCCCGACCTCGGTGTATGCGCGGCCGTACTCGGGGTTCCACACGGTGTTGTACGCGGACGCGAGCGCACGCGCCATGGTGGTCTTGCCGGTCGACTCCGCACCGAGCAGGCACACCCGCTGCACCTCCGTGGCCATCGGCGGGAGGGTAGAGGAATTGGCGCGTTTGGAGCGCAGCAGTAGCATTCCGAGCCGGTGGGCAACCGACGGTTGAGTCAGGCGATCGCCGAGGGTGCCGGAATCTCGGTGCTCGTCGAGGTCGAGGGCGACGGGAACGTCGACGCGACAGGGTTCCGGGGTGCGCGCGGGCTGGTTCTGCGTGGCGCGGTCGGGCACGCCGCGTCCGACCATGCCCTCCCCGTGCTCGCTCTCGGCGCGTCTCCCGAGGGCGCTGCCGATGCGCGCGCCGACGCGGTGCTGCTGCCCGCGGACGCCGACGAGGACGAGCTCGCCGACCTCGCCGAGCGCGCTGACGCGCTCGGGATCGAGGTGGTTGCGGAGGTCCGTGACGAGGAGGACCTGGAGCGGGTGCTGGAGTTCCTCGACCCGGAGATCCTGCTGCTCTCCGCGGAGGGTGTCGACACCGACGAGGGGCCGCTTGCCCATCTGCTCGAGCTCCTTCCCGATGTTCCGGTGGGGAAGCTCGCGATCGCCGCGCTCGCGAATGCGTCGCGGGAGGATGTCGAGGCGCTCGAGCGGGCCGGGGTGGACGCCGTTGTCGTCTCCGCCGCGCTCGTCGACTCCGACGGTCTCATCGAACTCGCCGGGGACGAACCCCCCGAGGTCTGAGAGCCCCCGACCCCGCCTCAGTAGAGGAACATCGGCTTGCCGCTCACGTGTCGCACCTTCGGTCGGTATTCGGCGGCGTCGTACAGCTCGGCGACATCGACACGGCGGGCGCCCGCGCGGGTTTCCTCGAGCGGCACATCGGTGTACGTCCCGGCCCGCAACGCGACGAGCCTCCCGGAGACACCGGCGAGCACGAGATCGGCGGCCATCACCGCGTAGTTCGTCGCGACCATCAGGTCGAGCGAATCGGGTGCTCCCGAGCGCATCAGGTATGCGACCTGCTGGTAGATGATGTCCTCGCCCATCGTGCGCTTCAGGTGGTCACCGAGCTGTGCGCCGACCCCTCCGAGCTTGCGGTGGCCGTAGGCGTCCTCTTCACCGGAGAGCACCATCGTCCCACCCTCGAGCGTCGCTCCCTCGGACACGGTGACCATCGCGTACCGCGACGGGTTCGCCCGCTTGTCCTCGGCGAGGAGCGCAGCGAGTCGCTCGACGTCGCACGGCACCTCGGAGATGACGGCACGGTCGACACCGGCGAGGTACGCGGTGATGAGCGAGGTCTCGCCGCTGTAGCGGCCGAAGAGCTCGACGACCGCGATCCGCTCGTGCGAGCCCGCGCTCGTCCGCAGCGCATGGATGAACTCGACACCGCGCGTGATGGCAGTCGAGAACCCGATGCAGTAGTCGGTGCCGTGGACATCGTTGTCCATCGTCTTCGGGACGGCGACGACGGGCACGCCCTCGGTGTGCATCCGGAGCGCGTACGAGAGGGTGTCGTCGCCGCCGATCGGGATCAGCGCGTCGAGCCCGAGCGATTCCACGACCCGCAGCGCATGCCCGGTGAAGTCGAATGGACCATCACCCGAGGCGAGGTGCGCGAGGTGTGCGGGCACATCGGCGGGCCGGACACGACCGGGGTTCGTGCGGGACGAGTGGAGGAACGTCCCGCCGCTGCGATCGACGGTGCGCACCGCGGCCGGGTCGAGCGGCGTGAACCAGCGTTCGGCCGACGCGGGATCGTCCGGGTCGTGCTCGAGGAACGGCTTCCAGCCGTTCCGGATCCCGATCACCTCGTGCCCGTCCTCGGTCGCGCGGTTGACGATCGCCTTGATACACGGGTTGAGGCCGGGGACGTCTCCTCCGCCTGTGAGCACCCCTATCCGCACGACACGATCCGATCCGCGTCACGCCGGCTCCCAGGCCCGCATCCGTACCGGAGGCGGGCGCGGGTAGTGGCAGGTGCCATCACTACGATGCTATCGCCTAGCCGAAGTGGCGGAACTGGCAGACGCGCTCGACTCAAAATCGAGTGCCCCGAAAGGGCGTGTGGGTTCGAGCCCCACCTTCGGCATCTTCGCGCGACTGTCACTCCCGCTCGGCGCCAGATGCCCGCGCGGGGTGCGTTCGCGCATTGCGGCTTGCATCTACTCACAGATCGCTTACACTCTCCCGCGTCAGCGGAGGCGAGCGGGGCAGCACGCCTCGGCTCCAATCCCCCCCCGAACCACAGGAGGCCAGCTTGACGCTGAAAGGCAAGAAACTGACTCTCACCGCCCTGCTCGTAGCGGCGCTTGCGTTCGCTGCGGCTGGCTGCGGTGGCGGCGACGCTGCGGCTGTCGAAGCCCTGCCGTCGTCCTCGTGCGCACCGATCGTCCAGGGCGAGAATGCCCCGTCGCTGATTCTTGCGTCGGACTTCCCGCTCCAGGGATCGTCGCGCACCCAGACGGAGCAGATCGTCGCGGCGATCGAGCTCGAGCTCGAAGAGCGCGGCTACATGGCTGGCGATCATTCGATCGGCTACCAGTCCTGTGACGACTCGACCGCTCAGGCGGCGAAGTGGGACTCGGGCAAGTGCTCGGAGAACGCGAACGCGTACGCCGCGAACCCTGCAGTGATCGCGGTTATCGGCACGTTCAACTCCGGCTGCGCAGCGATCGAGATCCCCGTGCTGAACCAGGTGGAGGGCGGCGCAATCCCGCTCGTCTCGCCTGCGAACACGTGGGTCTGCCTCACGGTGAACGTCCCGGGTTGTGACCCGTCGGAGCCGGACAAGTTCTATCCGACCGGTGCTCGCAACTACCTCCGGGTCGTCGCCCACGACGCCTATCAGGGCGCCGCGGTCGCCGAGTTCGCAAAGAACACCCTTGGTGTCACAAAGGTGTTCATCCTGAACGACAAGGAGGCCTACGGCCTCGGTGTCGCCACGAACTTCAAGGGCGCAGCCGAGTACGTGGGGATCGAGGTCGTCGGGTTCGAGGCATGGGATCCGAAGGCAACCTCCTACGAAGCGCAGTTCGAGAAGATCAAGGCCACTGGGGCGGACGCTGTCTTCCTCGGCGGGCTGATCGATGAGAACGGCGCCCAGGTGATCAAGGACAAGGTGAAGGTGCTCGGGCCGAACGACGGCGTCAAGCTGCTTCTGCCGGACGGCTTCACCACGCAGTCCACGATCGACGAGTCCGGTGGCGCAGCCGCCGGTGCGTACCTGTCGGTCGGCGGCGTGCCGATTGATCAGTTCCAGGGTGTCGCCAAGGAGTTCGCCGACAAGCTGCAGGCGAAGCTTGGCGAGGGTGTAGCGATCGACCCGTATGCCCTCTACGGTGGGCAGGCGGTAAAGGTCGTGCTTGACGCGATCGCCGCGTCCGACGGAACTCGCGCGGACGTGCTGGCGAAGTTGTTCGAGACCAAGGTCACAGGTGGCCTGCTCGGCGACTTCGAGTTCAACGCGAACGGTGACCCGGCGAAGGCCGCCGGTGCCGTCGTGGGCTTCACGATCTACAAGGCGACCGACACGCTCGTGACCGAGACGACGATCTCGCCGAGCCCGGAAGCCGTCACCGCAGCGGGCGGCTGAGCCACAGCCCGCACGTAGAAACGTCGGGGGGCCTCTGGGCCCCCCGACGCATCTACTGGACTTCTCTCCCATCCATCATCTAATGTCCCGCGCCGTGCCTGCCGCTCTCACTTCGCGCCTCGTAGCGTTCCGCTCCGCGCGGGTCACGGGCGCGGTCGGCATTCTGTTTGTCGGCCTCATCGGCGTCTGGCTCGTCATCAACGCCGTCAAGGGGCCGGAGCAGTTCTTCCAGGTCGCGCTGATCGGGCTCGCGAACGGCGCCGTCTACGGACTTGTGGCGCTCGGGTACACGCTCGTCTACGGGATCCTGCAGTTGATCAACTTCGCGCACGGCGACGTGTTCGCGCTCTCGGGCCTGTTCGCCTCAACGATGATTATCTCGGTCATCGGGATCGACGAGGGTTCGGGCGTCGCGATGATCGTCGGGGGCCTGCTGCTGACGCTCGTCGTGGTGATGGCGCTGTTCGCGGTGATCAACGCGGGGATCGAGCGCGTCGCCTACAAGCCGCTTCGCCACGCGCCACGCCTCGCACCGCTGATCACCGCGGTCGGCGTCTCGTTCGTCGTCCAGAACATCGCGCTCGCGCTCTACGGGGTCGATTTCGAATCGGTACCGGAGTTCATCCCTTCGACACCGGTGGTCGAGATCTCTGGCGTCGCGTTGTCGTGGAAGCAGCTCACCGCTCTGCTGATCGTGACGCCCGTGCTGGTCGGCCTCACGTGGTTCGTCAAGCGCACCCGACAAGGGAAGGCGATGCGCGCCGTGGCGCAGGATCGTGACGCAGCCGCGATCATGGGGATCGACGTCAACCGGACGATTTCCGTCACGTTCCTGCTTGCAGGCGCCCTCGCGGGCGCCGCCGGGATCGTGTTCCTCCTCCAGTTCAACATGCGCTACGACACCGGCTTCGAGCTCGGCCTGATCGCGTTCACCGCTGCAGTGCTCGGCGGGATCGGGAACCTTTCGGGCGCGGTGCTCGGCGCGATGCTGATCGGGTTTACGCAGGCGTTCAACGAGGGGCTGTCGTGGTTCGCGCCCGGCGGTGACTGGACCCGCTCGATCGTCTTCGGGATCCTGATCGCCGTGCTCGTGTTCCGACCGGAGGGATTGCTCGGCGAACGATCGCCTGAGGGCGCATGACCGCCGTGCTCGCCCGCTGGCGGGCCCTGCCTGACCGCTCCCGGACGCTCGCGACGGTCGTCGCTGTTCTTGCGCTCGGGATCCTCTACCCGCTCTACGTGGAGGGCCTCCAGGACATCGTGTTCCTGGGTGATTTCGTCCCGAAGACCGGGTCGATGGTGATCATCCTGGTGTTCACGATGATGGCCGTCGGTCTGAACATCGTCGTCGGGTACGCGGGTCTTCTCGACCTGGGGTACGTGGCGTTCTACGCCGCGGGTGCCTACACCGCGGGGTGGTTCGCGTCGCTCCAGTTCGAGCAGATCAAGCTCCATCTCGGCTCGACCGCGATGGACTCGGCTGCGGGGATCCACATCTCGATGTGGCTTGTGATGATCATCGCCGCGCTGTTCACGACCCTTGTCGGGGTCCTGATCGGTATCCCGACGCTGCGGCTTCGCGGTGACTATCTCGCGATCGTGACACTCGGCTTCGGGGAGATCGTCCCGCAGTTCGTCCGCAACGGCGATCAGTTGTTCGGCTTCGATCTGACACACGGCGCGTTCGGGATCAGCCCGATCGACTCGTTCGGCGTGGGCGGGTTCGTCTACCAGCAGCAGGGGAACCGGGCCGATCTCTACTACTGGACGATTCTCGGGCTGCTGCTCGCGACGGTTTTCTGCTCGGTGCGGCTGCGGGACTCCCGGCTGGGGCGCGCCTGGGTCGCGATCCGGGAGGACGAGACGGCGGCGGCGGCGATGGGTGTCCCACTGATGCGGACGAAGACCTGGTCCTACGCGATCGGCGCGTTCTTCGGTGGGATCGCGGGCGCCTTCTACGCCTCCTTCAAGTCGGGCGCGTTCCCCGCGGACTTCTACTTCAACATTTCGGTGTTCCTGCTCTGCATGGTGATCCTCGGTGGGATGGGGAGCGTCTGGGGGACGATCCTTGGTGGGGTCGTGCTCGGATACCTGAACGTTGAGGGGCTCGCGACGATCGGCGCGAAACTCCAGCAGGGCGGTCTCGATTTCGACCCGACGAAGTACCAGTTCGGGATCTACGGAATCCTGATCGTGCTGATGATGCTGTTCCGCCCGACGGGGATGATCCCCGAGAAGCGCCACAGGATCGAGATGGAGGACGCGCAGCACGGCGACCACGCGGACGGTGTCCGATGACCGACGTGCTGCATAGCGCGACACCCGCGGCAGGCTCCGCC
>CAYXAS010000021.1:27445-34594 GCA_964461665.1 uncultured Gaiellales bacterium
GCGCTTCAGGGATTTGCCCCGCCGGAGGCGGGGATCCCGCGGGCCGGCCCACTCCTGTGGGGCGGCCTTCGCGGAGTGAGAGATGAGCGACGTGCTGCTGACTGCGACGAAGGTGCGCAAGGAGTTCGGCGGGCTGGTCGCAACGAACGACATCGACTTCTCGATCGCGCGTGGCTCGATCGTGGCGCTGATCGGCCCGAACGGCGCGGGGAAGACGACGTTCTTCAACCAGATCACCGGCGTCTACAAGCCGACGTCCGGCTCCATCGTGTTTGACGGCAAGGAGATCACGGGGCTTCCCTCGCACGCGATCGTCGAGCGCGGTGTCGGGCGCACATTCCAGAACATCCGACTCTTCTCACACATGACCGCGATCGAGAACGTCCTTGTCGGGATGCACTGCCGTCTCCGTGGCGGGATCCTCGGCTCGATCGTCGGGACGCGACGGGTGAAGCGCGAGGAGGCGGACGCGCGTGATCGCGCGCGCGAACTGCTCACCTATTGCGGTCTGCCCCGTCGTCAGGAGGAACTCGCGGGTGCGCTTCCCTACGGCGACCAGCGACGGCTCGAGGTGGCGCGCGCGCTCGCGACGGAACCGAAGCTGCTGCTTTTGGATGAGCCGACCGCCGGGATGAACCCGCAGGAGACAGCGGAGTTCACGTCCTTCGTCGGACGCGTGCGCGGCGACCGCGACCTCACGGTGCTGCTGATCGAGCACGACATGAAGGTCGTGATGGGTGTTGCCGAGCGGATCACTGTTCTGGAATACGGCGAGAAGATCGCGGAGGGAACGCCTGCGGAGATCCAGTCGAACGAGCGTGTGATCGAGGCGTACCTCGGTCGGGGGGCAACCGCCGCATGAGCACGGATGGAGCAGTTCTCTCGCTTGACGACATCCACGTCTACTACGGCGCGATCCACGCGCTGAAGGGCGTGTCGCTCGAGGTGCACCCCGGCGAGATCGTGACCCTGATCGGCGCGAACGGCGCAGGGAAGTCCACGACGCTGCGGACGATCAACGGCTTGAACCGCGCCCGCCAGGGCTCGATCAGCTTCCAGGGAACGGACATCACACACGCGAGCGCGCATTCGATCGTGAAGGGCGGGATCGCGCAGAGCCCGGAGGGGCGGCGGCTCTTCCCCCGGATGTCGGTGACCGAGAATCTCGAGATGGGCGCGTTCCAGCGCTCGGACAAGGAGAACTTCGGCGCGGACATGGAGCGGGTGTTCGAGCTCTTCCCGCGGTTGAAGGAGCGGCGGACACAGAAGGCGGGGACGCTCTCCGGTGGCGAACAGCAGATGTGCGCGATCGGGCGCTCGCTGATGGCCCGCCCGAAGCTCCTGCTCCTCGACGAGCCGTCGATGGGGCTCGCGCCGATCTTCGTCGAGAAGATCTTCGAGATCGTGATCGAGATCAACGCTCAGGGCACACCCGTGCTCCTCGTCGAGCAGAACGCAGCGATGGCGCTCCAGGTCGCCCAGCGTGGCTACGTGATGGAGACCGGTCGGATTGCGCTCTCCGGCTCCGCGGCCGATCTGAAGACGAACGAGCGCGTCCAGAAGGCGTACCTCGGCCTCGACTGATTCTGTCCCGCAAGCCCGGTTCGCTGTCGCGAACCGGGCGCGGGTGATCCCGACCTGCGGTCGGGCAGGTCCCTGAAGCGCGGCCGCCGCGGGTGCGGCCGCGGGCGTCTCGTTCTCCGTCGAGGATGGGGGTCGCGGGTGATCCCGACCTACGGTCGGGCAGGTCCCGTCTGAACTCGAATCGGAACGAAGCCTTGGGTCGTCTGAGCGTCCCGAGGCGGCGCGCTGCGGCGTCCTCGGGAGTCCCGAGATGTCTCCATATCGCGACTCCCTGCGTCCTGGCATCGCACGCGCCCGGACCGCTCAGCCGACGAAGTGTCATCCCGCTTCGAGTTCCAAGCGCGGCCGCTCACGCGGCCGCTGGCGCCACTCTCTCCGTGTGCGACTACTTGGCACGCGGGTGATCCCCGCTCTCGCCGGGGCAGATCGGCCGCGCGTCAGGCGGCGATCAGGCGGTGGACGCGCGTGAACGTCGGGCGGAACCCGAGCGCAGGCCAGGTGCGCGACGAGATCAGGTTGGTGACGCGCCAGTCGGTCACGACGGCCACGTCGCCCCGCCGCGCCGACCAGTCGAGCACCGCATCGCCGAGCGCCCGACCCAGTCCGAGCCCCCGCGCCTCGGGAACCACCACCGCCCACGCGAGCATCCCCGCACGCGGTGGACGGGCGAGCGTCGAGTGGGCGGTCGAGCGCTCGACCGGGCAGCCATAGGAACACCCCACGATCCGACCGTCGAGCTCTGCGACGAACGCGGCTGATTCCGCGTCCGCGAACGACTCGGCCCACTCGGTGAGACTCTGCGCGTGCTCCTGCGGGGCGACGGTTGAGAAGACGGGCGCGTTCTGCTGGTGGAGCTCGAGCAGCGGATCGAGTGCAGCGAGCTCGTCGATGTCGGCGTCGGTCGCCGGGCGCACGCGCGCGTCCGAAGCCGATCCGAGTGCAGGCGCGCGAAGCGCATGCGCGTGCTGTGCGCCGAACGAGAGCCGGAACCACGCATCGACGAGCGCTGGCTCGGTCGCCGGGACGAGTGCGTAGTGCGCGACGAGGCCACGCTCTACCCACCCGCCCGCACAGGCCGCGTACAGATCGCGGACAGCTTCCGGGTCGGTCGCAGCGTGTCCTGCGGCTTCGACCCACACGTTCGGTCCCCACGGTGACGGGGCGGGGCGAGGGGTCCCAAGGAGATACGCGACGAGCCGTCCGTCGCGGTGGGCGACCGCGCCCGAGGCGTCGTCGATGGCGAACAGCCGCTCGACCTCGACCCGGCATGCAGTCGCGTTCTCGTACGCGGCGTCGAGCAGCGGCTCGACCGTGCGCTGCGCCCGGTGCCGCTCCGCCAGGAGTTCGGCGGCGTCGTCGAGATGGGCTTCGGTGAATCGCTCGACGCGCATCCGGCGACCGTACCGCGCATAGACTCGATCGATGGCTCCGAAGAGCGTGACGGGGGAAGAGCTCGACCTCGATGACGCCCCCGCCCGCGGCGCCGAACTCTTCCTCGTGGACGGCAACAACCTCGCCTATCGGGCGTTCTACGCGCTCCCCGAGGAGCTACAGACGACGGACGGTCAGCCGACCGGCGCGCTGCTCGGCTTCGCAAACATGGTGTTCAAGCTTCTCTCCGACTACCGGCCGAAGGGGGTCGCGGTCGCCTGGGACACCCGGCCGACGCACCGCGCCGAGATCGCGGAGGCGGTTTCGGTCGTCTACAAGGAGGGGCGCAAGCCGATGCCGGAACTGCTGCGGGAGCAGTTCCCGCACTTCCGGCCGATCGTCGAGGCGCTCGGGTACGTCAACGTCGAGGTCGAAGGGTGGGAGGCCGACGACGTGATCGCGACACTCGCAACCCGGGCCGACGAGCAGGGGATCAAGACGTGCATCGTCTCGACCGACCGCGACGCCTTCCAGCTCTGCTCCGAGAACGTCTCGCTGATGATGACCCCGCGCGGTGTCGCGGCGGTCGAGGTCTACACGCCCGAACGGGTCAAGGCTCGCTACGGCGTGCGGCCCGACCAGGTGCCCGACTTCATCGGTTTGAAGGGTGACACCTCCGACGCGATCCCCGGGGTGCCCGGGATCGGCGACAAGACGGCAGCGCAGCTCATCGCCGCCTACGGCTCGCTCGAGGAGGTGCTCGCGCACGCGGCGGAGCAGACACCCGCCCGCGCGAGAGCGCTCATCGAGCACGCCGAGCAGGCGCGGGCCTCGAAGGATCTCGCGACGATGCGACGCAACCTCGACCTCGGGATCGAGCCCGCTGCGCTCCTCGCGTCGGCGCCCGACCGCTCGCGGCTGCGCGAGATCTTCCGTCGCTTCGAGTTTCGCGCGCTCCTCTCGCGGGTGGACGAGCTCGACGACGCCGTGCCCTCGCAGCAGCAGCCCATCACGAGCGGCGACACGATCGTGTGGAGCGAGGGGCCGCTCACCGTCCTCGCGGCGGACGACCGGGTCGCCGTGCACCGCCGCGACGGCAGCGTCGCGCTCGCCCGCGACGAGGGAGTGACCGTCGCCTCGGCCGCGCGCGCCGATCTCGCACGGTCCGCGGCGAGTGCCCACGTTGCCGCCCACGACGCGAAGCCACTACGCCTCGGTGTTGCGCCCGCCGACGACACGTTGCTCGCGGCGTACCTCGTCGATCCAGGCCGCTCCGGGTACGCGCTCGATGACCTTGCCGTTGAGCACGACATCTCTCTCGCCGTCTCTCCCGAGGCGGACGATGAGACCACTGCGCTCGTGCGCCGCGCGGAGACGGTGCGTCGGCTCGCGCCGCTCCTGCGCGAGCGCGTCCGCGAGCGGGGGATGGAGACGCTCTATGACGAGATTGAGCTCCCGCTCACCGTGGTCCTCGGTGAGATGGAGGACGCGGGGATCGCGATCGACGCCTACCGGATGGGGGAGATCACCGCGCGGCTCTCGGACCGGGTCGAGGAACTCGAGGCGCGTGCCGAGGAGGCTGCGGACGGCCCGATCCAGCTCGGCTCCCCGAAGGAGCTCGCGCACGTCCTCTTCGAGCGGCTCGGCCTCGCACCCGGCCGCAGGGGCAAGACCGGCTTCTCGACCGACGCGAAGGTGCTGCGCGAACTGCGCGACGCGCACCCGCTCGTGCCTGTGATCGAGGAGTGGCGCGAGCTGACGAAGCTCCTCAACACGTACCTCCTGCCGCTTCCGACGCTCGTCGACCCGCGCGACGGGCGGCTGCACACCACCTTCAACCAGGCGGTGGCGGCGACCGGGCGCCTGTCGACGACCACGCCGAACCTCCAGTCGATCCCCGTCCGAAGCGAGCTCGGAGCGCAGATCCGGGGCACGTTCGTCGCGGCACCCGGGACGCGGCTCGTGGTCGCCGACTACAGCCAGGTGGAACTCAGAATCCTCGCCCACGTCTCGGGCGAGCCGGGGCTGCGCGACGCGTTCGCGCGGGGCGCGGACATCCACACGGCGACCGCAGCGCAGGTGTTCGGCAAGCCGTCGTCGGAGGTGACACGACGCGATCGCGACACCGCGAAGATGGTCAACTTCGGCATCGTCTACGGGATCTCGGCCTTCGGGCTCGCGGACAACCTGCGGATCCCGACCGGGGAGGCGCAGTCGATCATCGACACGTACCTTGGTCGGTTCCCGCGCGTCCGCGAGTTCATCGCGCTGACGATCGCGGACGCCGCCGCAGCCGGGTATGTCACAACGCTCCTCGGTCGGCGACGGCCGATCCCCGAGTTGCGCACGTCCAACCGGCAGACGCGATCGCTCGGGGAGCGGCTCGCCGTCAACACGGTGATGCAGGGGACCGCGGCGGATGTGATCAAGGTCGCGATGATCAGGATCCGTGAACGGCTGATCGCCGAGGGCCGCGCGGCGCGGCTTCTGCTCCAGGTGCACGATGAGCTCGTGCTCGAGGCGCCGGAGGGCGAGGCGAAAGCAGTCGCGGAGCTCGTCGCCGAGGAGATGATCAGGGCATATCCGCTCGACCCGCCGCTCGCCGTAGAGGTCGGAATCGGCGCAACTTGGGCCGACGCGAAGTAGGCAGACCGCGACTCCGGCAGGGGTCGGGGGTTCTGGAAACCGCCGCTATACTGCCCGACCCATGACAAACACCATCGAAATCCCAACCGCGCCCGTGGCCGGCGTCTGGATCACCGGCCCCGACGGCGAGTTCATCCCCGATTACGACAGCACGTTCCCGACAATCAACGACGGGGAGGTCGTGCACGGCACGGTCGTCCGCGTTGACAAGGACGAGGTGCTCGTCGACATTGGC
Source organism: uncultured Gaiellales bacterium (assembly GCA_964461665.1). Taxonomy (GTDB): domain Bacteria; phylum Actinomycetota; class Thermoleophilia; order Gaiellales; family Gaiellaceae; genus Gaiella. The sequence continues at coordinate 33,282 of CAYXAS010000021.1, forward strand.
TACAAGTCGGAGGGTGTGATCCCGGTTGCGGAGCTGTCGATCCGCCGCAATGTGAACCCCGCAGACGAGGTTTCGGTCGGCGAGGAAATCGACGCGCTGGTGGTGACGAAGGAGGACGCCGACGGTCGGCTGATCCTCTCGAAGAAGCGCGCCCGCTTCGAGCTCGCCTGGAAGGCGATCGAAGCCTCGGCTGAGAGCGGCGAGGCGGTCAACGGCCGCGTGATCGAGGTCGTCAAGGGCGGCCTCATCCTCGATCTCGGTGTCCGCGGCTTCCTGCCCGCGTCGCTGGTGGACATCCGCCGCGTCCAGGATCTCGATGAGTTCATGGGTACCGAGCTCCGTTGCAAGGTGATCGAGCTCAACCGGTCGCGCAACAACGTCGTCCTTTCGCGCCGCGCCATCCTCGAGGATGAGCGCAAGGAGGCGCGCCAGGCGATCCTCGACCGACTCGCTCCCGGCACGGTGGTCGAAGGAAAGATCTCCAACATCGTTGAATTCGGCGCATTCGTCGGTCTCGAGGGGATGGACGGGTTGATCCACATCTCCGAGCTGTCGTGGGCGCACGTCAACCACCCGTCCGAGGTGGTGACGATCGGTCAGACCGTGCAGGTGAAGGTGCTCGATATCGACCGCGACCGCCAGCGCATCTCGCTCGGCCTCAAGCACACACAGGCCGACCCGTGGCAGCAGGTGCTGTCGCACTACGGCGTGGGCGACGTGGTCGAGGGTCGCATCACCAAGGTCGTCACCTTCGGGGCGTTCGTGGAGATCCTCCCGGGGGTCGAAGGGCTCGTCCACATCTCCGAGCTCGCCGCGCACCACGTCGAGAATCCGCGCGAGGTCGTGTCGCAGGGTGACCCCGTCAACGTGCTGGTGCTCGAGATCGATGGCGAGCGCCGACGTCTCTCGCTCTCGCTGAAGAAGGTCGAGGACGGCATGGAGACGCTCCCCCGCGCAGACGGCGGCGAATCCGTGTTCTTGCAGCCCGTTCTGCGCCTCTCCGAGGAAGCATTCCCCGTCACCGTCGGCGAGCCCGAGGGCTCGGAGGCGGCGGAAGGTGAGGTCGACGCGGTGGTTGCGGACGAGGTTGTCGCGGTGGTTGCGGACGAGGTTGTCGCGTCGGTTGCGGACGAGGTTGTCGCGGTGGATGCGGACGAGGTTGTCGCGTCGGTTGCGGACGAGGTTGTCGCGTCGGCCGAGGAGGGCGAGACTGAGGTCGCGCCCGAGTCCGAAGCGGCCGAGACCGAGGCCGAAGAGACGAGCTGACGTGTCCCGTCGGCCGATCGCGCTCGCGATCACGGGCGGGATCGGCC
>CAYXAS010000022.1:0-2581 GCA_964461665.1 uncultured Gaiellales bacterium
CCTAGGGGTTTCTCGGGATGCGAGTCAAGAAACCGCGGGACTCGGCTGCCGCCGGACCGGGCGCCCCGCGGCACCGATCGGTGTGTGCGCGTCGCTCAGCAGACGATGTTGCGGACGATCGCGTTGTTCGCCTCGTCGCTCTCGGCGACGAGGTTCGCCGGGTCGAGGCGGGCGGTGATCGTCCCTGACTTGCAGGCGAGCGCCCGCGTGACGGTTTCGCCTGCGGCGAGCGGTCTGAACCGGTGGGTGACCGTCCCGACCAGGACGTTGAAGTAGCCGACAGCCCCTGTTCCCCGATTCTTGACCGTGATGAAGGTGGGCCCGAAATCGGTGATTGTGAGGTCGGGGAGGCCTGGTGGGGCGATGGTGACGGGCAGGGGCTTGATGGTCGCACCGGACGAGGTCACGGGAACCGGTGTGACGGGCGTACCGGACGAGGCGGCCGGTGGGGCCGTGGTGGCGGGCGCAGGCACGGTGGCGGGTGCGGGCGTCGCGGCCGCCCCGGCCTTAGACCCCGATGCACCCGTGGAGATCGTCGGAGACTTGGTCGCAGGGGCGGTCGTCGTAGCGGGGAGGGTCGTCGTCGCGACCGCAGGGCAGACGCCGACCCGGACTTTCGGCGGGACAGCCCCGAGGCGGTAGTGGAGGGTGGCCTCGTCCTCCCCGATGCTGGTGTCGGAGGCCCTGCCACCGAGTTCGCTGCCACCGCGGGTCGTCCGGGTCGCGGTGCTCTCCGACCCCCGTGGGTCGAACGCCAAGCCGATGTCCCACCGGAACCCGCGCGGGTTGATGTCCGCGTGGTCGTCGTTGCCGTAGAGGAGGTCGTCATCGTCCCAGAGCGCGATCCACACGGGCACGCTTCGGCTCGACGTGTCCACGGGTGTGAATCCAGGGGCGCGCCAGGTGCGTGTGCTGTCCTCCAGCCAGCGGTCGATCCCCGTACGCTCGTAGATCTGCTGGCCGTTCGCCCACGCTCGGAGGCCGTCCAGTTTCCAGCCGCCGTTGGAACCGTCGGGCGCCTTCTCGAGCTGGAGATAGCGGATGTCGCCCACCGCAATCCCGGCTCGGAGGAGGTCGTCGAGCGCGAGCGAGTAGCGGTCGCGGTCGCCTCGCTCGAAGTCGTTGTAGAGCCGCTTGTCGAGCAGGAAGCGCGTCGTGTCGTTGATCCGGAGATAGACGTTGTCGTCCGTCCCCGCGTAGCGGACGTCCGCGGTCTTCACCTCGACCTCGAGGCTTGTGAGCGGTTCCCGGAACAGGTCGCTGTCTGCGACCGCCTTGAGGAACGTGAACGGCGCGTTCGGGCGCACGAATGAGTAGTGACTTTTCCCGTGGATCATCGCCGAGAGGAACTGCTGGCCAGCGATCCCCGCCGTGACGTAGAAATCGGAGTCATCGCCTGCGGGGTCGAGATCACCGCTCAGTTGCGTCACCCCGAGGCGCACGAACCACGTCGTTGCCTGGAGGTCGAGCGAACACGGGAGCGAGACCGCCGAGGTGCTCGTCGCCGGAGCCGCGACTTCGACCACAAGCTCCTGCCAGCGTGCGCGCGTGACGCTCATCGGCAGCGGACCCTTCGTGAAGTAGTCCTCGAGGACGTCCCGCGCATCGATGATGCTCCCACCCGGCCCCGGGTGCTTGCTCCCGAAGGGCTCACCCTGGCCTTGCCAGTGGCCGACGTGGATCGAGATCTCCCGCATCCCTGTCAGGTCGTGCGCGAGAGCGGGTGGCCTGGTCGCCCGGAGCATGGCGCTGGCCCAGTAGTCGGTCCCCGCCCATGCCCGCACAGCGCGGACCCATTGTCGCGTCGCGAAGTATGCGGCGACGTACGCCTCCTCGTAGCGCGGGCGACCGGGCCAGTCCTTATTCATCGCCGTTGCCAGATCCCGGTTCCTGTCGCTGTTCCAGACGCCGTGTCCGCGTGCCGAGGGGTCGTCACCGCCGACGTAGAGCGTTTCCGCGAGGCGCGTGGCAGGCGCCACGTCGAACCACGTCGGTGTCCAACCAAGCCGCTTCGCCGCCCAGTCCGGACCGAGTGGGGCGGGTTCGACCCAGTTCGAGTGGGCGTAGAAATCCTGAACCTGGTGGAGGCTGATCCCGAGGATGATCGGCAGATCACGGAGGTATCGATTCGGCTGCGCCCGCCGCGCCTCGATCAATGCGCGAACGCGCCGGCCGAGCCGATCCCATTCAGCTGCTATCGCCGCAGACGTCGGATACCCACCGGCCGAGCTGTCGAAGTGGCTTCGCCCGGCGGCTTCGAGCACTTCGGGTGGGAACGGGTTCACCGACCAAGCCCCTGCCGCGAAGCGGTCCAACCAGTCGAAGCCGTGGTGGTTGGCGTGGGGGTTCGCCTCCGCTGAACCCTCGTCGTAGAGGTCGTTGAACCAGCCGGTGACCTGGACGACCTCGATCGCGGCATCCGGAATACCCTCCGCCATCAGCGCATCCCGCGTGATGTCGACGTGCGGTCCGGTGTCGAACGCGTTCGCCGGGGCCGCGAACAGGAGAAACGCGATAACTGCGAGGAGCGCCCGCTCCATGGTGATGGAGGGTAACGGTCGGCTGGAGGGTAACGGTCGGC
>CAYXAS010000022.1:2681-20032 GCA_964461665.1 uncultured Gaiellales bacterium
TGGAGGGTAACGGTCGGCTGGAGGGTAACGGTCGGCGAGGCGCCCGTCAACTACGGAGTGCGCCGCGCGCTACCCCGCGAAGAGCGTCAGATCAGGCTCGCGCTCTCCACGGAGCACCGCCAGCGACACCTCGACACACCCGAGTCCGCGCGCCTCGCAGAGCGTCCGCGCCTGCGGCTTCACCGACTGGCCCACCAGGATTCCGCGGCACGCGCCCATCCCCGGCTCGGGCCGCAGCAGCTCGAGGTAGCGCGAGAGCTGCTCGACCGCTTCGATCGTCGCGATCCGCTTCACCTCGACTGCGACCCAGCCGTCCGCGCTGTCTCGACACATCAGATCGACCGGACCGACCTCGGTCTGCCATTCCCGGCGCACGAGTCTCAGTCCCGCCTCGATCGCGCCCGGCTGCGCAGCGAGCTCCTCCTGCAGGTGGCGCTCGACCCCGTCCTTCTCGAGCCCCGCCTCGTCGCCAAACTCGTGCGTGACGTCGGAGAGCACCTCGACGAGCCGGATCTCCAGCCGATCCTCGGTCTTTCCCGCCCGCTTGCGGACGACGAGCAGCCCGTCCGCCTCCTCGATCACCGTAGGAGGCGTCATCCAGTTGCTGGGCCTGAACCCGCCGCTGTCCGCATGGACGAGCACCGATCCGTCGGCCTTGAACATCAGCAGGCGGATGGCCTCGGGGAGGCGGGCGGTGAGGCGGCCGGTATACGAGACCTCGCAGCGGGCGACCACCAAGCGCATCGGCCGAGGACGCTACTCGCTCCGCGGGACGGGTCGCGACGGGCCTTGCCCCAACTGGACACTTTCGACTGGCGTAACGTACAGTTACGGTATGGCCGTGGAGGTGGGTGTGACCGAGTTGCGCGAGAACCTCGCGCACTGGATCGACCGCGCCGCCAACGGCGAGGACGTGATCGTCACGGACCGGGGCAAACCCCGGATCCGCATGTCGGGTATCGATGCGGTGCTGCAGCGCCTCGTCGAGGAGGGGCGACTGATCCCTCCGAAAGGTCCGCCCGTTCCGGTACCGCGACTGAACATGGAGGGGTCGTTGATGCCGCATCTCTGGTGGGCGCGCGGCAAGGTCTGGCCCGAGGACGCGTACGGGTACGACCCGGTAACCGGGGAGAAGTTGCCCGACCCGGGCCCGTCCTCGTGACCCTCTACCTCGACTCGTCGGCGATCGTGAAGCTCGTGCTCCCGGAGGATGGATCGGACGTTGCCATGGAACTCTGGACGAGCGAGGAGCCGATCGCGACGTCGGCTGTCAGCCGGGTCGAGCTGTCAGCGGCGGTGGGATCGGCGCTGCGATCGGGTCGCATCTCGTCCGTGGACGTTCCTGACGACGCGCGGGATGGGGAGTTGATCGCTTCGCGCGCGTTCGTCACGCCCGTTGTGCCACCGATAGTCGCCGCCGCCTCAGAGCTCGCGTTCGCATACGGCTTACGGGCGCTCGATGCGATTCATGTGGCATCGGCGCTCGATCTGCGCGAGGCAAGGCCCGTGTTCGTCTCCTGGGACGAGCGCCAGCGTCAGGCAGCAGCTGCGGAGGGGCTCCCGATCTATCCGAGACGGCTCCCGGTCAATCCCTGACGGCCGCGTCCGTTGTGGACACTTGTGGCCATCGTGGAGTACACTTACGATGTGGCCGTGGAGGTTGGTGTCAGGGAGCTGCGCGAGAACCTCGCACACTGGATCGACCGCGCCGCCAACGGCGAGGACGTGTTGATCACCGACCGCGGTTCGCCGAGGGCGCTCCTGACGCGATCGACAGGGCATGCGCTCCTCGACCAGTTGGTGCGAGAGGGGCTCGCAGACCCGCCGACGCATCCACGCCGCCCGCTGCCACCGCCGATCCCGGTCGAAGGAAACCCGGGCACCGACGAGCTGTTCCGGCAGCGCCACAGTCGGGAGTACTGACGCTCTACCTCGAGAGCTCCGCGGCGGTGAAGTTGTTCCTCCAGGAGGACGGGTCGGAGGACGCGATCACGGTGTGGGAGCGATCGCCAATCGCTACGACCTCCTGGATCACCTACCCGGAGACCAGCGCGGCGCTCGCAGCCGCATGTCGTACCGGTCGACTCAACGCGGAGGGGCACAGGCTCGCGATCCAGCACCTCGCCGAGACGTACACAGAGATCGCCCTGATCCGGGTCGATGGGTCGGTGGGCCGCTCTGCAGGAACGCTCGCCGAGCGACACGGACTCCAGGGGATGGACGCGATCCATCTCGCGACCGCACTCCGCTTCGCCGCCGACGAGGTGATCGTGCTCACGTATGACGCCGAACTTGCGCGTGCGGCGCGAGCCGAGGGTCTTGCGACAGCGGGTGTTCGGGCCGCGGCACAGCCACCGGGCTGAACCACCTCTCCCGCGCCTCTTGACTCGCCCCCGCTCGACCGCGTAGAGTCGCACGCAACGCGGCCCCGGGGATGCCGCTGTCCGGTAGTGCGCACGACGTCGGTCACGACCAACCTGCGAGGTAGGGGTGATGAGCGGACAGAACGGAAGCCGACCCGGAGCCCTCCAGTGGGTGGTCGTCGGCGTCGTCGGCATCCTCGTCGTCACCGTCGTTCTCGGGCTCAACCTGATCCCGCGCCTGAACGCTGGCCAGCACGTGCTCGACGGCGCTCGGCCCGCATTCGCGCCGGAGCGGCTCCAGGCGATGCGCGGCGGGATCGACCTGATCTCGAAGAACGTCGATGTCGCCGACCCGATCCTGACGTCGAGCGGCAGCGCTGCCGCCGAGGTACCGCTGCTCATCGCGTTCGTCGCGCAGCAGACCGGTCTCACGCAGGGCGAGGTTGTCGCCGCGCTCGCGAAGAACTTCCCGCACACGCTCGCGCTGCTCCAGGCGATTCCGCTCTCCGAGGTCACCGCCGAGATCCCCGGTCTGCTCGCGTTCCTGCAGCAGGCGCTCGGGATCACGCAGGAGGAGCTGCTCGCCGCGATGCAGCAGAACTTCCCGCATCTCACCCAGTCGATCGTGAACCTCCCGACGGTGACGAACGGCTGGGACGCGATCCCGGGGATCGACGGACTCACGCGGTTCGACGGGACGCCGGTGAAGAGCGTCCCCGACCTGCGGACGTACTTCAGCGCCGACGTGATCCCGGTGCTCGAAACGCAGAAGGCGAACTACGACTCGCTCGACGGGAGCACCACGGTCAACTGGATCGCGCCGCTCCTGCTCGCCGTCGGGTTCGTCGTGATCGCGCTCGCCGCGGTGATGGTCGTGCTCAACCTCCGGGGCGCCGTTTCGCGCCGCCTCGCCACCGCCGGGGCGGGTGTGGTGCTCGCAGTCGGGATCGGTGTGACCGTGCTTGCACTCGCGATCTCGCTCGTGCCGCGCGTCACCGACGGCCAACCGTTGCTCGAGGCGCTCGCACCCGCGATGGACGCCGACCGCGTCGCGCGCGACCGGGTCGGAATCGACCTCGTCAGCGTGATCGTCGATCTCGAGGATCCGATCATGACCGCCGAGGGTGGGGCGGCGGCCGAGGTCGGACCGCTCGTCGCGTTCGTCGCAGAGCAGACCGGCCTCTCGCAGGGCGAGGTTGTCGCCGCGCTCGCGAAGAACTTCCCGCACACGCTCGCGCTTCTCCAGGCGATCCCGCTTTCCGAGGTCAGCGCCGAGATCCCCGGTCTCCTCACGTTCCTCACCGGGGCGCTCGGGATCTCGCAGGAAGACCTCCTCGCCGCGATGGGGACGCACTTCCCGGGACTCGCGCAGGCGGTCACGAACCTCACCGCGGTCACCGACGGCTGGAACGCCGTCCCGGGGATCGAGGGCGCGACGCGGTTCGACGGCACGCCGATCAAGTCCATCCCTGACGTGCGGACGTTCTTCGGCGCCGACGTGGTCCCGGTGCTCGAGACGCAACACGGGAACTACGACACGCTCGTCAAGACCTCCACGATCAACTTCATCGGCCCGCTCGTGCTCGCGGTCGGCCTGATCGTGATCGTCTACGGCCTCCTGATGCTCTTCTTCGCCCGGCGGCGTGAGTCGGGCCCGACCGGCGCCTCGGCGCCCGCGACGACCACCTAGGGGCGTTCGATGACCACCGTGCCCATCTGCAGGAAGGAACGCGAGATGACCGGATCGACCGGGTTCCCGGCGATGCGCAGCGCGAGGGCTGGCGCATGCTGACCCTGATTGCATCCGCGGGCGGCTGGGCGCTCGGGCTCACGGCCGGTGTCGTCGTGATCGCGGTTACGGCCGTGATCGTGATCGTGATCGTGCTGCTCGCGCTCCGGATCGCGCGGCAGGCGAGCACGGCCGAGAAGGCCGTCGACGTCGTCCGCCAGCAGACGGTCGAGCTCGCCGGAATCGCCCGGATCAACGACTCGGGTGTGCGGATCCTCCACGCGGCCCGCGCCCTGCGAAAGGTGGCGGTCGGGAAATGAGCGCGCTCGCCTCACTGTCGCACTACACGTCCTGGGGGATCGCGCTCATCCTCTGCTTTGGCGCGGCCGTGATCGTCGCGATCCTGCTGACGGTGCTGACCGAGACCGTCGCGTCGATCGAGCGGTCGGTTGCCGGGCTTCTGGAGATCGCAGGGAAGGTCGGCGCCCAGACCGCGAACATCCCGCAGCTTGAGGCGACCGCGCCCGTACTGGCGCTCATCGTGGAGGAAGCCGTGATCCAGGATCGGTACATGAACGCGCTCACCGACGGGTACGACGGACAATGAGCGGCACCGACGCACTCGTCCTCCTGAGCGTCGTGCTCGCGGCCGGAGTCATCCTCGTGCTCGCGACCGCGCTGATCGAGGTCCGCCGGGGCCTCGCCCGGGCCTCCGAGGGGCTCGCGGCGCTTGCCGGGGCACTCGACGGGGTCGAATCGCAGCACCTGCGCCCGCTCCACGGCGCGGTCACCGCGATCAACGCACAGTTCGACATCATCCTCGGCGCGCTGCCGGGGATCGCGAGCAAGGCCGCGATCGTGGCTGCGCGGAGGCCCCGATGACGCTCTGGTGGATCGGGAACGCCCTGCTGCTACTCGTCGTCCTCCCGATCGTCGTGGTGCTTCTGCGGCGGGTGCTTCAGGCCGCGCAGAGCATCGTCCCGAGCGTCGAGCAGATCGCGACGGTCGCAACAGCTGGCTCGGCGGATCTCGATGCAGCCGCGCTGCTCGTCACCACCCACGACCAGATCGTGCGGACGGTGGCCGGGGTCGCGAACTACGGCGGCTCGCTCAACGTGATCCTCGACGATGCGCCGGTGGCGAAATCATGACCCCCGTGCTTGCACTCCAGGCAGTCGGTGCGGTCACGATCGTCGCCGTCGTGCTGATCGTCGTAGCGCTCGTCTTCTATCTCGTCCAGGTCATCGTGGCGCTCCGCAAGATCACAAACGCACTCGACGTGACGATCGTCGGGGTGAGCGGGATCATCGCGAAGAGCGAGCCCGTCAACGGGCTCGTGACCGCGATCAACGAGCAACTCGACGCGGGTGTCGACCTGCTCGAAGGGTTGCTCGTGCAGAAGGCCGGACTCGCGGACGCGGTCGGGCTCGTGGATGGCATGTACCCGGGCGCCGCTGCTGCGGGGCTCCGGAACTTCCCCGAGAGCAAGAAGATCACCGCTCCGCGGATCGGCGAGGTGTACACGCGCGGCACGCTCACGCTCGCCAGGCTTGGCCGCGAAGCGCCCATCGCCGTCGTGAGTCCGGCGGGCGCCGTGCTCCGGAACATCGAGGGCGGCAGCCTCGACGCGCGGCTGCTGTACCCCGAGACCCGTCAGTCGCATCCGGGCTCGCTGCCGCGATCGCCGGTGGTTGGGGCCGACTCCCCCGTCCAGTACGAGCAGCGCGACGACATCGGCCAGCCGCGCAAGCAGCTCCCGCCGAAGAAGAAGGGCGCCCGCAAGTGAGGCTCTCGATCGAGACCCTGCCGAGCCCGACCCGCCCCGCCTGAGGAGAGGAACGTCCTTGCAGACCCCGGCCCCATTCGAGTACGTGCGCGCCAAGAGCGTCAAGGGCGCGATCAGTGCGCTCGGGAAGCATGGCGCGGACGCGCGCATCATCGCGGGCGGGCACAGCCTGCTCCCGATGATGAAGTTGCGGCTGGCGAAGCCGACGCACTTGATCGACATCAACGATCTGAAGGAGCTCCGCCACATCCGTGTGGCGGGAGATGCGATCGCGATCGGCGCGCTCGTCCGCCACGTGGATCTCCTCAAGTCCGACCTCCTCGCGACGCACTTCCCGCTCTTCCGCGACGCGGAGAACGTGATCGCGGACCCGGTCGTACGGAATCGCGGCACGATCGGCGGCTCGCTCTGCCAGGCGGATGCAGCAGAGGACCTCTCGGCCGTGTGCTCCGCCGCTAAGGCGCGCGTCGTGATTCAGAACGCGGAGGGCACGCGCGAGGTCGGGATGGGCGAGTTCCACGTCGGGCCGTACACAACCGCGGTGGGTGAAGGGGAGATGGTTGTCGGGGTCCGACTCTCGATCCGCCCCGGTGGCGGCAGCGCGCACGAGAAGGTCGAGCGCCGCGCCGGTGACTGGGCGATCGCCGCAGCGTCCGCCTGCGTCTGGATCGAAGACGGGAAGATCACGGATGCGGGCATCGCGCTCAGCGCCGTCGGCCTGACCACGATCGAACTGACCCGCGCCGAGGAGTTGCTGAGGGGCAAGGCGCCGTCGGCCGAGCTCTTTGCGGAGGCCGGAGCGATTGCCGCTGCTGACTGCTCCCCGAGCGCCGACGGGCGCGGCCCGATCGACTACAAGCGCCATCTCGCAGGCGTTCTCACGACCCGTGCGCTCACTCGCGCGGCAGCACGCGCGCTGGCGCAGGAGGGCTGACGGTGGAGGTCACAGTCACGATCAACGGCGAAGAGGTGACCCGCGACATCGAGCCGCGGCAGCTCCTCGTGCACTTCATCCGCGACACGCCCGGGCTGACCGGGACGCACTGGGGCTGTGACACCTCCAACTGCGGCGCCTGCGTCGTCCAGATCGATGGCGAGCCGGTGAAGTCCTGCACGACCCTCGCCGTGATGTGCGAGGGCCATGCCGTCCGCACCGTCGAGGCGCTGGAGGTGGACGGAAAGCTCGACCCGATCCAGCAGGGATTCCACGAGCGCCACGCGCTCCAGTGCGGGTTCTGCACCCCGGGGATGCTGATGACCACCCGGGCGCTGCTCGACGAGAACCCCAACCCGACCGACGAGGAGATCCGCGTCGCGATCTCCGGGGCGATCTGCCGGTGCACCGGCTACATGAACATCGTCAGCGCGGTGCGCTGGGCCGCCGACCATGAGGCGGCTGCGAGACAGGAGGCTTCAGCATGACGACCGTCGAGAATCTCCCGGGCCCCGCCGGGGAACGGCCGATCGGCTTCGGGCGCCTCAAGCGCAAGGAGGACGCCCGCTTCATCCGGGGCAAGGGCACCTATCTCGACGACATCCGCCTGCCCGGGATGGTCTACGGCGCACTGCTGCGCAGCCCGTACGCGCACGCGCGGATCGTCTCGATCGACACCTCACGCGCGCTCGCGCACCCGAACGTCGCCGCGGTCGTCACCGCGAAGGAGCTCGAGACGCTCGGTCTCGCCTGGATGCCGACGATCTCCTACGACACCCAGGCGGTGCTCGCGGGGGACAAGGTCCGATTCCAGGGCCAGGAGGTCGCATTCGTGATCGCGACCGACGAGTACTCGGCCAATGACGCGCTCGAGTTGATCGATGTCGAATACGAGCCGCTCCCGGCGATCGTCAACGCCCGCAAGGCGCTCGACCCCGACGCGCCGCTGATCCGCGACGACAAGACCGGTCAGCGCGACAACCTCGCGAGCCCCACGTGGGAGGCGGGCGACGAGGCGGCAACCGACCGCGCGTTCGCGGAGGCCGACACCGTCGTGACGCGCGACATCATCTACCCGCGCTGCCATCCTGCGCCGCTCGAAACATGCGGGATGATCGCCGACTTCAACCCCGCCACGGGGCAGCTCGACCTGTACAACGGCAACCAGGCGCCGCACGCCCACCGGACCGTCTACGCGCACGTCGCCGGGCTCGCGGAGCACATGATCCGGATCAAGTGCCAGGACATCGGCGGCGGGTTCGGCAACAAGGTGCCCGTCTACCCGGGCTACGTGTGTGCGATCGCCGGCTCGATCGTCGCGGGTGTTCCGGTCAAGTGGATCGAGAACCGCACCGAGAACCTCGTCTCGACCGGGTTCGCACGCGACTACGTGATGCACAGCGAGATCTGCTCGAAGAACGGCAAGATCACCGGTCTCCGGGTCGATGTGATCGCCGATCACGGCGCGTTCGACTCGACCGCGCAGCCGACGAAGTTCCCGGCCGGGTTCTTCCACATCGTCTGCGGTTCGTACGATCTCGAGGCCTCGCACGTGAAGGTGAAGGCCGTCTACACGAACAAGGCGCCGGGTGGGGTGGCGTACCGCTGCTCGTTCCGGATCACCGAGGCCGTGTACCTCGTCGAGCGCATGGTGGACGCGCTCGCGCTCGAGATGAAGGTCGATCCGATCGAGCTGCGGATGCGGAGCTTCATTCAGCCGGAGCAGTTCCCGTACGAGACGACAACCGGCTGGACGTACGACTCCGGGAACTACGCCGAGACGATGCGGGTCGCGATGGACATCGCTGGCTACGACGATCTGCGCCGCGAACAGGCGGAGAAGCGCGCGCGCGGCGAACTGATGGGGATCGGTGTCTCGTTCTTCACCGAGGGCGTGGGCGCAGGTCCGCGCAAGCACATGGACATCCTCGGCCTCGCGATGAACGACGGGGCCGACCTCCGAGTGCATCCGTCGGGCAAGGCGGTTGTGAGCCTCAGCGCGCAGACGCAGGGCCAGGGGCACGAGACGACGTTCGCGCAGATCGTCGCCGAGGAGCTCGGGATCCCGCCGGAGGACGTCGAGGTGCGGCACGGTGACACCGACCGCTCCCCGTACGGGCTCGGCACCTACGGGAGCCGCTCGACCCCGGTCTCCGGTGCAGCGGTCGCAGTCGTCTCGCGCAAGGTGCGCGACAAGGCCCGCCAGATCGCTGCGACGATGCTCGAGATCCGGCCGGAAGACCTCGCGTGGGAGAAGGGCCGCTGGTACGTGAAGGGCGACCCGGAGAAGGGCGTCCTGATCGAGGAGATCGCGGCGCGCGCCTACAGCGGCGAGACGCTGCCCGCCGGGATGGAGGGCGGTCTCGACGCGCAGGTGATCTACGACCCGCCGAACCTCACGTACCCGTACGGCGCCTACATCGCCGTCGTCGATGTCGATCCGGACACCGCCCACGTCAAGGTGCGGCGCTTCATCGCGGTTGATGACTGCGGCGTGCGGATCAACCCGATGATCGTGGACGGGCAGATCCACGGCGGCCTCGCCGAGGGGATCGGGATCGCGTTGATGGAGGTCATCACGTTCGACGAGGAGGGCAACTGCCTCAACTCGTCATTCATGGACTACCTGATCCCCACCGCGCTCGAATGCCCGGACTTCGAGTTGGGCGAGACGGTTACCCCCTGTCCGCACCATCCGCTCGGGGCGAAGGGCGTCGGCGAGTCGCCGAACGTCGGCTCGCCGCCGGCGATCGTGAACGCGATCATCGACGCGCTCCACCAGACGCACGGGGTCAGCCACATCGACATGCCTTGCACCCCGGCGCGTGTCTGGGCGGCGATGCAGGGGCGTCCCGAGCCTCCTCAATGACCCACGCGATCGCGTCGCTACGGGCGCGTGAGCTCACCGAGCGGGGCGAGCCGTTCGTCGCAGCAACGGTCGTGCGCGCGCAGCGCCCGACGAGCGTCCGGCCGGGCAACGTCGCACTCGTACTCGCCGACGGCACGCTCGAAGGGTTCGTCGGAGGGGTCTGCGCGCAGGAGACGGTGCGCGCGTACTCGCTCCGGGCGATCGCGACCGGGGAGGCGGTGCTGCTGCGTATCCTCCCCGACGGAACCGTCGGTGACGACGGCGCCGAGCGGGAGGATGCGAGCCAGGAGGGTGCCGTGACCGTCCAGAACACGTGCCTGTCCGGTGGCGCGATCGAGGTCTTTCTCGAGCCGGTGCTCCCGGCCCCGCGCCTTCTCGTGGTCGGCACCACCCCGATCGCGACCGCCGTCCGCTCGATCGGGGCCGAACTCGGGCTGGAGGTCGTCACGGTGGACGGGGATGAGGAACCGGTCGAGCCGGTTGCGGGCGACCTCGCGCTCGTCGTCGCGGCTCACGGGCGTGACGAGCTCCACGCGCTCCGCCGTGGGCTCGAGCTGGGTGTCCCCTACGTCGGGCTCGTCGCGAGTCGCAAGCGTGGCGCCGCTGTGATCGCGATGCTGGAGGCGCAGGGCGTCCCCGCTGACGCGCTCGCGCGGGTGGATGTGCCAGCAGGGCTCGACATCGGCTCGCGCACGCCTGCCGAGGTCGCGCTCTCGATCCTCGCCGAGATCGTTGCGGTGCGTCGCGGGAAGCGCGGCGATGCGCCGGGACCTGCACCCTCGGCGATCCCGGCTCCGGTGATCGCGATCGACCCGATCTGCGGAATGGAGGTCGTGGTCGGCCCGGAGACACCCACGGTCGAGCACGACGGCGAGACGTTCTCGTTCTGCTGCAAGGGCTGCGCCGCGCGGTTCCGGGCGCAGCTCGCGCGCGCCGCCGCACCGGAATGAGCCCACGTGACGTCACCGGTGACGCCTCCGGCGAGGTCCGTCGTCTTGCGCCGGACGTCGAGACGCTCGCACGGCGTCTCGCCGAGGTGGACTACCTGACCGACGAGGGGCTCGCGACCGCAATGTTCCTGAGCCTGCGGCTCCCGCAGCCGCTGCTGCTCGAGGGCGAGGCGGGTGTCGGGAAGACCGAGGCCGCCCGCGCGCTCGCCGCGGCGCTCGACACCCCGCTGATCCGGCTCCAGTGCTACGAGGGGATCGACGCGGCCGAGGCGCTCTACGAGTGGAACTATTCGCGCCAGCTCCTCAGCATCCGCCTTGCGGACGCGAGCGGGGACAAGCTTGTCGAGGAGACGCTGTTCGGGCCCGACTACCTGATCCGCCGCCCGCTGCTCAGGGCGCTCGAGCATCCAGGCCCGCGGCCGGCCGTCCTCTTGATCGACGAGGTCGACCGCGCCGATGACGATTTCGAGGCGTTCCTGCTCGAACTGCTCGGTGACGCCGCTGTCACGATCCCGGAGATCGGGACGATCCGGGCCACACATCCTCCGGCGATCGTGCTCACCTCGAACCGGACGCGCGATCTCCACGATGCGGTGAAGCGCCGCTGTCTCTACCACCGGATCGAGTACCCGACCCCCGCGCGGGAGGTCGAGATCATCCGCCGTCGGGTGCGTGGTGCCTCGGAGACGCTGGCAGTGCAGGTCGCGAACGCGGTCGCCCGGATGCGCGCGAGCGACGTGCAGAAGCCCCCGGGGATCGCGGAGGCGATCGACTGGCTTGCGGCGTTGAGCGTGCTCGGAGTGGAAACACTCGATGCAGCTGCGACCGAGCGGACGCTCGGGTCGGTGCTCAAGTACGGGGAGGATCAGGATGTCGTCCGCGCCGCCGGTCTCGAGCAACTCGTGACCGCCGATGGCTGAGGCTGGCGGGCGCACCGCCTTCGCGGTCGAGACCGTCGCGCTCGACCTACCCCCGCTCGTCGGCGGCTTCGGGCGGCGGTTGCATGACGCTGGCGTCCCCGTCACACCCGGTCGTGCTGCGGATCTCGCGCGTGCGCTCGTGCTCGTCGATCCGATCGCACGGCGGCGTCTCTACTGGACGACGCGAACGATGTGCGTCACCGACCCGTCGCACGTCCCGACCTTCGACCGGGTGTTCGCTGAGGTGTTCGGCGGCGCCGCGCGCGGCGATGAGCCAATCCCGGACGATGCGAGAACGGCGCCGTCGGCGCCTGACGAGCGGCCGGTGACCGACCGGAGAAATCGGCCGCGCGACACGAGTGGGGAGGAGCCGCGTGCAGGTGTCGGCTCACCGCGGTCCGGCGACGCCACCGGAGACGACGATCTCCCGGAGGTCGAGGTGCCGCTCGCGCTCGCGAGCGACGAGGAGGCACTCCAGCACAAGCGGTTCGACCGGATCGAGCCGGACGAACTCGCGCGGCTCTACCGACTGATGACGCGGCTCGAGCTCGCGACGCCGCTCCGCCGGACACGCCGCCACGAGAAGGGGCGACACGGCGAGCGCGTCGACCTCCGCCGGACGCTCCGCGGGAGCCTCCGCACCGCGGGCGACCCGATCCGTCTCGCGCGCCGCCACCGCCGGATCGACCGCCGCCGTCTCGTCGTGCTCTGCGACATCTCGGGCTCGATGGAGCCGTACGCGCGCGCGTACGTCCAGTTCCTCACCTGCGCGGTCGCGAGCGGTCACGGCGCGGAGGCGTTCGCGTTCGCGACCCGGTTGACGCGGCTCACCCGCGCGCTCGCTGCCCGCAACCCCGAGCGCGCGATCGAGCGCGCCGCGCAGGCCGCGCCCGACTGGTCGAGCGGAACGCGCATCGGGGCGGCGCTCAGGGAGTTCAACGACCGTCACGGCCGTCGGGGGATGGCCCGAGGCGCGGTCGTCGTGATCATCTCCGACGGCTGGGAGCGCGGCGACCCTTCGCTCGTCGGACGCGAGATGGCACGGCTCTCGCTGCTCGCGCACAGAATCGTGTGGGTCAATCCGCGAGTGGCGTCGGCCGGGTTCACGCCGCGCTCGGGCGGGATGGCTGCGGCGCTCCCGTACTGTGATGCGCTCGTGAGCGGACACAGCTTCAGCGCGCTCGGCGACGTGGTCGCGGCGATCGGCGCGGAGCCAGCAGGGACGCTCGGGGCGGCTGGCGTTCGGCGGCTGTCGCTCCACGAGGGGGATCCGGTCGAGGAGGACACGTGGGCGAGTGCGACACCGGTCGCGGGCAGCTCAGTCGCGATGCCGAGCGGCTACGGCCCGAGTCGCGGCCGGACGACCCCGGGCTGGTCGCTCGGGCCGACCGACGATGCCGTGACAGGGGGCGCGCAGTGAGCGCAGCCGCGGCGAAGACGTGCATCTACCCCGGTTGTGAGCGACCCGCGGTGCCAGCGAACCCGTTGGGCGGCCCGCAGCCCGCGTTCTGCGATCTCGAGGCGCACAACGCGCTCACCACATTTCAGGAACGGCGGCGCCTGGCAGGTCTTCCAATTCAGCCGTCGTTGCGCGATGATCCACAGGTTCCCGACAACGAGGAGATGGAGTGATGGCGAACGAGGCGTACCGCGCAGTCTTTCTCCGGGTTCACCCGACCGGGAAGATGGTGCTCAGTCTGACGACGAAGTCCGACAAGAACACGGCGGGGTACGCGGGGATCGTCGCCGCCGAGCTCGGCGTCCCGTCGCTCGACGTGAAGGTCGTCCCGGCGGACACCGACCGGTTCGGAGTGGGACACGGCTTCAACACGAAGCCGAGCGACGGAGCCGCCGCCGCGATCGTGAGTGCGTCCGGGAAGATCCGCGACAAGGCGCGCCTCCTCGCTGGCGCGGCACTGGGTGTCGCCCCGGAGAAGCTCAAGTGGTCGAACGGCGCCTGGTCGGCTTCCGGCAAGACACAGACGATCGAGGCGATCGCGCTGTACGCCCACGGCTCGGGGGCGCTTCCGCCCGGGGTCGAGGGCGGGCTTGACGCGCAGACCGTCTACGCCGACTGAGCCGCGCGGAAGCGCTCAGCCGCGAGGGGAGGTCTCGACCGAGACCTCGACTTCGTCCACGACCCGAAGCGTCCCGAACAGGGTCGAGAACGGGCTGATCCCGAAGTCGGTCTGCGTGACGACGGCGTTCGCGCGGAGCACCCCGTCGGCGCCGACCGCGACCGCGAGCGTGAGCGGGCGGGTCACACCGGCGAGCGTGAGGTCGCCCTCGATCTCGAGCCCGCCGTCGGACGAGCGGAGTGCGGTCGAACGGAACGAGATCGTGCTGCGCCTCAGCACCTCCTCGTCGATCGTCTGGGCGATCGACACCTTGTCGTCGTCGCCGAGCGCCTGAAGCCCGCCGGTTCCCTCGATCACCCGGAGCGAGGCGCCGTCCGCGTCGAGCACGAGGCTGCTCGCGGCGTCCCCGATGGCGAGGGTCGCCTCCCACGAGGTGACGTGGAGCAGGAGGTTGTGGCCGGCTTTCGCGGCGGCACCCGTGCGGCCCGTGCGCACCGCGAGAGTCGCGTTCGCGGGGCCGAAGACGTGCGTTCCGGGCTCGATCATCAGCGGCGGAGTCTACGCGGATCGACGAATAGAATCGGCAGCGCGCGCAGCGACCGGCCGGGGGGAGCGGTCGTCCAGGCGCAGACCCCGACCCCCGCAGAGGAGATCCACGTGGCCACAGAACTCGAGCATTCCATCGCGTCCGACCAGCCGATCGCAGAGCGCTACGCGGCGATGCTCGATCTCGGACGTCTCATTCCGTGTGTCCCCGGCGGGAGCGTGGTCGAGGTGATCGGGCCGACAACTGCGAAGGCCGAGATCAAGGTGAAGATGGGCGCACTGTCGATGACGTTCACCGGCACGGTCGAGGTCATCCAGCAGGATGACGCGGCACATCGGTTCACGATGACGGTGAAGTCGCGCGAGGCGGGCGGGCAGGGTCACGCGAACGCGGAGGTCACTTTCGCGCTCGCCGACGGGGGCGGGACGGTCTCGACGCGCGCGCAGATCACTGGCAAGGCCGCGTCGATGGGGGAGGGTGTCGTCGTCGCGGTGCTCGACGGCCTGATCGGCGAGTTCGTCCGCAACGTCTCCGCGATCTGACCTCGTGGCGACGATCCCGATGCGGGAGGTAGCGGCGGGTGAGGTTCCCCGCGACGGGGGAACGGCGATCCAGGACGATCCCAACCGTCCCGTGTTCCACGGTGATGGCCCCGACGATTACACGTGCGTCACCTGCGGAAACCCGCTCGCGACCGGGATGCATCCCGAGCAGATGACGAAGAAGGTGCGGGTGCGCTGTGGCCGCTGTCGAACCGTGAACGTGTCCGTGATCGACGGGTGGGAACTCACCCAGCGCTGAGCGGGTGCCCAGCGTGGCTGGGCTACACTGCGGCCTCCCGGGGCCATAGCTCAGCTGGGAGAGCGCCTGGATCGCACCCAGGAGGTCGGCGGTTCGAGCCCGCCTGGCTCCACTGACGAAGCCCCTGCGCTGCGGGGGCTTTTTCGTGGGTGGGCGCAGGCTGGAGTTGACCCGCTCCGGTTGACGTTGCGCTTCCTGACGTCTGTCGCCGCCGAGATGCACGCGGCCGAGCCGGCTGGTCGAGCGCACAGACGCCTCGTGGCGTGTCCCGGGCAGATGCGGCCTCTGCGCGTGGTTTGACTCGGGTCGTCCGTCGGGGGAGCAGCGGCGCGGCTGAGGCTCCGCTCCCGTCCGGTGCGCTACCAGTCGGTGGGCCGGTAGTCCTTGAGGAACTGGCCCCAGATGTGCTCGCCCGTGTTCGTGCCGTCGATGATCGGATCGACGATCCGGGCGGCGCCGTCGACGATGTCGAGCGGGGGGCTGAAGCGGTGCTCGGCCGTCTTGCGCACCGTGATGTGGTGGGGGTCCTCGTCGGTCACCCAGCCGGTGTCGACGCTGTTCATGTGGATCCCGTCCTGGTGGTAGTCGGCCGCGGAGGTGCGGGTCATCATGTTGAGTGCGGCCTTCGCCATGTTCGTGTGCGGATGGCGGGTCGTCTTGAAGCGCCGGTAGAACTGCCCCTCGACCGCGGAGACGTTGACGATGTGCAGATCGCGCTCGGCGGTGCGAAGCATCAGCGGCTTCAGACGCGCGTTGAGCACGAACGGCGCGACGGCATTCACAAGTTGTGTCTCGAGCAGTTCCACGGTTGAGACCTCGGCAAGCAGGAAACGCCACGAATTACGGTCGCGCAGGTCGAGTTGCTGGAAGTCCTGGTCGAGGTGCCCCTCCGGGAAGAGGTGCCCACGGGACTCGTGCTCCTCGGGGAGCAGCGCGAGTTGCGAGAGTTCGGCCGCGCTCGGCGCCTCGAGCGTCGCGACCGCGGTTTCCACGAGCGTCGATGAGCCGCTCTCGAGCAGGTCGAAGCGGCGCAGCCCGGCGAAGGAGCCGAGAAGCCGTGCGACCTCCGGCGCGAGCGTGCTCTCGGCCGCGCGCTCGGCCTCCAGCATGTGCCGGTAGAAGTCGGGCGGGCGGCGCACCGTCTGGCACGCGTTGTTGACGATGTAGTCGAGCCGATCGGTCGTCGAGGCGAGTTCGTGGCAGAACCCCTCGACGCTCGGGATGTGGCGCAGGTCGAGCCCGTAGATCTGCAGGCGGTGGCCCCAGTCGCCGAAGTCCGCCTCGCCTGCGAAGCGCCCGGCGGCATCGCGCGGGAAACGCGTCGTGACGATCAGCCGACAGCCGGCGCGCAGGAGTTTGATGCCGGTCTGGTAGCCGATCTTCACGCGGCCGCCGGTGAGCAGCGCGACGCGCCCCTCGAGGTCGGCGCTCTCCGAGCGCTTCGCGTAGTTGAACGCGGCGCAGGGCTGGCAGAGCTGGTCGTAGAAGTGATGGAGTTCCGCGTAGGGCTGCTTGCAGACGTAGCAATGCTGCTTCTCGAGCGTGGCGCGGCCCTCGTCGGTGAGGTCGAGCGGCCCGAAGGACTGCGGCGGGTAGACGTTCGGCGTTGTGAACACCGGCCGCTCGCGCAGGACCCGGATCCCGGTGTCGGCGAGCCGCGCCTCGTCGGCGGCGACCCGCGCCGCGCGGACCCTCTTGCGCTCGTCCTTCGTGAAGCGCCGCCGTGACACGGCGTCCGGATTGAACGTGTTCGCAGCCGCGCTGAGCAGGCGCGCGCGCTCCTCGAGCGTGAGTGCTCCCAGCAGGCTGCGGTCGGCGACCAGCGCCTCGAGTGCGACGGTCGCCGCGCGGAGTGCCTCGGCGCCGGGCGTGTCGTGCCGTGTCGTGCCGTTGTCCTCGGCGCCTGCCACCCCGAGTCAGGGTACCGGCGCTCCCGCGCCTGTCCCGGTCAGGCGGTGACGTAGGCCGCGAGATGCTCGCCGGTGAGGGTCGAGCGGGCGGCGACGAGGTCGACCGGAGTGCCCGAGAACACGACACGGCCACCGTCGTGGCCTGCACCGGGGCCGAGATCGATGATCCAGTCGGCATGCGCCATCACCGCCAGGTGGTGCTCGATCACCATCACCGACGTGCCGCCCTCGACAAGTCGGTCGAGCAGGCCGAGCAGCTGTTCGACGTCGGCGAGGTGGAGCCCACTGGTCGGCTCATCGAGCACGTAGACGCCGCCCTCCTCGCCCAGATGGGTGGCGAGCTTCAGCCGCTGCCGTTCGCCACCGGACAGGGTCGTGAGTGGCTGACCGAGCGTGAGGTAGCCGAGCCCAACATCCGCGAGTCGGCCGAGGATCGCGTGGGCGGGCGGGGTGCGCGCCTCGCC
>CAYXAS010000022.1:20042-29297 GCA_964461665.1 uncultured Gaiellales bacterium
CGCCTCGCCCTCACTGAAGAACGCGGCTGCCTCCGTCACCGACATCGCGAGCACCTCGCTGATGTCCCGGCCACCGAACCGGTGCTCGAGCACCGCGGCCTGGAACCGCTTCCCGTCGCAGTCCTCGCAGACGGTGGTGACCCCGGCCATGATCGCCAGGTCGGTGTAGATGACGCCCGCGCCGTTGCAGCCCTCGCAGGCGCCCTCGGAGTTGGCGCTGAACAGAGCGGGCTTCACACCGTTCGCCTTCGCGAACGCCTTGCGGATCGGGTCGAGCAGCCCGGTGTACGTCGCCGGGTTGCTCCGCCGCGAGCCACGGATCGCTCCCTGATCGATCGCCACCACTCCGTCACGTCCTGACACGGAGCCGTGGATCAGCGAGCTCTTGCCGGAGCCCGCTACCCCGGTGACGACAACTAGTACCCCGAGCGGGATGTCGAGATCGACGTTTTGCAGGTTGTTGGCGCTGGCGCCGCGGATCTCCAGCACACCGGTCGGTGTCCGCACGGTTCGCCCGAGGGTGGCCCGGTCGTCGAGGTGGCGGCCGGTAACGGTGTCGCTCGCCCGGAGCCCCTCGACGGTGCCCTCGAAACAGACGGTGCCGCCTTCGGTGCCCGCGCCGGGGCCGAGATCGACGACGTGGTCGGCGATTGCAATCGTCTCCGGCTCGTGTTCCACGACGAGCACGGTGTTGCCCCTGTCCCGGAGCCGCAGCAGCAGGTCGTTCATCCGCCGGATGTCGTGGGGATGCAGGCCCGTCGTCGGCTCGTCGAACACGTACGTGATGTCGGTGAGCGCCGACGAGAGGTGGCGGATCATCTTCACGCGCTGCGCCTCGCCGCCCGACAGCGTGCCCGAAGGCCGGTCGAGCGAGAGGTAGCCGAGCCCGATCTCCACGAATGAGTCGAGGGCGTGTTGCAGTTTCGCGAGAAGCGGTGCCACCGAGGGCTCGCCCAGACCCCGCGTCCACGCGGCGAGATCGCTCACCTGCATCGCGCACGCGTCGGCGATGCTGATCCCCGCCACCTGCGACGACCGGGCTGCCTCGTTCAGCCGGGTGCCGCCGCAGTCCGAGCAGGCGGTGAAGGTGATCGCCCGATCCACGAACGCGCGGATGTGCGGCTGCATCGCTTCCGGATCCTTCGCGAGAAACGATTTCCGGATCTGCGGGATCAAACCCTCGTAGGTCAGATTGATGCCATCGACCTTGAGCTTCGTCGGCCCCTTGTGGAGCAGGTCGTGCAGCGCGGTCTCGGTGTAGTCGCGGATCGGCGTGTCCGGATCGAAGAAGCCACAGCCGCGGAAGATGCGGCCGTACCACCCGTCCATGCTGTACCCGGGAATCGTGAGCGCACCCTCGTTGAGCGACTTCGTGTCGTCATAGAGCTGAGAGAGGTCGAAGTCGGTGACCGAGCCACGGCCCTCGCAGCGCGGACACATGCCACCCGCACGGTTGAACGTCCGCGTCATCGTCTTTCCGTCGCCGCGCTCGATCGTGATCTCACCCTTCGCGCGGACGGAGGGGACATTGAACGAGAACGCGCCGGGCGGTCCGATGTGCGGCTGGCCGAGGCGGCTGAAGAGGATGCGGAGCATCGCGTTTGCATCGGTCGCGGTGCCGACGGTCGAGCGGGCGTCTGCGCCCATCCGTTCCTGATCGACGATGATCGCCGTCGTCAGACCGTCGAGCACATCGACGTCGGGTCGCGCCAGCGTCGGCATGAACCCCTGCACGAAGGCGCTGTAGGTCTCGTTGATCATCCGTTGAGACTCGGCAGCGATCGTCCCGAACACGAGCGAGCTCTTGCCCGACCCAGAGACGCCGGTGAAGACCGTCAGCCGCCGCTTCGGGAGTTCCACGCTGATGTCCTTCAGGTTGTTGACGCGTGCCCCGTGCACGCGGATCAGATCGTGGCTGTCGGCAGGGTGGAGCGCAGGCGGCTGCGTATCCGGCTTTCTGACTGTGCTCACCGTCTCTCCGTCCGTAGGCCGGGGTTGTCCGTCGCGCACCGGTCAACGTCGTGCGCGCCGATTCGATCGATCCTGAACAGTACGTTCGGCCGTCAGGCGCCTGTCGTAGCGGGTCGCGCTACGCAAAGCGGTATGCGACGCGCGCGCTGAGCGAGTCCAACGTGCGCCGACGACGCGCGGCGGGTTGGCGGTCGCCATCCGGCCGCTGGCGCACGATCTGACGGGTGATATTCGAGCGGTTGATCGAGGCGGTGCTCTCGGGCGCACGGCTGCGCGACTCGGCCGATCACGGCCTCGAGCACTGGCACGCGGTCGCACGGAACGGGCGCGCGATCGCGGAGGCGACGGCGGGTGCGGATCCCGCTGTCGTCGAGGCGTTCGCCTACCTCCACGACGCGCGCCGCGAGAACGAGTGGGGCGACCCCGGTCACGGCGCACGCGGCGCGGAACTCGCGGTCGAGTTGCACGCGGCCGGTGCCCTCGAGCTTGACGGGGGTCAGCTTGCGCTCGTCGTCGAGGCGTGTCGCGGTCACACCGATGGCCGGACGAGCGGCGACCCAACGATCGGCGCGTGCTGGGACGCCGACCGGCTCGAACTCCCGCGTGTTGGGATCTCGGTGGATCGCACCTATCTCTCGACCACGGCCGCATGCGAGCTTCTTGTGGCCCGTCTGGCGCGGTAGCCGGGCCGCCCAGGGCGCACCCAGGGATCGGGGCGTGACGGCGCCTCCCCGGGACAGCAACGGGTCGCGTAGGGTCGGGGCGATGGACGCCGACCTCGTGATCGTGAATGCCCGGGCGCGGACGCTCGACCCGGCACGTCCGATCGCGAGCGCAGTTGCGGTGCGCGACGGAGTGATCGTTGCGGTCGGCGATGGCGATGACGTCGCCCCGTTCCGGGGTGGTCGCACCCGGGTGATCGATCTCGGCGGCGGCGTGCTCACCCCTGGGCTCGTCGACAGCCACATGCACCCATTTCTCGGGTGCGAGCAGGCGCGGGGGGCCGATCTCACCGGGATCCGCACGCTCGACGGTGTCCTTGCGGCGCTCTGTGCTGAGCGGCGCCGGTGCGCGGACGGCGCATGGGTGCGTGGTTACGCACTCGCCTACGAGGTCTTCGACGGCGTCGGGATCCGCGCCGACCTGATCGACGACGCGGTCGCAGGGTCGCCCACGCTCCTCCACTTCTTCGACTTCCACACGGCGCTCGTCTCGACGAGGGCGCTCGCCCTCGCCGGGATCGACGGGCCGCGCGCGTTCCCGGAGGAGGCGGAGATCGTCTGTCGCGACGGCGTTCCGACCGGCGAGCTGCGCGAGCGCGGCGCGATTCATCTCGTCGCCGACGTGATCCCCGACCGGACGCACGAGCAGAAGCTCGTCGCCTATCGAGACACGTTCCGGGCGATGAACGCGGCCGGGCTCACGGGTGCACACGTGATGATTGGCGACCCCGCGCTCCTCGATGTCTGCCGTGAGCTCGAGGCGCGCGGGTGGCTCTCGCTCCGCTTCGTCGTCCCGATGCATCAGCAGCCAGAGATCACGGACGAGGAAGTCGCGGAACGACTTCCGCTCGTCGCCGAGCACGGGCGTCGCTGGCGTGCGGGGAGCGCGAAGTTCTTCATCGACGGGGTCGTCGAGACGGGCACCGCCTGGCTCCTCGCGCCCGATACGGCAGGACGGGGGCTCAACCCGTTCTGGCCCGATCCGCGGCGGTACCACGACCTCGTGGGGCGATTCGCGCGGGCGGGGTTCCAGTGCATCACCCATGCGGTGGGCGACGGCGCGGTGCGGGCCGCGCTCGACGCGTACCGCGCCGCTGGCCCACCGGGCGCGAGCGGGGTGCGCGGGCACCACAGGGTCGAGCACATCGAGACGCTCGACGACGCCGATCTCCCGCGGTTCGCCGCCGAGGGTGTCGTCGCGAGCATGCAGCCGATCCATCTTGAGGGGATCCACGCCGACCGGACGGATCCCTGGAGCCGTGCGCTCGGTTCCGAGCGCTGCGACCGGGCGTTCCGCACGCGCGACATCCTCGACACCGGCGCGCTCCTCACGCTCGGCACCGACTGGCCGGTCGCCCGATACGACCCGCGGCGCGCGATGGCCTGGGCGCGGCTGCGCCGCGAACCGGGCGCGCGCGATGCAGACGCGTGTCTCCCCGGGCAGGCGCTCACCGCACTCGAAACGCTGTACGGCTACACGGCCGCGCCCGCGCTCACGGTGGGAGAGGGCGCGCTCAACGGCCGGATTGCGCCGGGCTACCGGGCCGACCTGACCGGCTTCGCCGCCGACCCGGTCGGGACCGGCGCGGATGACCTGCTCGATCTCCCGGTCACGCTCACCGTCGTGGACGGGGAGATCGTCCACTACGCCACCGGTCGGTAGCGTCGCGCCAGCCTGCCGCTGGGCGGGGGCTACGGGCGGATCTGAACGACCCGGTTCGCGCGTACGTCGCTGAGTCGGCGCTCGGCGCCGCCAGGGAAGCGAACCACCAGCTCACGGACGCGATCGAACTGCCCGAGCCCGAAACGGATTCGGGGATCCTCAGAGGAGAGGTAGCTCGAGCCTGCGCGCGCTTCGCGGACGACCCTCGTGCCGTCGGGGAGGACGGCCTCGACGACCGTGCCGGGCACGACGCTGCCGAGTCCGACTGCGAGCCAGTTCCCGTGCTGCCCCGTGTTCTCGAGCAGTACGAGTCGCCCGCCGATCGAGCCGACCGCAAGATCGAGGTCACCGTCATCGTCGTAGTCAGCGGCAGCGAGCCCTCGGCCGTTGCGGAGCGGGCCTGTGGCGAGTCCGACCTCGCGCGAGGCGTCCGCGAAGCCCGTGTCGCCGATCCGCGCCAGCACCTGGAGGCGCTGGGCATCGCGGGGGAGCGAGAGCACCGGGATTGCCCCGTTCGCGAGCGCGAGCTCGAGGTCACCGTCGAGGTCGAGATCCACCCAGCTCGCGCCCCACCCGGTCAGGCGGAGGTCGAACGCGGACGCGAACGCGGCGCGCGCGTCGGCGTACGCACGGTCGCCACCCGTGTGGGCTGCGTGGAACTGGTCACGCGCGTTCGTGACCACGAGATCCCCACGACCGTCACCGTCGAAGTCGGCGGCCGCGATCCCCATCCCCGCGTTTGGATCCGCGACCCGCCAGTCGGCCGACACGTCGCGCAGCGCGAACCCGAGACCGTCGTCCGTGCGCTCGTTCAGGTAGAGCCGGTTCGGATCCTCGTCGTTCGACACGAACAGATCGAGGCGCCCATCGCGGTTCGCATCGGTGAAGATCGCGCCGAGTCCATGCTCGAGGCCCGCCGACTCGATCCCGGCGGCCCGGGCGACCTCGCGGAACCGTGGCCGGCCCGTCCCGCCGAGGTTGAGGAACAGCCGGTCGGCGACAGCGACGTGGTCGGTCGGGTAGCCCGCAGCTGACCCCGGGATCGGCTGGTTCGGATCGGTGCAGCCCGCGACGAAGAGATCGACGAGACCGTCGCCGTTCACGTCCCCGACCGCAGCCCCTGCGTGCCAGCCCCAGCCGGTGATCCCCGCTGCCTGGGTTCCATCGCTGAACCGTCCGCCGCCCTCGTTCCAGAGCAGCGCATCGGCGCCGACCGCGGTGACGTAGAGGTCGGTGCGCCCGTCGCGGTCAAAGTCGGCGGCGACGCAGCCATTCGCGCGGATCCGAATGTCGGTGCCCGAACCGCGGCTCACATCGGTGAACCGACCACCGCCGAGGTTGCGGAACAGCGCTCCTGCCGGGGCTCCGCCACGCTCCTCCCAGCGCCAGAGATCGGCGTCCGCATACGAGTTCGTCGCGTACAGATCGAGCCGCCCATCGCCATCGGCGTCGAGCCAACACACTCCGCCACCCATCATCGCCGGGGCGTCACCACCGATCTCGAACCGGAACGCGCCGTGGCGGAAGTCGATCCCCACCTCGCGTGCGACATCGCGCAGCCGCACCGGGAGCGTCCCCGCAGGCGCCACCGCGGGTGGCTCCGGCCCGGCTGGCGCCCCGAGCAGGGCGGGGGAGGCAGAGCGGGAGCCGACGAGGAGATGCCGTTCCCCCTCCACGACGAGCACGAACGTCTGTCGGAACGGGGCGGTTGAGCCACCAAGCGCGTATGTCCCGCTCGCCTCCGCAAGGACGTGCGGCGGACCCTGGCCTTCGACACGCTCGAGCCGGAGGGTGAGCCGGTTGATCGTCCAGGAAGGGGTGATCGTCGTCCCGACCCCGATCCCGCGAAGCAGCGAGGCGAGCCATTCGCCTCCCGCGACGCTGGCTGCAGCGTCGGCGTCACGGTCGAGCATCGCCGACCGACCACGGTCGAGCGCGTCCAGCAGATCGGCGGCGACACGCTCGGCCAGCGCAGGATCGAGCGCGGCGAGTCCCGGTTCCCGCACGATCTCGATCGGCGGGAGCATGGATGGGTTGATCGTGGCCCGACTGGCACCGGGTCGGGCCGAGGTTCCCGCGGCGACGAGCACGGCGCAGACCGCAGCCACACCGACCCCTGCGAGGATCAGCCGTGGGCCGCGTGCGACTCGGGTGAACGGCGCGCGCAGTCGCGGAGCCGCCGCGGTAACGAACGGCCGTGCCACGGTCACCAGCGTCAGCGAGCCGAGGACGGCGAGCTTCGCCGAAAACTCGGTTGTCCACGGCGCGATCAGCACTGCTGCGAGCGCGGCGACCGAGATCGCATAGATGCGTTGTCCCCGCGCAGTCGCGGGGATCGTTCGTGGGTCGGTGATCATGAAGAAGAGGAAGACGAGGATTTCGGGCGAGAACGCGATCGACCGCCAGAGGTCGAGGCCCGTGAGCGGCCCGGAGTGCCAGCGCGCGGTCATCTCGTGTCCCGGCGCGATGACGACCGCGAGCGCGATCGCGAACGCGACCCAGAACCAGACCGCGACGGGCAGAAGACGAACCCGCCGGAGGATCACGAGCCCGCCGAGCACGATGATCGCGAACGCGAGCCCGAGCCACGGTGAGAACGGCGACCAGTAGAACTCGAGCGGGTCGGCGCGATCCGGCCCGAACACGACGAAGCAGGCGACGAGCGCGGCGTTCGACGGATTGAGGATGTGGCCACCGCGGTGGCGGATGACGTACTTGGATGCTATCCCGGCCAGCGAACAGCCAGCGAACAGCCACCAGCCCTTCAGGCTCCACCAGTCGCCGTGCTCTGTGCCCGGGACACGGAGGATGAACGCGACGCCGTTCCCGGTGATGAGCGCGCTCGCCGGCCAGAGGATGATCCCGCGGCGCATGAACGCGATCCCCGACTCAAGCAGCGCTGCGGCGAACAGCGCGATCAGGATCTGCGCGATCGACAGCCGGAACCCGAACGCGACCTGGCCGAGCGCGTGGAGCGAGAGCGTCACGGCCGCGAGGTGCAGTCGTGGGTCGCGCAGGCTCGGGAGAATCACCGGGTACGAGCGGCCCCTGAGCCGCACGGCGGGGCGGCCGCTGTCCGCCACAGCCGGGGTGCTCATCGCGGCCGGATGGTACCCGCGGGTCGCGCGCTACCCGCGCCATGCGCACGTACCATGCGGGCGACCGAGACCCCCGATTCTCCGAGGAGCAGCATGACCGAGATGGCCGTCCGTGAGCTCACCGCCAACGACTACCGCGTCGCCGATCTCTCGCTGGCCGAATGGGGCCGCAAGGAGATGCGGATGGCGGAGCACGAGATGCCCGGCCTGATGTCGTTGCGGCGCGAATACGGGTCTTCGCAGCCGCTCGCAGGCGCGCGGATCACCGGTTCGCTCCACATGACGATCCAGACCGCGGTGCTGATCGAGACGCTGGTCGCGCTCGGGGCGGAGGTGCGATGGGCGTCCTGCAACATCTTCTCGACCCAGGATCACGCGGCGGCGGCGGTCGCGGTTGGCCCCGATGGCAACGTGGACGCGCCAAGCGGGGTGCCGGTGTTCGCCTGGAAGGGCGAGACCCTCGAGGAGTACTGGTGGTGCACCGACCAGGCGCTCACGTGGCCGGACAGCCCGACGGGCGGCCCGAACATGCTGCTCGACGACGGTGGCGACGCGACGATGCTCGTCCACAAGGGGCGCGAGTTCGAGCTCGCGGGCGCGGTACCCGATCCTGCTGGCGCCGACTCGGAGGAGTTCCAGATCGTGCTCAGCCTGCTGCAGGCATCACTCGCCGCCGACGGGGGCAAATGGACGCGCATCGCGGAGGGGATCAGGGGCGTGACCGAGGAGACGACCACCGGTGTCCACCGCCTCTACGAGATGGCGGACGCGGGCAGGCTCCTGTTCCCCGCGATCAACGTCAACGACTCGGTTACGAAGAGCAAGTTCGACAACCTGTACGGCTGCCGCCACTCGCTCGTCGACGGGATCAACCGTGCCGTCGATCTCATGCTCGCCGGGAAGCTCTGTGTCGTCTGTGGCTTCGGTGATGTCGGGAAGGGTTCGGCCGAGTCGCTCCGCGCGCAGGGCGCACGCGTCGCGGTCACCGAGATCGACCCGATCTGCGCGCTCCAGGCCCTCATGGAGGGCTACGACGTCGTGACGCTCGACGACGTGATCGCCCAGGCGGACGTCGTGATCACCGCGACCGGGAATCGCGACGTCGTCACCGCCGACCACATGGCGCGGATGAAGCACAACGCGGTGCTCGGCAACATCGGCCACTTCGACAACGAGATCGACATGGCGGGTCTTGCCAAGATCCCTGGGATCCGGCGCGACAACGTCAAGCCACAGGTCGATCAGTGGATCTTCCCCGACGGCCACGCGGTCACGATCCTCTCGGAGGGTCGCCTGCTCAACCTCGGAAATGCGACCGGGCACCCGAGCTTCGTGATGTCGAACTCGTTCTCGAACCAGACGATCGCTCAGATCGAGCTCTTCACGCGGCCCGACGAGTACACGATCGGTGTACACGTGCTGCCGAAACATCTGGACGAGAAGGTCGCGCGGCTCCACGTCGAGGCGCTTGGCGGCGACCTCACCGAACTCTCGGCCGACCAGTCCGCCTACCTCGGGATCCCCGTCGACGGCCCGTACAAGGCGAACCACTACCGGTACTGAGTTGGTTTCCTGCAAGGCTCGTCCCGCAGGAGCGGGACGGGCCGCAGGATCCCGGTCTTGCGACCGGGCACGTCCCTGAAGCGCAGCCGCCGGGGGCGACTGCGGGGGTGTCGGTTTCCGTCGCGGGTGGTGTTGCGCTGGGTCCGACTGCGGGAGCAGCCCCACCCGCGGAATCCCGGTCTCGCGACCGGGCACGTCCCTGAAGCGCAGCCGCCGGGGGCGACTGCGGGGGTGTCGG
>CAYXAS010000022.1:29397-33050 GCA_964461665.1 uncultured Gaiellales bacterium
GCGGAATCCCGGTCTCGCGACCGGGCACGTCCCTGAAGCGCAGCCGCCGGGGGCGGCTGCTGGCGTCGCGCTCAGACGTCCTTGCGGCCCTTCGTGCGTGCCGCCGCGCGCCCCTCGGCGTCCCGCTGTCGCCACAGCCTCCGCTCTTCATTCGCGACACGGGTATCGAGCCGACGCCCGAGGTGCGCCAACTCGGCCTCGAGCGCGAGGTAGCTGTCCCAACGATCCTGCGCGAGCGAGCCATCGGCAACCGCCTGTTTCACCGCGCACCCCGGCTCGGCACCGTGCATGCAGTCGTTGAAGCGGCAGCCGCCGAATAGGTCGACCACGTCGGGGAACGTCTCGTCGAGTCCCTCGTCGACGACCCAGAGCTGAAGCTCGCGGATCCCCGGCGTGTCGATGAGCAGTGCGCCCCACGGAAGCCGCACCAGCTCGCGGCGCGTGGTGGTGTGGCGCCCCTTCCCGTCGGCGCGCGTCTTCGAGGTCGCGAGGATCTCCTCGTCCGCGAGCGTGTTCACGAGCGTGGACTTCCCGACCCCGGACGAGCCGAGGATCGCGGCCGTGGTTCCCGGCGCGAGCAACGCGCGTACCGCCTCGAGCCCCACCCCGGAGCGGTTCGAGATCGGGAGCACGGGGACGTCGCCCGCGAGCGCGAGGGTCTCGGCCATCAGCGTGGCAGGGTCGGGGTGGAGGTCGGTCTTGGTGAGCAGGACGACGACGCGGGCTCCGCTCTCGCGTGCAAGAACGAGGTATCGCTCGAGCCGCCTCGGGTTGAAGTCCTGGTCGACTGCCGTCGCGACCAGCACAAGATCCACGTTGGCGGCAAGTACCTGCTCCTCCGCGGCCTGCCAGGCGACCTTGCGCGAAAACCGGGTGCGCCGCGGGAGGAGCGCCTCGATCACGCCCCGCTTTCCGTCGCCGGGCGGTGTCAGCGCGACCCAGTCACCGACGACGGGGAGATCGGCCGGCGAGGACGCCTCGTCATAGAGGCGGCCACGCACCTCGCAGCGGAGCTCGCCGTCCGCGGTTGCGACATCGTGGGCACCGCGATGGGAGACCGTGACGCGGCCGGGGAGGAGCCCCGCCGCAGCATGGGGGGAGAAGAGGGAGGCCCAGCCGTCGTCCCAGCCGAGCTCGTTCAGGCTTTCCATCACGTGCACGGTGCCATGCGCGCGGGATATACGGTGCGTACACGACACCGGGTCGGCTCGATCCGGTCGCCAACGCTACGAGAGGAGACCCCGTGGCACTCACTGCAAGTCAGCACGCGTTCATCCGTGACAACCCGTTCGTCGGGATCCTGACGACCCTTCGCCCCGACGGCTCGCCGCACGCGACCGTCGTCTGGGTCGATGCCGACGAGAACGGTCTGTCCGTCAACACGGCCCGTGGCCGTGCCAAGCCGCGCCACATAGAGGCCGACGGCCGGGTCGGACTGACGGTCGTCGATCCTGCGAACTCGTTCCGGTGGATCTCGCTAAGCGGCACCGCGACGCTCTCCGACGACGGGGCCGACGAGCAGATCGATCGGCTCGCCCGCAAGTACACGGAGCATGACCACTACCCGTGGCGCCAGGAGGGCGAGCGTCGTGTCGCGATCCGGATCACCCCCGAGATCGTGGACGGGATGGGGATCGAGTAGCGCCGACGTGCTCCTCGGCCTCGGGAGCGCGTGGGCCGGACGGCTCTCTACCGCTACGCCGTCCTGACCGACGAGACGGGCGCGAGATGCTCGGCGACCGTGAACCACGTCCGGCCCGCGTCGCCCGACCCGAACACCGTTCCCGAGGTCGCGCCGAAGTAGACCTCGAGGGCCGCACCCTCGCCGCCCCTGCGGTCGTGGCCAACGAGGGCTGGCTTTAGCGTCGCGCGATCAGGTTGAGCACGATCGTCCCGACGAGCGAGACGACGATCATGGCGCCGACCGGGACGATCACCCGCCCGTTCTCGCCGATGCGCCGCTCCCACGTCCCCGGGAGACGGTCGAGCCCGAGCCGCGCCAGCACGAGTGCGGCGAGCCCGAGCGCCGCGAGCGCGACCGCCGCTCCGAGCAGCGCTTTCGCGGCCGTCTCCATGCGGCGAGCGTAGCTCCGCGTGCGCGCGATACGCTCGCGCCCACACCGCAGCGACCGTGCGTGAACCGACGAAGGAGGGCGAGCAGTGAGCGTGTCCGTGACGAGGCACCAGATGTTCATCGGTGGGGAGTGGGTCGATTCCGTCTCGGGTGAGACGATGGAGGTGCTCAACCCCGCGACCGGCGCGGTGATCGCGGAGGTGCCGCGGGGCACGACCGAGGACGTCGCCCGCGCAGTCGCCGCGGCGAAGAAGGCGTGGTCTACATGGCAGGACAAGACGCCAAAGGATCGGATGGAGCTCCTGCTCGCGCTCGCCGCAATCGTCGACGAGCACGCCGAAGAGCTCGCGCGACTCGAATCGCTCAACGTTGGCAAGCCGTGGTGGGTGGCGAAGGACGAGCCGGGGCTCATCGCCGACAATCTCCGCTTCTTCGCGGGCGCGGCCCGCAACCTCGAGGGGAAGGCTGCGGCCGAGTACGTCGAGGGGTACACATCGATCATCCGCCGCGAGCCGCTCGGGATCGTCGCAGGCATCTGCCCGTGGAACTACCCGCTGTTCATGGCGATGTGGAAGGCAGGCCCGGCTCTCGCGGCGGGGAACGTCCAGATCATCAAGCCGGCGGAACAGACGCCGCTCACGATGCTCCGGTTCGCGGAGCTCGCCCAGGAAGTGCTCCCGCCAGGTGTGCTCCAGGTCGTGACGGGCGACGGTGTCCCGGTTGGCGATGCGCTCGTCCGCGACCCATCGATCGCGCTTGTCTCGCTCACCGGTGACACCGCGACCGGGAAGCTGATCGCCGCGAATGCGGCCCAGACCGTGAAGCGGGTCCATCTCGAACTCGGCGGCAAGGCGCCGATGGTCGTGCTCGACGACGCCGATCCGGCGACGATCGCCGAGGCGATCAAGATCGCGGGCTACTTCAACTCGGGCCAGGACTGCACGGCGTGCTCGCGCGTGCTCGTGAGCGAGCGGCTCTACGACGAAGTGGTCGAGCAGACGATCGCCGCGATCGAGAGCCTCACGGTTGGTGACCCCGGAATCGATGAGGAAGTGGGGATGGGCCCCGTCATCTCGGCCGAGCAGCAGCAGCGCGTGCTCGGGTTCCTCGAGCGGGCGGTGGACGCGAAGGCGACGGTGCTCACCGGCGGCGGCACGGTCGGCGAGAGCGGGTTCTTTGTCCGGCCAACCCTCGTTGCGGACGTGAAGCAGGACGCCGAGATCGTGCAGAGCGAGGTGTTCGGGCCGGTCGTCACCGTGCAGCGGTTCTCGTCGGACGCGGAGGCGATCGCGATGGCGAACGACGTCCGCTACGGCCTCGCGGCCTCGGTCTTCTCCGAGAACGTTGGTCGTGCGATGAAGGTCGCGGCGAAGCTCGACTTCGGCACCGTCTGGGTGAACGAGCACCTCTACCCGCTCACGTCCGAGATGCCGCACGGCGGCTTCAAGGAGTCCGGGTACGGGAAGGACATGTCGATGTACTCGATGGAGGAGTACACGCGGATCAAGCACGTCTGCGTGAAGCTCGCCTAGCTGGACTAACCACACACCTTCGAGACGCCTGATCGCGTCCGAGCCTC
>CAYXAS010000023.1:0-30737 GCA_964461665.1 uncultured Gaiellales bacterium
CTCCTCCCCGCGCGGATGGGCGATGAGATCGCCAGTGACGCAGACGAGATCGGGGCGCCGCTCCTCGACCCACTCGGCTGCACGCTCGGCCGCGCGGTTCCCGCGCGAGTACCGGGCGCCGAGATGCAGATCGGACAGGTGCGCGACCCGCACCCCATCGAGCGCCTCGGTGAGACCCTCGATCGCAACCTCGCGTACACGGAATCGCACCCAGCCCGCCTC
The DNA here is from genome assembly GCA_964461665.1 of uncultured Gaiellales bacterium. Taxonomy (GTDB): domain Bacteria; phylum Actinomycetota; class Thermoleophilia; order Gaiellales; family Gaiellaceae; genus Gaiella. Next base: position 223 of record CAYXAS010000023.1, read on the forward strand.
GAACCAGCCGTAGAGCGCGAGCGCACCCGCGAACGCACCAGCCAAGACCACTGCGAGCATCACGTTCTCTCCCCCGTTTGCCCGACGCGCGCCCCCGTGACCGACGCGGACGGAGCACTCGCCAAGCCGAGCCACCGTGCGCCGGGGCGGCGCGACGCGGTGCTCAGACCGTGAGCTTGTCGGTGAACGGCTTCACCGAGACGACGTGCCGCTTGAACTTCAACTCCGAATCCACGAGCCCGGCTGCGACACCGACGAGCTGCGAGAGGTGGAGGATCGGCATCTGGAAGTCCGTGCCGTACTCCTTCTTCAGCTTCGACTGCCACGCGTCGAGCGAGAGGTGGCAGAGCGGACACGGGGTCACCATCGCGTCTGCACCCGCCGCCTTCGCCTGCTCGATCGGCTGGATCAACTCCGCGAGTGCGACATCCTCGCGTGCCTGGATGATCGGGAAGCCGCAGCACTTGATCTTCGCCGGGTAGTCGATCGCCTCGCCGCCGCAGGCGCGGATGATCCGCTCCAACGAATCCGGGTTGTCGGGATCCTCGAACCCGAGCAGCTTCGACGGGCGCAGGATCTGGCAGCCGTAGAACGGCGCGATCTTCAACCCGCGCAGCCCTCGGTGCGCGATCTCCTGGAGTCGCGGCAGATAGTCGCCCGCGAGCAGCCAGAGGAAGTGCTTCACCTCGACCGCACCCGTGTAGCGCGGCGCCCCAACCTTCTCCAGGTTGTCGGACACCCGCGCGAGCAGCGCAGCGTCGTTCTGGAGCTGGTGGTTGGCCTGGCGGAGATTGAGGGTGCAGACGTTGCAGATCGTCATCAGCGTCTCGCAGCCCGCCGCTTCCGCATACGCGAGGATCCGTGCGTTCAGGTGGACCGAGAAGTCCGGCTCGGCCTCGTGGATATCGCCCGCACCGCAGCACGTGACCTTCTCCAGCTCCTCGAGCTCGATCCCGAGCTTCGGGGCGAGCGCCTGAGTCGCGATGTCGAGCTCCTTCGCGGACAGACTCGCGAGGCAGCCCTTGTAGTAGGCGACGCGCACGGGGGGTGATCCTAGCCGGAGGTCCCTGCGCCGCCGTCCCCCTCCGGGAGGTACGGGACGGGCGCCGAGGTCGGCTCGTCGTAGGGATGGCGTTCGGAGGCGTCAGCGTTGTGCTCGAGGTGCAACAGCGCCTTCTCGCCCTGCACGATCCCGAGCGCGCCTGACACACCCTGTTCCTTCACGAGGTCGAACAATCCGCGCGCCTCGTGCACATCCTCCGCAACGTGCGGCGGGAACGGCGGCGGCACCTTGCCCTTCAGCGCGAGACCCATCGCGAACTTCATCTCCTTGATCGACTTCACGACCCCCTGCGTCTTCGGGACGAGTTCGGTCTCCCGCAGCCAGCCGGTCGTCTTCGCCGACGTGACGAACCACTTCGCGTGGCGCGCGCCCATGTCGCGATCGATCCCGTGCTTCATCGCCTCCGCTCCCAACTTCGCGATCGCGTCGCGCGGATCGACACCCTTCGGGCAGCGCTCGTTGCAGAAGTAGCACCGGGTGCAGTCCCAGATTCCATGCTCAGTCGAGTACTTCTCAAGCCGCTCGACAGTCGCGCCGTCGCGCGGGTCGCCGACGAACCGGAACCCCTTCGCGAGCGCCGCCGGCCCCATGAAGTCCGGGTCGGCCTCCATCGAGTTGCACTCCGACACGCAGCAGCCGCAGTTGATGCAGAGCGACTCCTTGTGGATCACGTTCATCTGCTGCCGCGGGACGACGTTCTCGGTCTCGGTCGCGCGGTCGTAACCGGGCTGCAGCCACGGCTCCATCGCCTGCATCTTCTGCCAGAACGGCGCCATGTCCACCACGAGGTCCTTGACGACCGGGAGGTTCCCCATCGCCGAGACGACCGGCACCTTCCCGTCGGCGACGAGATCGGCGATCCGCACCTTGCACGCGAGCACCGCGCCACCGTTGACGCGCATCCCGCAGGAGCCGCAGATCATCATCCGGCAGCTCTTCCGGTAGGCGAGTGAGCCGTCGATATGGTCCTTGATCGCGTCGAGCGTGTCGAGCAGCGTCGCCTCCGCCGAGACATCGATCGAATACGGCTTCAGCGCCCGCTCCCCCGTCGAGGAATCGAACCGCCAGATCTTGAGCTCGACCTCCACCCGTACCTCCCTAGATGAGTAGTGACACGGTCTCGGGCGTGCGGTTGCGCGTTCCGGCGTGTCCGGGTCGCTCTGGGGCTCGGTCAGCCCCTTGCGGGACTCTCCCGACCCCCGCCGCTTCGTGCCGGAAGCCCGGCCCCGATGCTCCCAGCATCGCTGCCGGTCTCCCTGCACGCCCCGGAGCGGCCAGCACGCGCCCCGCAGAAGCCGATCCCGTGGCACTACCCATCCCTAGTACTTCCGCTCCATCGGCTGCCACTGTGTCACGCGGACGTCCCGGTACGAGAGCACCGGAGCGCCATCCACCCACGTCGAGATCGAATGCTTCATGAAGTTCTCATCGTCGCGTGCGGGGAAGTCGTACGGGCGCGAATGTGCGCCGCGGCTCTCCTTGCGCGCCTGACCCGCCTGGAGCATGCAGGCGGCGACATCGAGCATGTAGCCAAGCTCGATCGCCTGGGTGAGATCGGAGTTGAACACCGCACCTTTGTCCTCCACCACCACCCCGCGCTCGTAGCGCTCGCGGAGGCCATCGACCACTTCCTCCTGCGCCGCCATCTTCTCGGGCCGACGGAACACTCCGAAGTTCTCGAGCATCGACAGCCCGAGCTCGTCGCGGATCGGCCACGGCCGCTCGCCGGAACGCACGTCGAGGAGTCCCTTCACCCATGTCTCCGCGTCCGCACGCGCACCGTCGGCTGCGCCGCTGCCGGCGGCCTGGCCGCGGGAGAGCGCCCACTCCGCAGCCGCCTTCCCGGAGCGACGACCGAACGTGATCGTCTCCATCAGCGAGTTGCCGCCCAGCCGGTTCGCGCCGTGCACCGAGACACACGCGGTCTCGCCCGCCGCATACAACCCCTCGAGTCCGGTCAGCCCGTCGTTGTCGGTCTCGATGCCACCCATGTGGTAGTGGGCGCCCGGTCTGACCGGGATCGGGTCGTAGATCGGGTCGACCCCCGCGTACGTCATCGCGAGCTCGCGCGAACCGGGAAGCCGGGAGAGGATCTTCTCCGCGCCAAGGTGGCGCAGGTCGAGCAACACCGAGCCGTTGATCCCACGGCCCGCCTCGATCTCGGTCGTCTCGGAACGGGAAACGACGTCGCGGGAGGCGAGCTCGAGCGCGTTCGGGGCGTAGCGCTTCATGAAGCGCTCCCCGTCCTTGTTGATCAGGTACCCCCCCTCGCCGCGACAGCCCTCCGTGATCAGGATCCCGCTCGGGAACATCGTGGTCGGGTGGAACTGCATGAACTCGATGTCCTTCAGCGGCAGCCCCGCCCGGAGCGCCATCGACATCCCGTCGCCGGTGCAGGCGTAGGCGTTCGTCGTGGCGCGATACATCCGCCCGACCCCGCCGGTCGCGAGGATCGTCGCGGTGCCGCGTGTGAGCTTCACGCCGCCGTTCAGGAGATCCCAGGAGACCACCCCGACACACCGTCCGTCCTCCTCGACCAGCCGGAAGGCGAAGTACTCCTCGAACACGACGAGCCCCTCTGCCATCCGCTTCGCGAGCTGCTCGAACAGCACCTGGATCAGGACGTGGCCGGTGATATCGGCCGCGAACACCGTGCGCGGCGAGCCCGCTGCACCGAACGGGCGCTGCGCGAGCTTCCCCTCGTCGTTCCGTGAGAAGACGCAGCCCCAGTGCTCGAGCTGGTAGATGTCGCCGGGCGCCTCGCGCGTGAAGATCTCGATCGCGTCCTGGTCACCGAGGTAGTCGGAGCCCTTGACGGTGTCGAACGCGTGCATCTCCGGGCTGTCCTCCGCGGTGTTGCCGAGCGCCGCGTTGATCCCGCCCTCCGCCGCGCCCGAGTGGCTGCGGGTCGGATGGAGCTTCGAGACGACAGCAACGCGCGCACCCGCATCGTGTGCCTCGATCGCCGCCCGCATTCCGGCGCAGCCGGCACCGACGACGACGACGTCGAACTGGTCGTCCATCGAGGCTGACGCTACCTGATCGCGGTCGCCCGACGACCCGCTACCCGCTGAGGGTCGGAGTCAGCTCTTGGGGCCCGCAGCCGCGACCGCCGCGTCGGCGTCCGCGAACTTCGCCGCGAAGTTGGCAGCGAACAGCGCGGCCAGTTCGCGCGCCTTCACGTCGTAGGCGGACGGGTCGGCCCAGGTCGAGCGCGGTTCGAGCAGCGCGCCGTCCACGCCCGCGACCGACAGCGGGACCGCAAGCCCGAAGAGTGGGTCGCGGCGCGTCTCCGCCCCGTCCAGCGCTCCCGAGAGCGCGGCCGCGAGGAGCGCCCTGGTCGCGGCGATCGGCATCCGGCGACCGACACCTGCGGGGCCACCCGTCCAGCCGGTGTTGACGAGCCACACCGTCGAACGGTGGCGGTCGAGCTTCTCCCCCAGCAGCCGGGCGTACACCGCGGGAGGCTGCGGAAGGAACGGGGCGCCGAAACACGTGGAGAACGTCGGCTGCGGCTCCGTTACGCCGATCTCAGTGCCGGCGAGCTTCGCGGTGAAACCGGAGAGGAACCAGTAGAGCGCCTGATCCCGCTCGAGCCGCGCGATCGGCGGCAGGATCCCAAACGCGTCGGCGGTCAGGAACACGACCGCAGAGGGATGCCCTGCACGTTTCTCCGGGAGCGCATTCGCGATCCGCGCAAGGCGGTATGCGGCCCGCGTGTTCTCGGTGCGACTGTCGTCGTCGAGATCGAGCACGCCGTTCACGTCCACCGCGACGTTCTCGAGAATCGTCCCCCAGGTCCGCGTCGTCTCGAAGATCTCCGGCTCGGCCTCGGCGGAGAGCCGGATCACCTTCGCGTAGCAGCCGCCTTCGATGTTGAAGATCCCGTCCTCGCCCCACCCGTGCTCGTCGTCCCCGACGAGCGATCGAGACGGGTCGGCGGAGAGCGTCGTCTTGCCTGTCCCCGAGAGCCCGAAGAAGACCGCGGAGCGACCATCGGGGCCGACGTTCGCGGAGCAGTGCATCGGGAACACGCCATCGAGCGGCAGACGGTCGTTCATCACCGTGAAAATCGCCTTTTTGATCTCGCCCGCGTAGTGCGTGCCGCCGATCAGCACCTCGCTCCGGCTCGGCTCCAGCACCACGAACGTCGCGCTCCGCGTCCCGTCAGTTGCCGGGTCGGCGGTCACCTCGGGAGCGTGCAGGACGAGCGTGTCGGGCGTGAACACCTCGAGCTCGGCTGCAGTCGGCTCGATGAACATCGTCGATGCGAAGAGCGCGTGGTACGGGCTCGCGGTCAGGACGCGCACGCCGATCCGGGTCGCGGGGTCGGCGCCCGCGAAGGCGTCCACGACATAGAGCGGCCCGGCGGCCTCGAGGTGGGCTATGACGCGTGCCCGCAGCCCCGCGAACGAGTCCGGCGAGAGCGGCCGGTTGACGTCACCCCACCAGATCCGCTCCTCGGACCCGGGCTCGCGCACGACGAACTTGTCCTTCGGCGAGCGTCCGGTGTGGATCCCCGTGTCGACGACGAGTGCGCCCCCCTCGGCGAGTTCCCCCTGCCCCGACCGAAGCGCATGCTGGTAGAGGCGCGCGGTGGTCGGGTTGCGGACGACCTCGCCCCGTGGGTCGACACCATGCTGCTCGAGACCGGTCGTCGTGGTCGCTGCCATGCAGGTGGCTCCTCTTCCGGGTCTCGCTGCGGCGGCCGCGCCCTGTGGCGCCCGACGCCGCTCGTCGAAAGCGTGAGGGTAACGGTGTCCGCAACGCGATGTCGCACCACCGGACGCTCTGGCTCAGGCGATGTCGAGCACCGCGTCGTGCTCGACGAGCGAGGCGTACCGCCCCCCCGTGGCGAGCAACTCCTCATGCGTTCCGCGTTCCACCACCCGGCCGCCGTCGAGCACCACGATCTGGTCGGCGTCCCGGACGGTCGAGAGTCGGTGCGCGATCGCGATCACCGTTCTCCCCTCCGAGAGGACCTCGAGCGCCTCCTGCACCGCGCGCTCGGTCTGCGTGTCGAGCGACGACGTTGCCTCGTCGAGGATGAGGATCCGCGGGTCGCGGAGGATCGTGCGTGCGATCGCGATCCGCTGTCTCTCGCCACCCGAGAAGCGGTAGCCGCGCTCCCCCACCACCGTGTCGTAGCCGTCCGGCAGCGACGCGACGAGTTCGTGGACCTGCGCCGCGCGGGCCGCACGCTCGATCTCGTCATCGGTCGCCGCGGGGCGCGCAAAGCGCAGGTTCTCGCGGACGGACGCATGGAACAGGTACGTCTCCTGTGAGACGACGCCGACGGTGTCGGCGAGGGACGCGAACGTGAGGTCGCGCAGGTTCACGCCGTCGATCGACACGGTCCCCTCGGTGGCGTCGTAGAGCCGCGCGACGAGGTATGCGCACGTCGTCTTCCCGGATCCGGTCTCACCGACGATCGCGGTCCTCGTGCCCGGCGGCACGGTGAACGAGACGTCGTCGAGCGTCCAGTCGCCATCGCCGTAACGGAACCGGACGCCGTCGAGACACACCTCGCCCCGTACCGCGCCGAGCGTGCGTGTCCCTTCGGCGATATCGACGGGCTGGTCGAGGTAGTCGAAGATCCGGTCGAACAGCGCGAGGGATGAATGCACGTCGAGTTGGACACCGAGCAGCGCCCCGATCGGGAAGAACAGTCGGGTCTGGAGCGTCGTGAAGGCGACGAGCGTGCCGATGGTGATCGACGCGTCGCCGCGCGTGATCGACCAACCCGCGAACCAGTAGACGAGGGCAGGCATCACCGCGAACGTCACCTGGATCGCGGCCATCATCCAACGACCCGTCATCCGGCTTCGGACCTCGAGCCGGGCGAGCCGCTCGGACTCGCCCTCGAAGCGAGCCGCCAGTTCATCGCCGCGCCCGAGTGTCTTGCCGAGGAGGATCCCGCTCACCGAGAGCGACTCCTGCACGATCGCCGAGATGTCGGCGAGCGACACCTGCCGGGCGGCGGTCACCGTCTTTCGCTTCGCGCCGACCCGCTTCGTGAGCCAGACGAAGAGCGGCAGCAGGACGAGAGCAAATGCCGCGAGCCTCCAGTCGAGGAGCACCATCGCGACGACGGTCGCGAGCACGGTCGTGACGTGCATCAAGACACTCGTCGCGGTCGAGGTGACGACGTCGTCGATCCCGCCGATGTCGTTGGAGATCCGGCTCTGCACCTCTCCGGTGCGCGTTCGGGTGAAGAACGCGAGCGAGAGGCGCTGCAGGTGGCGGTAGACCCGGCTGCGCAGGTCGTGCATCACGGACTGCCCGACGCGGTTCGAGAGCAGCGTCTGCCAGACGCCGAGCGCTCCGGTGATGATCGGGATCAGCACCATCCCTGCCACGAGGACGGATAGAAGATCGAGCCTGCGGTCGGGGATCGCGACATCGAGCGTCTCGCGAAGGAGGAAGGGCGAGACGACGCCGAGACCCGCCGAGACGACGATGAGGGCCGAGACCCCGCTCAACCGCGCTCCGTACGGGCGGAAGAGCGCTACGACGCGTCGGAAGTTCGCGCGACGCACCGCCGGATCGGCGGGCCGCTCCGGCGGATCCTCGAGCCCGAACATGTTCCCGTGGCCGTGCGACATCCCGTGCGCGTGCCTGGGTCTCTGCATCAGCCGGATGGTGGCGCGCCGAGCGCCGCCACCGCAAGGCGGACGCGCTCGATGAGCGCCGTCGCATCGTCCTCGGTCGAGGGCCGAGCGGGCCCCGCCGGAATCGGCTCGCCCACGACGACACGGACCGCTGCGCGGTGCACGCGCGCACCCCCGGGCCTGATCACGCGCTCGACGCCGATCAGCGCCACCGGGACGATCGAGGTACCCGTCTCGATCGCGACCCGTGCCGCTCCGCGCTTCCACGGGCGGTCGTGGCTGCCGAGGATCGTGCCCTGCGGGAGGATCGCGACCGCGTGACCGTCACGCACCGCATCCACCGCTGAGACGATCGCGCCGGTGTCGTTCCCCCCGCGGATGACGGGGATAGCCCCGAGCGACAGCAGGAAGCGGCGGATCGGGAAACGGAACAGCCCGGACTTTCCGAGGAAACGGAGCGGACGGGTGATCGCGACCCCGAGGAAGAACGGGTCGAAGAACGAGTCGTGGTTCGACGAGACGACGCAGCCGCCCTTCGGAAGACGTTCCAGCCCGACGACGGTGACCGGCCAGATCGAGCGGACCACGACGATGAGAAACAGGCGAAACGCGCGGTAGGCGATCATGCGGCTCCTCCGGCAAGAAGCCGCGCGACGGCCGCATCCGCGTCCTCAACCCATCGGCGCCAACCCGGCAGGCGGAGAAGTGCACCGGAGGCCCTGCGAACCGCCGCGCCGTGCATCCCGCGCGGGATCGTGACGTAGGTCCCAGCAACACCGAGCGCCCGCGCACGCTGGAACGCGGCACGCGAGATCGCGGGGAGAACCCCGGGGATCCCGGGGAGTGCTCGGTCCCACGCCCCGTGGACGATGTCCAGCCGCTTGCCGACGAGCGATGTGAGATCGAAGTGCGGATGCAGCCACGGGGCAAGCCCGAGAAGCGCGACCACCGGTGAGGCATCGGCGACCGCAACCGCGACGCCGCCCCCCATGGAGAAGCCCGCGAGCAGCACCCGGTCAACGCCATCACGCTGGAGTCGGTCGATCGCGGCACGTGCGTCCGCAACGCACGACGGCAGCTCGCGCCACGACTTGACCCGATATCGGAGCTCTGCGACGAGGAGTGCGGGGTGGCGCGCGGCGAGCGCGTCCGCGAGCAACTCGTTCGTAGCGCACCAGGTTCCCGGAACGACGCGGCCGGTTCCCCCGCCGACGAACAGCAACGCATCGCTCGAGGGCAGGCCGCGATAGCGAAGCTCCGCCCCGGTCTCGATCGCGCGAACGTTGGTGGGCGTCCCGGACATCGGTGCATCGTGCCCGAACCGGTCGGTGAGGGATGCAGCGAACCGGGGTCGCGGCACGGGAGTGAGCGAGCGCCGCGGTCATCGGTCACCCCCGGCCGGGCGGAGCCGCGACGGCCTGCGCCGGGCAGGCGACGCGGGACAACCTCGTCCCCCACCCCACATCTCGCAAGGGCTGCAGCGAGCCGCGCCGAACCACGAACGGTGGACACCGATGCGGCCGTCGAGCGGTTTCTCTCCACCGCCCCGCTTGCGACCTCGACCCGCCGCGCGTACGCGTCGGATCTCCGAGACTTCACCGACTGGCTCGCGCGGGCACGGACCCCGCTCCAAGCGGTGGACGCGGCGACGCTTGCCGCGTATGCGGGAGAGCTCGGTCGGGCGCGGCGAGGGCTTGCGCCCGGAACGATCGCGCGGCGGCTCTCGGCCGTGCGGGCGTTCCTGCGCCACTCGCTGGGGGCGTCCCGCGTCCCGGACGTGAAGCTGGGTCCGCGACCGCGCCGGCGACTCCCCTCCGTACCGAAGCGGACCGAGATCGAGCTCGCGATCACCGCACTCGAGGGCGACGAGCCGCTCGCAGTGCGAAACCGTGCGCTGCTCGAGCTCGCGTACTCGTGCGGACTCCGGAGCGCCGAACTGGTGGGACTCGATCTCGCGGACATCGACTTCGAGCGCGAGACTGTCCACGTCCGGGGCAAGGGCGACCGAGAACGGGTGGTGCCGCTCGGCGAGGTCGCGGCGTGGAGGGTCGGCACGTATCTCCGGGATGCTCGCTCGGCGCTCGCGCATGGCGCATGCGACGCGCTGTTCCTCTCGGCACGAGGCCGAAGACTCGACACGAGCACGCTCCGCCGCCTGTTTCCGAACCCGCACCGGCTGCGCCACGCGTATGCGACACACCTACTGGAGGGCGGAGCCGACCTGCGGACGATCCAGGAGTTGCTCGGGCACCGGTCACTCTCGACGACGCAGGTGTACAGCCACGTGGACGCGAAGCGGCTCCGGCGGGTCTACGACCGCGCCCATCCGCGGTCGTAGACCTGGAAGACACGGGTCAGTGCCGGTCGAAAGCCCAGGCGGCCGCCTCGAGCTCGGGCATGGGTTCGCCCGCGACAACCACGTCGAGCCGGTCGCGGGCTCGCGTCATGGCGACGAACGCCGCCCGCAGGTCGCGTGACCGCGCTTCTGCCTGTGCCTGTGCATCGAGGCCCGGACGGCAAGGCGGCCAGGTCGCGGCGGAGAGGCCCGTCACGACCACGTGCTTGAACTCGAGCCCCTTCGCTCGGTGGAAGGTGCCGACCCACACGACGTCCTGGTGCTGCCCCCTGTAGTCCTTCACATCGGCGACCGGAGATCCCGCGGTGCGCAGGGCCGCTTGCAGCTCATGCGCCTGAGCATTCGTCGGCGCGAGCAGGACGGTGTTGCCGAGCGGGTACCCGTGCTCACGTGTCTCCGCCACGACTTCGACGGCGAGGTCGGATGCGTTGTGAGCGTCGATCACCCACAACCCGGGTGGGTCGCCCTCGCGCATCGGAAACGGTGACTCGTCTGCCGTGCGCGACAGCGAAACCTCCTCTTCGAGATCGTCGAACGCCTGTCCCTCGATCAGGGCCTGAGCCGCCTGCCAGATCGCGTGGGTATTTCGCCAATTCGTGCGCAGCACGGTCGCGCGCCCCCTGATGTCGATTCCGACCTGGAGCAGCGAGAATCCCCCGGGGTAGATCGCCTGCTGGCCGTCGCCAACGAGCGTCAGGTTCGGCGCCGGCAGACCCCCGACCAGTTCCGCGAGCATCAACACCGACGCCTCGCCGAGATCCTGCGCCTCGTCCGCCACGACCGCGGAGAACGACAGTTGGGCGCGGCCTTCCTGGAGCACCACCAGCGCGTCCCGGCGCAGCTCCGGCCAGTAGGTGAGCCGGGCCTTCCCCATCTTGCGCGTGTACGCCTGGTACGCCTCCCAGACCGCGCTCCGTGCGTCCGATCCGAGTGGCGTCCCTCGACCGGTGCGAGCAAGCCCGAGGTATGCGTCGAGGTCGCGGATCGAGCGTCCGATCAGCATGTAGTCGATCTCGTCGGCCAGTCCGATCTCACTCAGCCCGCCCAGCCGCGCGTGCCGCGGGAGCCACGCGTCCCGGATGATCGCCTGACGTCGGTCCGCCTCTGCGATCGTCCGTACCCCGTCGGCCCCCTCGTAGATCTCCCAGGCGATCGAGTTCACCGATCTGCAGCTGATCCGCCCGCCGAGGTCGCCGGGGAACCTCCGGAGCAACTCCTCCCAGACCCGTGGAAGCGTGTTGACGAACGTCGTGAGCAGCACGTCTCCCCCGGTCTCGTGTGCGAGGTGTCGGGCCCGATGGAGCGCGACCACGGTCTTGCCCGTACCGGCACCACCGCGGACGCGCCACGGGCCCGCGACCGGACGCGTGACCGCGCTCCGCTGCGTCGGATGGAGGTAGACCATCCAATCCTCGATGTCGGCCTCGAGCAGGTCGAGAAACGACCTCGCGCTACCGATCTCGACGAACGATGACAGTGAGTAGTCCGCGGTAAGCCGCCGTGACGCTTCGTCCTCATCCAGCGCCACCGCCTCAAGATCGAGGGGCCTTCCGACGTAGCGTGCCGGGTCGTTCCATGCCTCGGCGATAAGGCGCATCGTTGCCCGCTCAACCCCGAGTCGCGCGAGCGTCTGGTCGGGTCTGAGTCCCGGCGGAAGTCGCCGCAGAGCCTCGAGCGCCTCCTTGCTGACACCGGCCACCTTCAGCTCATCGTCGGAGAAGGCGCTGAGTGGGTTCTGGACAGGATCGCGTCGCGCGAACCGCAGCACGGTGCGCTGTGTCTGCGGGACAGGCGCTCCGTCATCGGGAGGCTCGGTCTCGAGAAGCCGCAGGCCGGTGTTCGAGCGCACCACAGCGAGGGAGGCCACGAAGTCGTAGTCGCTCGAGTTGCGCCGCCGGAACACGCGGTGCAGCACGACGTGTGGAGGGAACACCTGGAAGACCGCTCGGAACGCACCAACGCGCAACCGATAGAGCCCGCCGGGGTGCTCGAGCTTCCTCACATCAAGGTTGTCGGTCCCGAGTTGTTGGTCGACCCAGCTGGGGAGCCGGAATACGTGCTCGCTGATCTGCTCACGATCGTCGGACGAGATCGCTCGGTCCCAGCGGAAGCCCTTCGCGCCGTACACCAGACGGCGACCGTCGATCGGCATCACCGAGGCTTCCATGTCACTCCCTTCGCCCGCTCTCGTATTCCGGGTGGGGACAGTCCGTCGGCGAATGATGCCAACGGGCACCCCTGCGCGCACGAGCCGCCCGGGAGGACCGCGCGGCGGCTCTACCGATGCATCCGCACCCGCTCCCCACGGCCTGCGGGCGCAGGAGCCGGGCGCGCGGTGCCGAACCGAAGCGTTCCGTGCGTGCCATCGATCCCGATCTCGACGGGTTCCTGCTGCTCCTTGCGGCGCGCTGTTCGCCGCGCACCGTGGACGCGTACCGGCGCGACCTCGTAGCGCTCTCCGCACACGCCTCCGCACCCGCGGGGGAGACGACGCTCGCCCAACTCGAAGCCTGGATCGCGACGATGCGGGCGGACGGGCTCGCCCCCGCGACCATCGCGCGGCGGATCGCAGCCGCCCGCTCATACCTCACACACCTCGTCGTCCTCGGCCGCCGGGCAGACAACCCCGCTGCGGAACTCCGTCCGCCGCGCCGGCCGCGACGACTGCCACGGGTGCTGTCGGCGAGCGAGGCCGAAAAGCTCATCGACGCCGCCGTCGGGAGCACACCGCGCCAGATGCGCGACCGCGCGCTTGTCGAGCTGCTCTACGGGTCCGGACTCCGGATTTCGGAGGCGCTCGGACTCGCCCGCTCGTCCGTGGACCTCGATGGGAGACTCGTCCGCGTCGTCGGAAAAGGACGGAAGGAACGGATCGTTCCGCTCGGCCGCCCGTCGGTCGAGTCGGTGCGCCGCTACCTGGCGCTTGGCCGCCCGCATCTCGACAGGCGGCACCGCCCGGACCTGTTCCTCAACGCACGCGGCGGCGCGCTCACCCGCGCGGGCGCGTTCCTCATCCTGCGACGGCTCGCGGAGCGTGCGGGGCTCGACCCGCAGCGCGTCCACCCGCACCTGCTCCGACACTCGTTCGCGACCCATCTCCTGGAGGGCGGCGCCGACCTGCGGAGCGTCCAGGAGCTCCTCGGCCACGCCGACCTCGCGACCACCGAGCGGTACACGCACGTGTCCGACCGGCGCCGTGTCGAGACGTACTTCGCGGCGCACCCCCACGCACGGCGCGAGCGTGGGCCGAGCGCCGACGACGCCGTGTCCTGAGCTTCTTCAGGAGGCGAGCAGGATCGCCTCGTCCACCACGGCACGGTCTGCATCGACGAACGTGACGTGGCCGACCTTCCGTCCCGGCCTCGGCGCCTTGCCGTACAGATGCACACACGCGCCTGGCAGCTCAACCAGTCGCCCGTACAACCGCGCGTCCCCGATCAGGTTGACCATGACCGACTGACCGAGCGCTCGGGTCGAGCCGAGTGGCAGGCCGAGTACCGCGCGGAGATGGTTCTCGAACTGGGAGGTCTCGGCCCCGTCGATCGTCCAGTGGCCCGTGTTGTGGACGCGTGGCGCGAACTCGTTCGCGACGAGCCGCCCGCGCACCTCGAACAGTTCGACAGCGAGCACTCCCACGTAGCCGAACTCGTCGAGAAGCGTCGTCGCTATCGCCTCGGCCTCCGCCTGCGGCGCACCCTCGGCGGGCACGCGCGAGATGCGGAGGATCCCGTCGCGATGGACGTTCTCGGTGACAGGCCAGAACCGCGTCTCACCTGTCCTCGCGCGGACACCGATGATTGACAGCTCCCGGTCGAACTTGACGATCTCCTCGGCGATCTCGTCGCGATGGAGCGCTTCGAGCCTCTCCACCCGCCGCTGACCCTTGCCGTCATACCCGAGCCGCCGCGTCTTCACCAGCGCTGGCGTACCCGTCTCCTCGAGCGCTCCGAAGCGCGCGGTCGGAATCCCGAGCCTGCGGAAGAGTTGTTTCTCGACGAGGCGGTCCTGACCGGCCGCGAGCGCCGTGCCTCCGGGAACCGCCCCAACCCGCGCCGCGACCTCGACCGGGACGTTCTCGAACTCGAACGTGACCACGTCCGTGCCCTCCGCGAGCCGGTCGAGCGCGACCGGGTCGTCCCAGGGCGCCACGACGAGCTCGCCCACCTGGCCGGCGCATGCGTCCGGCGCCGGATCAAGAAACCGCAACTGAATCCCGAGGGGCGCCCCTGCGAGCGCGAGCATCCGCCCGAGCTGGCCGCCCCCGATGCACCCGACGAGCGCCACCGTCCCTAGGCGGCGGGGTCGGGATGGTCGAGCACCTCGCGCGACCGCGCCTCCCGGTGAGCCGCGAGCCGCTCCGCGAGCGCGGGGTCGGAGGCCGCGAGAATCGCGGCCGCGAGCAGGGCCGCGTTGACCGCGCCCGCGCGCCCGATCGCGAGCGTCCCGACGGGGACACCGGCGGGCATCTGGACGATCGAGAGGAGCGCATCGAGACCCGAGAGCGAACCCGTCTCGACCGGGACACCGAGCACCGGGAGCGTGGTCTTCGCCGCCGCCATCCCGGGGAGATGGGCGGCACCACCCGCGCCCGCGATGATCACCCGCAGTCCGCGCTCCGCCGCGGTCGAGGCGTACTCGAACAGGAGGTCGGGTGTCCGGTGTGCGGACACGACCCGCTTCTCGTACGGCACACCGAGTTCGTCGAGCATCTCACCCGTGTGGCGGAGCGTCTCCCAGTCGGACCGAGAGCCCATGATCACGCCGACGAGCGGTTGTGCCACGACGCCAGCCTAACCCCCACCCCGGCCAGGGGCGGCAGGCGCTACTTCCGTTGCTGCTTCTTCTCGCGCGCCTGCTTGACGAGGAGCGCCGAGACTGCCCGTGCGGTCTTCCGCACCTCGTCGTCGCCGTCGTCGTCCGCCGCGATCCCGTCGAGCAGCCGGGTCGTCGAAGACTCCGCAGCCCCGTTGCGGAAACACATGATCGCGAGACGGCGGACTGCAGCGTTCGGATCGCGGACCGCGAGCGACTCGAGCAACCGCCTGAAGGACCCGATGTCGCCCGGATGCCCGCGCGAGAGCGACTCGAGCGCAATCAGTGCCGACCCACGCGCGGCGGCACTCTCGTCGTCGAGTCCGCGACGAAGCAGCTCGAGCTTCTGGCGGAACCTGAACGATGCCACCGCCCGAAGGCCGAGACCGCGCACCCGGTAGTCGGCGTGACGGACTGCCGCCTCGATCTCGTCGTCCCACACGACCCGGAGCTGCGCCAGCCCGCGCTCGTCGCCCGCCGTGCCCAGGCGCTCCGCTTCCGCCGCCGCCTCCCCGAGCGTCATCGCTGCGACGGTACCGCATCGGCCCCCTCCACCTCGCAACTACCCTGAGGCATATGACCTATACCGTGACACTCGTCCCCGGAGACGGCACAGGCCCGGAGTTGACCGAGGCAACGCGCCGCGTCCTCGAGGCGACAGGCGTCACCTTCAACTGGGATGTCCGCGAGGCGGGCGTCGACGTGATGGAGACCGCCGGCACCCCGCTCCCCGCCGAAACGCTGGACTCCATCAAGCAGAACCGTGTTGCCCTCAAGGGTCCGATCACCACCCCGATCGGAACCGGTTTTCGCTCCGTCAACGTCGC
Organism: uncultured Gaiellales bacterium; assembly: GCA_964461665.1. Lineage (GTDB taxonomy): Bacteria > Actinomycetota > Thermoleophilia > Gaiellales > Gaiellaceae > Gaiella. The sequence continues at coordinate 15,892 of CAYXAS010000023.1, forward strand.
GCTCCGCCACGAGCTCGGGCTCTACGCGTGTGTGCGGCCGTGCAAGACCTACGAGGGTGTCCGCACCCGTTTCGACCACGTCGATCTCGTCGTGGTCCGCGAGAACACCGAGGATCTGTACGCGGGGATCGAATTCGAGTCGGGCTCTGGTGCCGCCGCCGAGGTGATCGCGTTCCTCAACGACCGGATCGCCAAGCGCATCAGCCCCACCTCCGGCCTCTCGATCAAGCCGATCAGCCCGGAAGGCTCCGAACGGATCATCCGCTACGCCTTCGAGTACGCGCGTGCGCACGGCCGCAAGCGGGTGAGCTGCATCACGAAGGCGAACATCATGAAGCACACGGACGGGCTCTTTCTCTCGGTGTTCCGGGAGGTCGCACGCGACTACCCGGAGATCGAGCCGTGGGAGAACCTCGTGGACGCGCTCTGCATGGGGCTCGTCCAGCGCCCCGAGGAGTACGACGTGCTCGTGCTCCCGAACCTGTATGGCGACATCATCAGCGACCTCACCGCCGGTCTCGTCGGGGGTCTCGGAGTCGCGCCCGGCGCGAACATCGGTGACGACGCGGCGGTGTTCGAGGCGACGCACGGCTCTGCCCCCAAGTACAAGGGGCTGGATCGGGTGAATCCGACCGCGATGATCCTCTCGGGGAAGCTGATGCTCGATCACCTCGGAGAGCACGACGCTGCGCGGCGGCTCGAGGACGCGGTCGCGGCGGTGATCGCCGAGGGTGACCGTGTCACCTACGACCTGAAGCCGAGACGCGACGACCCGACCGCTGTCGGGACCGCCGCGTATGCGGATGCCATCATCGAGAAGCTGCAAGGAGACGGATCCAGATGAACGGACGGAAGAAAGTCACGGTCGTCGGAGCGGGGAACGTCGGCGCAACATGCGCGCTCGAGCTCGCCCGCCGCGACTACGCGGATGTGGTGCTCGTGGACATCGTCCCGAACTTTGCGGCAGGCAAGGCGCTCGACATGAACCAGATGGCCTCGGTGATCGGGTACGAGCCGAACGTCACCGGCACCGACGGGTATGAGGAGACGACAGGCTCGGACGTCGTCGTGATCACCGCCGGTAGACCGCGCTCACCCGGCATGAGCCGTGACGACCTCGTGACGACGAACGAGCAGATCGTCGCCTCGGTCACGCGCGAGGTCGCGGCGCGATCACCCGAAGCCGTGATCGTCGTGGTCTCGAACCCGCTCGATGCGATGTGCCATGTCGCGCGCGCGATCTCCGGGTTCCCGCGCGAGCGGGTGGTCGGAATGGCGGGAATCCTCGACACCGCACGGTTCTCGGCGTTCATTGCGTGGGAGACCGGCGCTTCGGTGAAGGACGTGCAGGCGATGGTGCTGGGCGGCCACGGCGACCAGATGGTCCCCGTCGTCTCCGCGACCACCGTCGGTGGCGTCCCGCTCGAGCAGCTCGCGCCCGCAGAGCGCATCGCTGCGATGGTCGAACGCACGCGGAAGGGTGGCGGCGAACTCGTGAATCTGCTCAACACATCCGCCTGGTACGCGCCGGGCGCGGCCGCCGCACAGATGGTGGATGCGATCTGCCTCGACCAGAAGCGCGTGCTCCCGTGCACCGCCCTCCTCGAGGGCGAGTACGGGGTTTCCGGGCTCTACATGGGTGTGCCGGTGAAGCTCGGGGCGGCCGGGATCGAGCAGATCGTGGAGCTCCGCCTCACCCCGGACGAGGAGCGCATGCTCGAGACCTCGGTCGCCGCCGTGCGTGACGTCGTCGGCGTTCTCACGCACAAGTAGTCGCTTCCGGAGAAGACTCGGCGTAGGTCCCCTTGCGTGGCGGACGGGCGCCGGTACCCTCTCAACATGGATCTCGGCCTCCAGGGACGGTCGGCGCTCGTCTGTGGCGCTTCTGCGGGGATCGGGCTCGCGATCGCGCAGGCGCTCGCCGCCGAGGGCGCCCGGGTCGCAATGGTCGGACGCCGTGCCGAGCTGCTCGAGCGCGAGGCCGCAGCGATCGGTGGGATTCCGCTCGTCGCCGATCTGACCGTCGCCGCTGATGTGGAGCGCGTCGCCGACGAGACGCTCGCGCGCTTCGGCGGGCTCGATGTGCTCGTGCTCAACGGTGGCGGGCCGCCTGTCGGCTCCGCCCTCGCGATCACACCCGAGACGCTCGAGAGTGCGATCGCGCTCCTGTTCACGTGTCACGTGCGGCTCGTGGGTCGCTGCGCCGAGGCGCTCCGCGCGAGCGGCCGCGGCCGCATCATCGCGGTCGAGTCGATCGCGGTGAAGGAGCCGGTGGACAACCTCGCGCTCTCGAACGCGGTTCGCCCTGGCGTCGTCGGCTGGCTGAAGACGCTCGCGCGCGAGCTCGCCGTGGATGGGGTCACTGTAAACACGCTCGGTCCTGGACGCATTGACACCGACAGACTTCGTTCGCTCTACGGCGAAGGCGGGGTGCCCGAGGCAGTGCTCGCCACGATCCCCGCCCGCAGGATCGGCCGCCCGGCCGAGATCGCCGCGGTCGCTGCGTTCCTCGCCTCGGAGCAGGCTTCGTATGTGACGGGACTGCTGATCCCAGTCGACGGCGGGGCCGCGCGCGGCCTCTACTAGATGCGCGGTCTCACGGCCTCGGACGTGGGGTTGCACTTCCTGATGCCTCCCCAGACCGCCCGGGAGCCCTGAGCGACGCCGGATCCTGCACCACTCCCGATCTCACACGCCGTAATGCGCCGAACTGCTCCCCGCCATCTCGCCGCCATAGGGGCGCTCCTCCTCACTGCGATCGCGGTCGCCTCGTACGCGTTCCCTTCGGACGACTACCTGTACGTCCCGAACGAGGCCCGTCCGCTGCGGGAGCACGTGAGCATCGCTGGGCGACCCGAGGCCGATGACGCGGGCGGGATCTTCTTCGTCGACGTCACAGTGCGCCGGGCGCGCTGGGCCGAAGCGATCGCGCCGTTCCTCCGGCCCGACGGCGCGACGCTGGTCTCGGGCGCCAATCTCGACGCCCACGGCGGCTCCAAGGAACGCCAGGAGCGTGCGCGGGTGGAGATGGAGCTGTCGGAGCGAGTCGCTGCGGCAGTCGCGCTGCGCGAGGCTGGCCACGAGGTCGAGACGAAGGAGCGGGGCGCGCGGATCGATGCAGTCGCGGACGGCGTCCCCGCCGCGAAAGCGCTCGCCCCCGGCGACGTCATCCTCTCCGTCGGGGGGCGCCCGACGCTCTCCCCGGAGGCGCTGCAGGCGGCGGTGCGCTCGGGGCGACCGGGTGAGTCGCTACGCGTGCGGTTCCGCCGAGGCGCGAAGGTCCTCGAGCGGACGGTGCGGACGGTCGGCGCCCCGGATGATCCGCAGCGACCGATGATCGGGATCCAGGTGAGTGCCGACCTCGAGATCACTCTCCCGCTGGACGTTCGAATCGACCTCGGCCGGGTCGGTGGCCCATCGGCGGGGCTCGCATTCGCGCTCGAGGTGCTTCAGGAATTGGGTCGCGACGTCGATCGCGGTCATCGGATCGCCGCGACCGGGGAGATCGACCTGGACGGGTCGGTGAACCCAGTTGGGGGGCTCGAGCAGAAGACGATCGGCGCCCGTCGGGCGGGTGTCGAGGTCTTCATCGTCCCCGCTGGGGACAACGCAGCGGTGGCACGCCGGTTTGCAGGGACGATGCGCGTGGTGCCTGTGGAGAGTTATCAACAGGCGTTGTCGGCGCTGGCATCGTTGCCCGAGATGTGACCTGGTGCAGGCATTTCGCCTGTCCTGACGACATGTGCAAAGAGCGGGAACATCGTCGGCGGGCACCCTTTACCGGCGTGGAGACCGCACGCAGAATGCGCCGGTCAGCATCGAGCACGAGGGGAGCAAGATCGATAGTGCGCAAGAACAGCAACGTTTCCTGCACTGATTGCTATTTCCGCAGCAGGGGTCTCTGTGCACTCCCGGGCGACACGCCGTGTCCCACGTTCCGTGCCGCGAGCCGCAGCGGGTTGGCCCCACCCCTGCAACCCCGGCTTGTCGCGCGGCCCGCAGGCGCACTCGCCGCCGCCCGGTAGTCCGTCTACGATCACGACCATGAACGAAGCTCCCGAGCCACGCAGGCGCCTCCCCTGGCGGGCGGTGCTCACGGTGGTCGTGACCGCCTACTCGGTTGCGTTCATCCTGCTCAACGACGACCGGGTTGAGATCAATTTCGTTGCAGCCCGTGCCGAGACGTCGCTTGTCTTCCTCGTCGTTGCGAGCATGTTGCTCGGAGCGCTGCTCACGCTCATCCCGTACGCCTGGCTGCGCCGTCGGCGCGGGTAGCGGCTTCCCGAAACGTCAGACGAGCGCGCTGGCGAGCAATGCCACGCCCTCGGCCACCCGTGCGGGTGACTCGAACGAGAATGCGAGACGAGCAGCCGAGCCACCACCCGTGCCGACCGGGAAGAAGTCCACGCCCTTCACGAACGTGACCCCGGCCTCGGTCGCGCGTGCGAGCACCGCAGTCGTCTCCACCCCCGGGCCGAAGTCGACCCAGAGGAAGTAGCCGCCGGACGGTCTCGACCACGTGACTCCTTCGGGCATCTCCCGGTCGAGTGCCCCGAGCATCGCGTCCTTGCGCGCCCCGAGAAGACCGATGATCCGGTCGAGGTTCGCGTCGAACCCGCCGCGCGCGAAGAGCTCGTGCACGATTGCCTGCGGCAGCAGCGGCGGTGAGATCATCGTCGAAACCGCGCGGTCGTCGAACCCTGCGACGAGCGGCTCCGGCAGCACGAACCACCCGACGCGAAGCCCCGGAGCGACCGTCTTTGAGAACGAGGAGGTGAATGTGACCCGCTCGCCGCCCTCGAGCGCGTGCAGGTGTGGCTCGGCGTCGCCCTCGTAACGCACGAGGCCGTACGGGTCGTCCTCGAGCACGTCGAGCGCGTAGCGCTCGCTCAGCTCGACGAGCCGCCGCCGCCGCTCGAGCCCGAGCGTGCGGCCCGACGGGTTCTGGAAGGTCGGGATCGTGTAGAGAAACGAGATGTCGCCGCCCCGCTCAAGCTCTCTCTCGAGTGCGTCGAGATCGAGCCCCTCCTCGTCCATCGGGAGCGGCACCACGTCGGCGCCCTCCCAGCGCAGGAGCTTCAGCGGGCGGTCGTACGTCGGCGCTTCCACGAGCACCCGGCCCGGTCGCCGCGCGAGCTGCACGGCCGCGTAGTGGGTGAAGCCCGCGAGACCACCGACGGTGAGATAGACGCGGCCGGGTGCCACCCCGTGTCGCTCCGCAAGCACTTCGCGAAGCGGGCCATAGCCGCCACCCTGGCCGTACGAGAGGATCGCCTTGCCGTCGCGGGCGAGTGCGACTGCGGCGCAGTCCGCGACGAGCGCCTCGTCGATACAGTCGGGAGACGGCGCTCCGCGCGCGAACGAGATGACAGCCATCGGAAGTCGAGGGTACCTACGGGCCCCTTCCGCTCCGACCGGTTCCCCGCAGTTGCAGGTACGCTTCTCGACAGGGACGGCGACCCGCCGCTCCTGTGGGATCGGTATCGCCTTTCGGCCTCGGCTCGGGATGCGGGACAGATCTCGAGACGAAAGCTCCAACCGGAGCGCCACCGGCCTCGACTTCGAGTCCGGACAACCCCCTGCCACATCGGCAGGCCGAAAGGAATAGATGACCATCACCACCTTCACCGCGCTCGGCGTGAGCGACGACGTTGCGCAGGCGCTCGCCGTGCACGGAATCAACGAGCCCTTCCAGATCCAGGAGCGCGTCATCCCGACCGCTCTCCGCGGCGACGACGTGCTCGCGAAGTCCCCGACCGGATCGGGCAAGACACTTGCGTTCGCGATCCCGATCGCTGAGGCACTCCACGCCGACGACCCACGCCCTTCCGCCCTCGTCCTCGTCCCCACCCGCGAGCTCGCGGTGCAGGTGACCGCGGCGATCGAGACGGTTGCGCGGCCGCGCAGGATCAAGGTCGCATCCGTCTACGGCGGCGTACGGCTCGACGCACAGGCGAAGAAGGCTGCGGCCTCGCATGTCGTCGTCGCGACCCCTGGCCGGCTCCAGGATCTCACCGACCGGAAGCTGCTCTCGCTCCGCGGGGTCAGGATCCTCGTGCTCGACGAGGCCGACCGGATGCTCGACATGGGCTTCAAGCCGCAGGTCGACAAGATCGTCCGCAACCTCTCCGACGAGCGCCAGACGATGTTCTTCTCGGCCACGCTCGACGGCGAGGTCGGCGAGATCGCCCGCTCCTACACGACCGCTCCCGTGCGTGTCGAGGCGGAACTGCCGCACGACCGCTCGCCCGGCGAGATCGCGCACCGGTTCGTCCCGGTCACCCCGGAGAACAAGCTCGAGATGCTCGGCTCGCTGCTCAACGGACAGGACGGGCTCAAGCTCGTGTTCGTCCGGACGAAGCGCGGTGCCGACCGGCTCGCGACCAGACTGGTGGGAACCGGGGTCGATGCGGCGGCGCTGCACGGCGACCTGTCGCAGTCGCAGCGTGAGCGGGCGCTCGCGCGGTTCGAATCCGGCAAGGTCACGACGCTGATCGCGACAGATGTCGCGGCCCGCGGACTCGATCTCGACGATGTGACGCTCGTCGTCAACTTCGATCCGCCGGAGGACGCGAAGGCGTACACCCACCGGGTTGGGCGCACGGGTCGCGCAGGTCGTTCAGGCGACGCTGTCACGCTCGTTCTCCCCGACCAGCAGAGCGACGTGAGCCGGGTCGCCCGTGCCCACGGCCATGCGGAATCGTTCGCCGAGGCCGGGATGAAGGTCGCGGCGCCGAAGCTCGCCTACGCCTCACGCGGGCGCAAGTGGGGCCAGTTCAAGACAGCACAACGGCGCGCCTGACCGTCGGGCGCGTCGGCAGGCGGCGCTAGCCGCGGCCGCGGAGGAACCAGCCGAGGAGACCGAGCGACCAGCGTCGCTCGCCGTGGGTGTTCGCGCGGGCGCGTCTGGCGCTCTACTCGAAGTACGTGTCGTCGTGCCGGTACGCGGGCACGCACGTGCAGAGGAACCGTGCGCCCGACGGTCCCGCGACGATCTGGTGCCACGCTCCGGCCGGAATCAGCACCGCCTCGTCGGCGCGCAGGACACACTGCTCGCTATCCACCTCCATCGCCCCCTCACCATCCAGCATGAGGTAGATCTCCTCGGCCACGCGGTGGTAGTGGCGGTCGGTGGCCTGACCCGCGGTCAGCGTCGACTCCGCCAGCGACTGGGACCCCGTGTGCAGGTACTCGCGGATCGTCGAACCGTCCTTTGTCGTGAACGGCTTGAGCGCGGGACGCGCAACGTGCCGGAGCCCGTCGCCGCTCACGCGCGGACGGTCTCGGCGACGATCGAGGCGGCCTCGGTCGTCGTCCGCCCGACGCGGATCCCGCGCGCCTCGAGCGCTGCCTGCTTCCCTTCGGCGGTCCCGGATGAGCCGGAGATGATTGCGCCCGCGTGCCCCATCGTCTTCCCCGGCGGCGCAGTGAAGCCGGCGATGTAGGCGACCACCGGCTTTGACATCTCGGCCTCAACGAACGCGGCCGCCTTCTCCTCCTCGTCCCCGCCGATCTCACCCACCAGCACCACGATCTCGGTCTCCGGATCCGCCTCGAACCGCCGCAGGACGTCGATGAACGATGAGCCGACGATCGGGTCTCCGCCGATCCCCACGATCGTCGAGTTTCCCAGCCCGAGTTGCGTGAGCTCGTGTCCGAGCTGGTACGTGAGCGTCCCGGAGCGCGAGACGAGGCCGACGGAGCCTGCACGGAAGATCTCGGCGGGGATGATCCCGACGTTCGCCTTCCCGGGTGAGAGCACCCCGGGGCAGTTCGGGCCGATCATCGTCACCCCGCGATCGCGCACGAACCCGTGGATCCGAAGCATCTCGTGGGCGGGCACGCCCTCGGTGATGCAGATCACCGTCTCGATGCCCGCTCCCACCGCCTCGTACACCGCATCCGCGGCGAATGGGGCGGGGACAAAGATCATCGACGTGTTCGCGCTGGCCTGCTCGACCGCGTCGCGCACCGTGTCGAAGACAGGGACGCCATCAACGTCCTGGCCGCCCTTGCCTGGCGTCACCCCAGCCACAAGGTTCGTCCCGTAGGCGCGGTTTCGCAGCCCGTGGAACCGCCCCTCGGAGCCCGTCAGCCCCTGGACGACGAGCCGTGTCGATGTATCGACGATGATCGCCACGCTAGAACCCCACCTTCGCCTTGAGCGCGATCCCGTCGAGCGTGACGACGCCGTCTGCGACCCGGTCGCCCAGCAGCGTGACGACCCTCGCCGCCTCATCGCCCCTGCACCCGACCATCTCGAGCCACAGATCGACGGGTCGCTCGCGCTGGAAGAACCACGCCTCGTCGAGACCGAGACCCGCCTCCGACACGATCTCGCGCCACTCATCACCGGTGTAGGAACGGACGTGAGAAGGGTCGCGGAGATGCTCGGCCGCCTCCGCGTCGTCGCCCATGTGGACGGTGTCCACAAGGATCACGTGGCGGGAGGCGACGCGCGCCATCTCCCGCACGGCAGCGCGCACGTCAGTGAAGTGGTGCGCGCCAAGCCGGCAGGTGACGAGCTCGAAGCTCCTCGCGGCGAACGGCAGCGACTCGGCGTCGCAGATGACATCGGGGCGCATCCCGCTCGCAGCGTCACACGTCACGACCTCGAGACCCGCATCGCGCAGACGCCGCGCAACGTGCCCCCCGCCGGTCGCCACGTCGAGAGCCGTCCGTGCTCCCTCCGCCCAGCGGACAATTCGATCGAGATCCGCCCCGGCAGCGTGAGGCGCGAACGCTGCGTACGCGGCAGCGCGCTCGGACCAGAGGTCGCGCGACTCCGCCGCCTTCACCGCGCCAACTCCACCGCGCGCCGTGCGGCATCCATCATCGTCGACTCGACGTGGAGCTTCGAAGAAGCGGCCTCGGCGAGGATCCGCAAACCCTCGGGCGCGTTCGTGCCATCGAGACGGACGACGATCGGAAGGTCGAGCTGCAGCGCGTCCACCGCCTCCAGAATCCCACGCGCGACCTCGTCGCAGCGCGTGATGCCGCCGAAGATGTTGAAGAACAGCGCCCGCACCTGCGTGTCGGAGGTGATGACCGAGAGTGCGTCCACCACACCCTGGGCGTCGCCGCCGCCGCCTAGATCGCAGAAGTTCGCGGGCCTGCCACCCGCGAACGTGACGATGTCCACCGTGGACATCGTCAGCCCGGCGCCATTCCCGAGCACCCCGACCTCTCCGTCGAGCTTCACGTAGGTGACGTCCTTCTCGCGCGCGAGCGCCTCGAGCGGCTCCGCGGCAGCGCTGTCGCGCATGGCCGCGATCTCCGGGTGCCGGAAGAGCGCGTTGTCGTCAACAGAAAACTTTGCGTCGAGCGCCCGCACTTCGCCATCTGGCGTGACGATCAGCGGGTTGATCTCGCAGAGCATCGCGTCGAAGCGGATGAATGCCTCGTACAACTTGCCGGCAATCGCCGCGATCTGCTTCTGCTCCGACGGTTCGGTGACCCCAGCGGCGTAGATCAGCCGGCGGGCGTGCCAGGGATGGAATCCCTCGAGCGGATCGACGTGGAAGCGGACGAGCGCCTCTGGCTCCTCCTCCGCAACCTGCTCGACATCGACTCCCCCCCGTGTCGTGAACATGAAGAGCGGCCGCTTCGCGCCGCGATCGAACGTGAGTGAGAGGTAGTACTCCTTCGCGATCTCGGATGCGGCCTCGAGCCACACGGAGCGCACGATGTGTCCGCGGATGTCGAGTCCGAGGATCGCCTCAGCGTGGGCCTCGGCTTCGGCCGGGTTCGCGGCCAGTTTGATCCCGCCAGCCTTCCCGCGTCCACCGGTCAGCACCTGTGCCTTCACCACAACCGGTCCGCCGATCGCCTCCGCCGCCCTGCGCGCCTCGGCCGGGGTGGTCGCAAGTCGACCTTCCGAGACCGGGATCCCCGTCTGACCGAAGAGCCCCTTGCCCTGATACTCGTACAGATCCACGGGTCGGGCGAGCGTACCTGCACCGTGTGCGACGATCCGCCGGTGAACCGCTCTCGCCCGATCCTCCTCGTCGCCGCCGCGCTCTCCCTCCTTGCGGTGTTCTCGCTCGCGAACCGGCGGGAGCCGGAGCCGGTGCCGATCACACCCTCGTACGCTGCCTCGCCCCGGATCGAGCAGCTCGGGTGGGAGGAGCGGCTCCCCGAGGGGGAGTCGGGGCTGGTGTTTCGCGTCCACTCGCTTGAGGTGCTGCAACACGGTTGGTGCGCGGAAGTCGCGCTCGAGAACCGCACCGCGGTCCCGTGGACGGTTGCGAGCGGCCCCCCGGATCGCGAGTTTGGACTGATGGTGTTCCCCGACGACGACCTCGAGGCGCTCGAGCGTCGAAACCGCTCCGGGAGTTTGCCGCCCATCCGGTACGCACGGGTGCTGAGCCCTGCGCCACCGCCGACGCTCAAGCCCGGCGACGTCTGGGCGGGCGTGCTCGAGGCTCCGGGCGCGCTCCCCGCAGGGCGGTGGGTGCGCGTCGTGTTCGGGCGTCTCACCGTGTCGCTCGAGCGCCCCGACGATGTCCCCGAGTTCATGTGGGAAGAGATGAAGCGCGAGGAGCTGCCGAAGGGGATGCCCGACCACGTCGTGTGGATCACGGACCACGCCTACCACCTCGCGGGGTGACCGCACGGTGACAGGGTTCGCGAGTGACAACACGGCAGGCGCACACCGAGACGTCCTCGCCGCCATCGTCGAGGCCTCGGCCGGGCATGCACCGGCCTACGGGGCAGATGCGTGGACGGAGCGCGCACGCGAGGCGCTGCGGCAGACGTTCGGCCCAGACGCGGACGGGTACCTCGTCACGACCGGGACGGCCGCGAACGTGCTCGCACTCGACCACGTGACCCGGCCGTGGCACGCCGTCATCTGCGGGGCGAGCGCGCATATCGCCGTGGACGAGTGTGGCGCGCCGGAGCGCTACGCAGGCGTCAAGCTCGTCGGTCTCCCGACGGAGCACGGCAAGCTCGAACCGGGCGCGGTCGCGGGCGCGCTCGGCTCACTCGGCGACGAGCACCGCGTCCAGCCACGCGTCGTGTCGCTGTCGCAGGCGACCGAACTCGGCACGGTCTACACCGTCGCGGAACTCCGCGCGCTGGTGGACGAAGCGCGCCAGCACGGATTGCTCGTCCACGTGGACGGCGCACGGCTCGCGAATGCCTCCGCACGGCTCGGTGTCTCGCCGGGCGACCTCACCGCCGCGCTCGGGGTAGACGTTCTCTCACTCGGGTTGACGAAGACGGGTGCAGTGATGGCCGAGGCGGTCGTGTTTCTCACCCCCGGCCTTGCTGACGGGTTCGCATTCGCCCGCAAGCAGGGGATGCAGCTCGTCTCGAAACAACGCTTCGTCGCAGCGCAGGTGATCGCGCTGCTCGACGGGGGGCTCTGGCTCGGGCTCGCGGCTCACGCAAACGCGATGGCTGATCTGCTCCATGAACGCGTCGCCAGCGTGATCGAGATCGCACACCCGGTCGAGGCAAACGCGGTGTTCGCGCGCGTCCCGGGCGGTGTGGCAGATGCGCTCCGGGAGGCAGGACTCCTGATGGCGTGGGACGGCGGGCTCACGCGCTGGATGACCGCCTGGGACACGACCGCGACCGAGGTTGAAGCGTTCGCGGGGCGCGTGGTCGCCACCCTCGGTTTCAGGCGCTGACCACCCCGTCGCTCGGAACTGAGGCGCCGCAGGTGGTCGACTAGGCTCGCCGCGTGGACGCGATCACCGTCGAGGGCCTTCGGAAGGCGTATCGGGACGTCCGCGCGCTCGACGGAATCCGCTTCAGCGTCCGGACCGGCGAGGTGTTCGGCCTGCTCGGCCCGAATGGTGCGGGGAAGTCCACGACGATCCGCGTGCTCGCGACGCTGACCCGCGCAGACGAGGGAACCGCCACGGTTGCGGGCCACGACGTCGCGCGCGAACCCGCCGCGGTGCGTCGCGCGATCGGCTACGTCTCGCAGACATCGGGGGTCGACCGCGAGGGGACCGGCCGCGAGAACATCCTCCTGCAGGGCCGTCTCCAGGGATTGCGCGGCCGCGAGCTCGAAACCCGTTGCGACGAGCTTCTCGGGCGGTTCGGGCTAGGAGACCGGGCGGGCGCACTCGTCAAGACGTACTCGGGTGGAATGAAGCGACGATTGGATGTCGCGATGGGACTCGTGCATCGGCCGCGTGTCCTTTTTCTCGACGAGCCGACAACCGGTCTCGACCCGGAAGCGCGGGCCGCGATGTGGGAAGAGTTGGAGCGCCTCGCGGTGGAGGAAGCACTCACAGTGCTGCTCACGACGCACTATCTCGAGGAGGCGGACCGGCTCGCGCACCGGGTCGCGATCGTGTCGCACGGCCGGATCGTCACCGACGGCACCCCCGAGGATCTCAAGCGGGCGTTGCGCGGCGATGCGATCACGGTCGAGTTGCACGAGCGCGAAGCGGACCGCGCCGCAGAGGTGGTCGCCACTGCGGAGCGGATCCTCGAGGCGGTCGCGGATGGACGTCGACTCACCATCCGGGTCGAACACGGCGCGCGGGCCGTGCCGCTGATCCTTGCTGCGCTCGACAGCGCCCGGATCGGCGTCCGCGCGGTCACGGTCGCCCGTCCGTCGCTCGACGACGTGTATCTCCACCACACTGGCCGCGACTTCCGGGCGGATGACGAGGGCACCGCATGAGCCTCGTGCCGCACACCCTGTGGCTGTGCGCGCGCGTCATCCGCAATCTGATGCGCCAGCCGATCTGGATCGTGGTGATGCTCGTGCAGCCGATGTTCTGGCTGCTGCTCTACAGCCAGCTCTTCGGCCGGATCACCGAGCTCCCGGGCTTCGAGGGCGGCTCGTACATCGACTATCTCACCCCTGGAGTCGCGGTGATGACGGCGTTCTTCTCCGGCTCCTGGGCCGGGATGGGGATGATCGAGGATCTCAGCCGCGGGGTGCTCGAACGGTTTCTCGCGTCGCCCGCCAGCCGTCTCGCAATCGTGCTCGGGCACGTCCTCTACGCGGCGCTGACCGCGACCGTCCAGGCGCTGATCATCCTCTTCACCGGACTCGCGCTCGGGGCGACGAACGGTGGCCCCGTCGGCTGGCTCGTGATTCTCATTGCGTCGTTCCTCGTCGCCGCCGGCTTCGCCGGCCTCTCGCACGGGGTCGCGCTGCGCACCCGGCAGGAAGAGACGATGATCGCCGTCGCCCAGTTCTTCGGGTTGCCGCTCCTGTTCCTCTCCTCTCTTCTGATCGCGCGCGACCTGATGCCTGGCTGGATGCAGACGGCCTCGCTCCTCAACCCGGTGGAGTGGGCGGTGCGTGCGGCGCAGGGCGAGGCGCTCCCCGGGACGGACTGGAACGAGATCGGCTCGTTCCTCGCGCTGCTCGTCGCGTTCGTCCTGCTGACGTCGCTCTTCGCAGCCCGGAGCTTCCGGGCTTACCAGCGCACTCTGTGATCCGCGCGGGCGCGTTCCCTGACCCGCCGTACTGGGTCGCGGTGTTCATCTCGAAGCGACGGGATGACGATGGCAGCGACTACTCCGCGACGGCGGCCCGGATGGCCGAGCTCGCGGCGGCGGCGCCCGGGTTTCTCGGGGTGGAGAGCGCCCGTCGGCCCGACGGGGTCGGCATCACCGTCGCGTTCTTCGAAACCGAGGGCGCAGTGCGCGCGTGGAAGCTCGAGGCCGAACATCGAGCGGCGCAACTCGCGGGGCGCGAGCGGTGGTACGAGGAGTACGCGGTGTGGGTCGCGCAGGTCGACCGGGCCTACACCGGCACAACAAGCCCGCTCGAGGGGCTGCTCTAGCCGTCGGGAGCGACGGAGCCGCGCTCGACGTCGGTCACCCAGCGACCCGTCGGCGCGGGCTCCTCGCCGCAACTCACAGGCGCGGCGGGGCCATCGTGGTGTGCGATCCGCACCAGGACCTCCCCTGACGGCGTCGCGAAGCGGACGCGATGCTCCCCGCCCTCGGTACCCAGCAGCCGCAGGTCGCCAACGCCATCCGCCCCGGTGGCCTCCCGCGCCGCGACCTCCGCAGCCTGCACGGCCGGCTCGTAGATCGTCCGACCGCGGTAGAGATCGAGTGGGATCCGTCCACGCGCGAGCAGGTCGACGACTTCGGCCACGCGATCGAGCGGGATGCGCCCGAGCTGAACGCCCCAGGGAAGCACCACCGCGTTTGGCGCGAACCGATGTCCGCCGAGATGCGACGACTGCCAGACGCGGTCAGACCCGAGGTGTCCGGCGAGCTCGCCCGCGAGCGGCGGACCGAGCCGAGCGCAGCACACATCCCGCTTGCCGTGCCCGCAGACGAGGAGCACGGGCGCCTCGGTCTCCGGCGCGGCAGCGAGGTCTCCTTCGGCGAGGTCGTCGATGCGCTCAAGCTCGAGCCGCCTCAGCGTGCCGCCGGCCTCGGTCGATTCGGCAAGAAACGCGACGACGTGTTGGGTTCGCCCTCCGCGCGTCGATGGACGGATCAGGACGGCGCGACCGTCGAACGCGCCGAGCGTCTCCCGGACGGGGTCGGGGAGGCTGCTGCCCGTCACTGCCTCGCGTCCCCACGCCCCGTGCCACTCGACCGCGAGCCAGCGTCTCGCAACAGTCGCGGTACCACCGAGCGCCTCGCCGATCGACTGCGAGGCTACGGCGCACGCCTGCTCACCTGTCGCCATGGCGCGACTCTACGGGTCGACGAGCGGACGGGGCGCAGTGATGGCCGTCGGACGATCTGCGGTGGCAGCCACGGGTTTCCGCAACGCAGAAGCGTGCGCCGTGTGCCACCGCGCCGCTGGTACCGACGCTCGCCCCGTCAGAGGGGACGGCGCCTCCAACGCCCCCTAGGTGTATGTCCCAGGGAGGTTGTTGACGCGCTGTATGAACCGCTCCGGG
>CAYXAS010000024.1:0-30523 GCA_964461665.1 uncultured Gaiellales bacterium
GAGGCTCGGACGCGATCAGGCGTCTCGAAGGTGTGTGGTTAGTCCAGCTAGGCGGGGCGGAGGCTCCGGAGCCCGCGAAAGCGCGGCTCGGTGCCCTTCCGCAGGCGACCGATGTTCGCCCGGTGCAGCGCGAACACCCCGAGCGCGGCGACCCCGCCGAACCCGACGACCGGCCACGACGCGCCGAACACGATGAATGCGGCCGGAAGCGCCGCTGACGCGACGATCGACGCGACCGACGCGTAGCGGAGGAGCACGAACACGACGATCCAGAGCGCAAGACACACGAGCGCCGCGAACGGCGCCAGCGCGAACGTCGCGCCACCCGCCGTCGCGACCATCTTGCCGCCCTTCGCGAACCCGAGCCAGATCGGCCGAGTGTGCCCGATCATCGCGGCCGCCCCGGCGAGGAGCCCCGTCCAGTCGCCGCTCAGCTCCACCCCTGCGAGCGCGGGCGCGAACCCCTTCAGGGCATCGAGCACCGCGACGGTGATCCCGAGGCGCTTGCCGTAGTTACGGAAGACATTCGAGGCGCCGACGTTGCCGCTCCCCACCGTCCGAATGTCGCCGCGGCGCGCGAGTCGCGGCACGACGTATCCGAACGGCACCGAGCCGAGCAGGTACCCGCCGAGGACGATCAGCACGGTCGTGAGCACACGGGCAGACTACGCCCTTCGGCTGACAGCCCGTCACCCCCTATCCTTGGTCTCCGGGGCAAGCGAATCGAGGAGGAGAGATGGCGTATTCCGTTCCTGAGTTGGGCTATGCGTTCGATGCGCTCGAACCGCACATCGACACGCGCACGATGGAGATCCACCACGGCAAGCACCACGCCGCGTACGTCAACAACCTGAACGCAGCGCTCGACGGCACCGGGCTCGGCGACGGCCCGATCGAGGACCTGATCGCGAACCTCGCGAGCGTTCCGGAGGAGAAGCGGACCGCCGTTCGCAACAACGGGGGCGGGCACGCGAACCACACGCTCTTCTGGTCGATCATGGGCCCGTCGGGTGGCGGCGCGCCGACCGGCGACCTCGCCGCGGCGATCGACGGGACGTTCGGATCGCTCGATCAGCTGAAGGCGCAGGTGAACGATGCAGGGGTAAAGCGCTTTGGTTCGGGCTGGTCGTGGCTCGTGTGGGACGGTGCCGCGCTCGCGGTCACCTCAACCCCGAACCAGGATTCGCCGCTGATGGACGGGAAGACCCCGATCCTCGGCGTCGATGTCTGGGAGCACGCCTACTACCTGAACTACCAGAACCGCAGGCCTGACTACCTCGCGGCCTGGTGGAACGTCGTCGACTGGGACGCCGTGGCAGCGCGCTTCGCGGCCGCGCGTGGCTGAGCCGGTGAGCGGGAGGGACGCGGCGTTCGCCGCGTCCCTCATCGCCTCGCTCGACGGGCTCCGCGCCCAGCGCGCGGACCGCGGGACGCTGGACACGATCGTCGTGCGCCCCGCGGAGGACGAGCGACTGCTCCCCGCGAGCGCGGAGCTCACACGGGAGGACGGCGTCGCCGGCGACGCCTGGCGCGCGACCCGAACCCGCATGCTCGACGATGGCGGTCTCGACCCCGGCAACCAACTGACGCTCATCTCGACCGCGCTCCTCGGGCTCATCGCGGAACGCGAGCGGTGGCCGCTCGCCGGCGACCAGCTGATCGTCGATCTTGCGCTCGACTTCGAACGACTCCCGGTCGGCGCGCAGCTCGCGATCGGCGACGAGGCCGTGGTCGAGATCAGCGCCGAGCCGCACACCGGCTGCGCAAAGTTCTCGGCGCGCTTCGGGAGCGAGGCGCTCCGGTTCATCAACTCGCCGGACGGCCGCGCGCTCCGGCTGCGCGGGGTCAACGCGATGGTTGTCACTCCCGGCCGGATCACGGTCGGCGACCCGATCACGCGCCTCTGAGACACCGACCCGGGACGCGGTCGCGTTCCGGGCGATCGGTTATCGTCGCGGAGTGGGCCAGTACGAGGACTTCGCGCGCCACGTCCTGCTCTCGGGAACACCGAAGAGCGACCGTACCGGGACAGGGACGGTCAGCGTGTTTGGCTACCAGATGCGGTTCGACCTCGCCGACGGGTTCCCGCTCGTCACCACCAAGAAGGTCCACTTCCCCTCGATCGCGCATGAGCTCCTGTGGTTCCTGCGGGGCGAGGCGAACGTCCGCTGGCTCCGGGAGCACGGGGTCACGATCTGGGATGAATGGGCCGACGAGACGGGTGACCTCGGGCCGGTGTACGGCGTCCAGTGGCGCAGCTGGCCGACACCGGACGGGCATCAGATCGACCAGATCGCCGAAGTCGTCCGTCTGCTCCGCGAGGACCCGGACTCCCGCCGGATCGTGGTGAGCGCGTGGAACGTCGCCGACCTCCCGCGGATGGCGCTCCAGCCGTGCCATGCCCTCTTCCAGTTCCACGTCGCCAACCGCCGTCTCTCGTGCCAGCTCTACCAACGGAGCGCGGACGTCTTCCTCGGTGTCCCGTTCAACATCGCGAGCTATGCGCTTCTCACGCACATGCTCGCGGAGCAGTCGGGGCTCGAGGTCGGCGACCTCATCTGGACCGGAGGCGACTGCCACGTCTACGACAACCATCGCGAGCAGATCACGGAGCAGCTCTCCCGCGACCCGTTCCCGTACCCCACGTTGCGCCTCGCGCGGTGCCCGCCGTCGATCTTCGACTACGCGTTCGAGGACTTCGAACTCGTCGGCTATCGCTGCCACCCGGCGATCCGAGCGCCCGTCGCAGTGTGACCAGAATCGTCCTCGTCGCCGCGGTCGCGAACGGCCATGTGATCGGCCGCGCGGGCGGGCTCCCATGGCGCATCCCGGAAGACATGGAGCGGTTCCGCGCGCTGACGGTCGGACACCCCGTCGTGATGGGACGCAGAACGTGGGACTCGCTGCCCGACCGCTTCCGGCCGCTCCCAGAGCGTCGCAACATCGTCCTCACCCGCGATTCCGGCTGGACGGCCGAAGGGGCGGAGCGCGCGGGGTCGCTCACCGAGGCGGTCGCGCTCGCCGGGGACGCGGAACGGGTCTCGGTGATCGGCGGGGGCGCGGTGTTCGCGGAAGCACTCCCACTCGCCGACGAGATCCGACTGACCGAGATCGCCCTCGACGTCGAGGGCGACACGTTCTTCCCCCCGCTCGACGGGACGGGGCTCGCCGAGGTCGCGCGGGAGAACGTCGTCGCGGCTGACGGCACGCGGCTCGCGTTCGTCACCTACACGCGCTGAGGAGCGGCCCCCGGGCCGCGACTGCGACTACGCTCCCCGAGCTGGAGTTCCCAACGCCCTCGCGGGCGATCCTGCGGGGTCAGTGCTCGATCGAGCGGACGGTGACGCGCCAGATACCGCGCGGCGCGGCCACCTCGACGACGTCTCCTACCCGGGCACCGAGCAGCGCGCGCCCGAGCGGCGAGTCGGGCGAGACGCCGCCGATCGGCGAGATCGTGACGCTCTCCGTCCCGTGGTCGGATTCGATCCCGACCACCGACCCGGGGCCGACCGTGTCACCCGTGTGCTCCACCACCTCGAGCAGGCGCAGCCGCTCGCGGAGACGCTTGATCCGCGACTCGTTCAGTCCCTGATCGTTCTTCGCGGCGTGGTACTCGAAGTTCTCCGACAGGTCGCCGTAGCCACGCGCGGTCGCAATCGCCTCGATGATCGCAGCCCGACGGGGTCCCTCGAGCTCGGCGAGCTCCTCCTCGAGCAGCACCTTCTGCGCGGGCGTGGCAACCTCGGATCTGCTCGCGGACATCCGGGCAGGCTAGCCGCAGCCCCTGGTCGCGCCAACACCAACCGTGCGTGATCCGCGGTGCGGCGCACCGTTGCCTCGCAGGCATGGTGTGGTTCACACGACGCGGTCGTGCCGCGTGCAGCAGAATCCGTCGCGCGCGTTCACGCCCTACGGAACTACGACCTGCATCCGTCCGCAACTGCCCGGATCGGATTCCGACGAAGGAGGATGGTGATGGAGACGAAGCCCGATTCCGGACACAGTTCCGAGCGGTGGATGAGGGGTCAGGCGTGAGCGCCACCGATCTCGAACGGTTCGTCGAGGCGGAGGGCCGCGCAGCCGCGGTGAAGCGCGTCCGCGAGCAGATCGACGCGTCGGGCGTCGAGTACATCTACTACCAGTTCGCCTCGGTCACCGGCCGGATCATGGGCAAGGGCGTCCCGGCAAAACACTGGGAGTCGATGGCGCAGAAAGGCTTCCAGCTTGTGTACGGGGCGACCGCGAACCTGTTCACCGACCGCCACGGCAACTACATCGGCTACGGGCCCGAGGCACCCGAGCTCGTCGGGATCCCCGAGCCCGACACGTTCGTGCAGCTCCCGTGGGATCGCAAGGTTGGGCGCGTCTGGTGCACGCTGTTCCGCAACCGTGAAGAGCGCGCGAACCCGGGGGCGTTCCTCACCTCGGACTCACGTGGCAACCTCCAGCGCATCCAGGCCGAGTTCGAGGCAAAGACCGGTCTTCACCTTCGGGCCGGCACCGAGCCCGAGATGATGTGGTTGAAGCAGAACGCGGATGGGACGCCTTCCGTCGAGGGCGTCACGAAGCCGTTCTGTTACCACATCGACCAGTTCAGCGAGTTCCAGCCGATCATCCACAAGGTGATGGAGTACGCCGAGGGACTGGGTCTCGACATGATCCAGGGCGACCACGAGGACGCCCCCGGTCAGATCGAGCTGAACTTCAACTTCGACCGCGCGGAGCGCACCGCGGACAACCTTTCGACGTTCCGCCAGATCTGCAAGCAGGTCGGGCGCGAGATGAACGTGTTCCCGTGCTTCATGCCGAAACCGTTCATGGGCGTGTCCGCAAACGGGTGCCATCACAACATCTCGCTCTGGCGCGGCGACGAGAACGTGTTCATGCCCGAGGGTGACGACGTGCAGCTGCCGAGCCAGATTGGCCTCTGGGCGATCGGCGGGATCCTCGAGCATCTGCCCGCGCTGACCGCGATCACCGCCCCGACGATCAATTCGTACCGTCGCCTGTGGGACACCGGGTTCTGGGCGCCCGTGTTCGCGGACTGGGGCTTCCAGAACCGCACCACAGCGCTCCGCGTCTCGGCCCCCGGCCGCTTCGAGTACCGCTCGGTGGACTCCGCCGTCAACCCGTATCTCTCGATGGCGGTGCTGATCCGCGCGATGTGGGACGGGATCGAGCGGAAACTCGATCCGGGCCCGCCCGAGGAGCGCAACATCTACGACGCGATGGCGCAGGGGAAGGCCGTCAAGAAGATCCCGATGACGTTCGGCGATGCGCTCGACGCGCTCGAGGCCGACGAGGTTGTGAAATCCGCCCTCCCGGGCGACATGTACCGCGTGTTCATGCACTACAAGCGCGACGAGTGGGAGCGGTTCTGTGCCACCGTCACCGACTGGGATGTCAAGGAATACCTTGACATCCTCCCCTAGAAGAGAGGCTCACCACGTATGTGCGGGATCGCAGGGATCATCTACCGGGACGGGGCGCAGCACCCGATCGGCGACGAGATGACACGGATGCTGCAGGCGATGAAGCACCGCGGGCCGGATTCGACCGGCTACGCGCTGTACGGCCCGCCGAGCGGTGATCTCGTGATGCGGTTCAAGCTCGCGGACGCGAACACGCCGCGCGACTTCGGGTTCGAGGAGCGGCTGCGGCGGCACCGGGTTGAGGTGGAGGCGCGTCTCGCCCGGCTCGGCGCGGTCGTGCGCGAGATGGAGGAGGAGACGCCGTACGCGTTCCGGGTCACGTTCGGGTTCGCCGGCGAGTTGAAGCTCCTCACCGACCTGGTGGAAGACATCCCTGAGGCGGAGGTGCTGTCGATCGGCACCACGCTCGAGATCGTGAAGGATCTCGGCGACGCAGCAACGGTGCACGAGCAGTACAAGCTCGGCGGGTTCACCGGCACCCATGCGATCGGGCATGTGCGGATGGCGACCGAGTCCGAGGTGGACATCGCGGGCGCGCACCCCTACTGGGCGTACCCGTACACGGACGTTGCGGTCGTCCACAACGGCCAGCTCACGAACTACTTCATGTGGCGGCGGCGCCTGGAGCGCGCGGGACGCAGGTTCATGTCGGAGTGCGACTCCGAGGTGATCGCCGTCTACCTCGCAGAGGAGATGTCGCAGGGGCTCGGGCTCCGCGACGCGATGGAGAAGTCACTCGATGAGCTCGACGGTGTGTTCACCTACATCGCGGTCACGAAGGATGAGCTCGGGGTCGCGAAGGACGAGATGGCCGCGAAGCCCCTCGTTCTCTACGAATCCGACAACCTGATCGCGCTCGCCTCCGAGGAGATCGCGATCCGCCAGATCGTCGACCACGAGATCTCGACGTACGACCCCTTCGAGCGGGAGGTGCTGGTGTGGGCACGGTAGGCGAACGGGCCATCAGTTACGACGCCCGCGGGCTCAGCGAGCCCGATGCCGAGGCGCCGCGCACCGCAGTCGTCGAGAACGGCGTTGCAACGTTCGACGCGGCCGACCTGACGACGCGACGGATCAACCTCGAGCTCCGACGCCTCGTCTACGAGGAGGGTGTCACGGAGGTCGTGATCAGGAACCCGGCCGGGCGCCACTCGCTCGGGGTCGGGATCCTGACGCGTTGCCGGATCACGTTCGAGGGCTCGCTCGGGTACTTCGCGTGCGGGCTGATCGACGGACCCGAGATCCACATCACAGGCCGCGTCGGCTGGTCGTCGTGCGAGAACATGATGAGCGGCGTCGTGATCGTGGACGGGAACGCAGGCTCGCTCACCGCCGCAGCGATGCGCGGTGGCGATTTCGTCGTCAAGGGCCGTGTGGGAGCCCGCACCGGGATCGACCAGAAGGGCGGGACGATCATCGTCGGCGGCGACGCCGGCTCGAACAACGGTTTCATGATGCAGCGCGGCCGCCAGATCTTCTGCGGGAACGTCGGCCCCGGGCTCGGCGACTCGATGTACGACGGGCAGATCTACGTCGCGGGCAGCGTCAAGTCGCTCGGGATCGACTGTGTCGAACAGGAGTGGACCGAGTCCGACACCGAGCTGATCGAGCGGAAGTTCCGGATCTACGGGCTCGGCTCGCCACCCACGTTCCGCAAGTTCGGCTGCGGCAAGCAGCTCTACAACTACGACGCGCTCGAGCCCGCCGAGAGAAAGTTGGTGATCTGATGGCCGACGAGACGGCACCGAGCGACAAGACGATTCTCGGCTCGAGCCGGATCTTCACGCCGGAGGTCATGAATGACATCCACATGAAGGCCGAGCTCGGGCGTTACCGGATGCGTGGGTTCTCCATCTTCAAGCCGATCCCGCATTGGGACGAGCTCGTGTTCCTTCCCGGCACGCTCACGCGCTTCGTGATCGAGGGCTACCGCGAGAAGTGTGAGACGAAGACGGTGCTCGGGGCACGGTTCGCGAAGAAGCCGATCGAGCTCGACATCCCGATCTACATCACCGGGATGTCGTTCGGTGCGCTTTCGCTCGAGGCAAAGATGGCGCTCGCAAAGGGCGCCTCGATGGCGGGCACCGCGACGTGCTCGGGCGAGGGCGGGATGATCCCGCCGGAGCGCGACCACTCGACCAAGTGGTACTACCAGTGCATCCAGAGTCGGTACGGGTTCAACCCGCACCACCTCATGCTCGCGGACGCCTGCGAGTTCTTCATCGGCCAGGGCTGCAAGGTTGGCCTCGGCGGCCACCTGATGGGCCAGAAGGTGACCGAGCAGGTGGCGGAGATGCGCTCGCTCCCGGCGGGAATCGACCAACGCTCCCCCGCGCGACACCCCGACTGGCTGGGGCCGGACGACCTCTCCCTGAAGATCCAGGAGATCCGGGAGGCAACCGACTACCAGATCCCGATCCAGCTGAAACTCGGCGCCTCGCGCGTCTACGACGACGTGCGGATGGCCGCGAAGTGCGGCCCCGACGTCATCTATCTCGACGGTGCGGAAGGCGGCACCGGCGCAGGCCCGCACATCGCGACCGAGGAGACCGGGATCCCGTTGATGGCGGCGATCCCCGAGGCGCGGCGCGCACTCGAGGACGTCGGCCTCGCCGACGAGATCGACCTCGTCGTCGCGGGCGGGATCCGCAACGGCGCGGATGTCGCGAAGTGCATCGCGCTCGGCGCGAAAGCGGTCGCGATCGGCCACTCCGCGCTGATGGCGCTCAACTGCAACAAGGAACTCCCCGGTATCACCGACTACGAGGGCACGATCGGCGTCCCGGCGGGCAAGTGCTACCACTGCCACACGGGCCGCTGCCCCGTCGGCGTCGCAACCCAGGATCCCGAACTGCGCAAGCGGCTCGTGGTCGAGGATGCGTCGCTCAGGGTCTACAACTTCCTCACGACGCTCACGATGGAGCTGCAGATGCTCGCCCGAGCATGCGGGAAGACGAACGTCCACTCGCTCGAGCCGGAGGATCTCGCGGCGCTCACGCCGACCGCCTCCGCGATGGCGAAGGTGCCGCTCGCAGGCACCGACTACATCGTGGGGCAGACCGAGAAGCAGATTCTCGGCGAGGTGAAGCGGCTGCTTGCACATCGTGCCGAGGCCGACCTGATCGCTGGCCTGGGAGCGAGCTTCGCGCCCAACGTGCCGGTGTTCGAGGGATAGGGGGAGAACGATGGCTGACCACCCACACCACCTCGCGTACACGGAGCCAGAGAAGATCAAGTCGATCGACTCGGAGTTTCTCTCCGGCAAGCGCTTCCCCTATCAGGAGGACGCATCACTTCTCGACGACGTCGATCTCCTCGCGGCCACCCCGGGCGAGGATCTCAACTGGCTGGAGGACATCCACCTGCTCGAGGAGGACGGCGTTCCCGCAGTCTTCGACCGGTACTCGAACTGCTTCATCAAGCTGCACTTCCCGATCCCCGCGGGGCGGGAGGACGAGCTCGCCCGCAAGGTGCTCATGAAGCACCTGCAGTCCGGCAACTCGTACGGGATCCAGCTGAAGGAGATCCACTGCAAGTTCCCGCAGCCCGAGCTCGGCTCCTGGGTGCCAGGGTCCCGTGTCGTCGGCGACACCTGGAAGCCGCCGGTGCTCGAAGGCTGGGAGCGCCCGAGCGGGCACTAGTCCTGTCGCCTGCAAGGGTCGGCCCGCGGGAGCGGGCCGACCCGCAGGATCCCGGCCTCCGGCCGGGCAGATCCCTGAAGGCGGCCGCCCGAGGCGGCCGCAGAGCACACCCCCGACCTCCCAATCGCCCCGTTCCCCGCAAGACCGGTTCGCTCCCGCGAACCGGTCGCGGGGCACACCCCTAAAGACGGCCGCCACAGGCGGCCGCGGGCGCACCGCAACCCGTCGGCCGCTGGCCTGATCCCCGATACTCCCCCGATGCGCGTTCTCGTTCTCCAGCACATCGCATGCGAGCCGCCCGGGGTCTACGAGGATGTGCTCCGCGAGCGCGGCGCCACGCTCCACCGGGTCGAACTCGACGAAGGCGAGCCGCTCCCGGATGACTGGCGCGCGTTCGACGCGATCGTGGCGATGGGTGGCCCGATGTCCGTGAACGACGAGACCGAACACCCCTGGCTCGTCCACGAGAAACAGCTGATCGGTGAGGCGGTGCGGGCAGGGACGCCGTACTGGGGCGTGTGCCTCGGCGTCCAACTGCTCGCCGCCTCGCTCGGTGCGCTGGTGTATGCGGGTGCGATCCCGGAGGTGGGGCTGCTCCCCGTCACGCTCACCCCGGAGGGTCGCGAAGACCCCGTGTTCGGCCCGCTCCCCGACGAACCGGTGACGCTTCAGTGGCACGGCGACACGTTCGACCTCCCCGAGGGTGCGGTCTCGCTCGCGAGTTCACCGGCCTACGCGAACCAGGCATTCCGGTTCGGACGTGCGTACGGCGCCCAGTTCCATCTCGAGGTGTCGGCCGAGATGGCACGCGAGTGGGCCGAGGTGCCCGCGTACGTGACGTCGCTCGAGCGCACGCTCGGGGTCGAGGAGGGTCCCGCGTTCCTCCGCGAGATCACGGAACGCGCAGACGCGATGCGCTCCGTCGGCCGCAACCTTTTCGAACGCTGGCTCGATCGGATCGTCACCGCAGCCTGAACCTCCGCCAGCGGCGACCCCCTGTCGCCGCCTTTAGGGACCTGCCGCGCCGTAGGCGCGGATCCCGCGACCCGATCCGCTTCTGCGGATCGGGTCTTGCGGGGAGCAGGGCTGGTGCCCCGCCGGAGGCGGGGATCCTGCGGGTCGGCCCACCCCCGTGGGCCGACCCTTGCAGGGGCAGGAACCGAACGCTGGCTCGATCGGATCGTCACCGCAGCCTGAGTCGCCACCAGCGGCGATCTCCGGTCGCGTAGATTCGCACCGTGAACACCGACGTCTTCATCACCTGCGCCGTAACGGGGGCGGGACTCACCGCCGATCGGTCGCCGCACGTCCCGGTGACCCCCACGCAGATCGCGGACGCGGCAATCGAGGCAGCGCGTGCGGGGGCGGCGATCGCCCACATCCACGTCCGCGACCCGGAGACGGGTGCGCCTGCGCGAGACCCGGCGCTCTACCGCGAGGTTGTCGAGCGCATCCGCGCCTCCGACACCGACGTGATCCTCAATCTCACCGCGGGAATGGGCGGCGACCTCATGCTCGGCGGGGTTGAGCACCCGCTTCCCCCACTCCATCCGGGCACCGACATGGTCGGGGCGACCGAACGGCTCGAGCACGTCAGCGAACTGCGGCCCGAGATCTGCACGCTCGACTGCGGGACGATGAACTTCCTCGAGGGCGACTACGTGATGACGAACACGCCGTCGATGCTCCGCGAGATGGCCCGACAGATCCAGGCGCTCGGCGTGAGACCCGAGATCGAGGTGTTCGACACCGGCCACCTCTGGTTCGCGAAACAGCTGATCGAGGAGGGGCTGATCGATGCGCCCGCGATGCTGCAGCTGTGCATGGGGATCCCTTGGGGGGCACCCGACGACCCGGGGACGCTCCTCGCGATGGTCAATCAGCTCCCGCCCGGCTGCGTCTTCTCGGCGTTCGCGATCGGGAGGATGCAGCTCCCGTTCGTCGCGCTCGCCCCGCTCGTCGGCGGCAACGTCCGCGTCGGGCTCGAGGACAACCTCTGGCTCGAGCGCGGTGTGAAGGCCACGAACGGCCAGCTCGTCGAGCGTGCCGTGTCGCTCCTCGACGCGATGAACGTCCGCGTGCTCGGACCGGCCGAGACACGCGAACGGCTCGCTCTCCGCACCCCTTGACGCACGTTGCGCTCGTCGGCGGCGGCCTGATCGGCGCGGGGTGGGCCGGCCGCTTCATCGAGAACGGCGTCGATGTCGTCGTCTACGACCCGGCTACCGATGCCGAGCACCGCATGCGCGAGACGCTCGCGAACGCCGAGCGCGCGTGGTCGAAGTTGACGCTCGCAACGCGCACGCGCGGCTCCGTCGCCTTCGCAGCGACTGTCGAGGAGGCGGTCGGGGGCGCCTGGCTGGTGCAGGAGTCAGCTCCGGAACGACTCGACCTGAAACAGCAACTGTTCGCGGAGATCGACCGCCATGCGCCACCGGACGCGCTCGTCTGCTCCTCGACCTCGGGGCTGCGCCCGACCGCGCTCCAGTCGGCGATGACGCGACCCGGGCGGTTCGTTGTCGGCCATCCGTTCAACCCGGTCTACCTGCTGCCGCTCGTCGAGATCGTCGGGGGCGAGGCAACGTCGCCGGAGACGATCCAACGGGCCTGCGATGCCTACGACGCGGTCGGGATGCGGCCGCTCGTCGTCCGCAGCGAGATCGACGGGTTCATCGCCGACCGTCTGCTCGAGGCGCTGTGGCGCGAGGCGCTCTGGCTCGTCGCCGACGGCCACGCGACCGCTGCGGAGATCGACGATGCGCTCGCCTACGGCGCAGGGCTCCGCTGGGCGCAGATGGGGACGTTCCTCACCTACCGCATCGCGGGCGGTGAGGCGGGGATGCGGCACTTCATGGCGCAGTTCGGACCCACACTCCAGTGGCCGTGGACGAAGCTCACCGATGTCCCCGAGCTCACGGACGAGCTGCTCGACCGGCTCTGCGATCAGTCCGACAGTCAGGCGGGAGCTCGGACGATCCGGGAGCTAGAGCGGATCCGCGACGACAACCTGATCGCAATCCTCCACGGCCTGCGCTCGACCGGCTGGGGTGCGGGAGCGACACTCGCCGCCCACGAGCGCACGCTGGTCACCCGACGACCCGCCGCGACCGTCGTCGATCCAACCCGCCCGCTGCGGCTCCACGAATGCACTGTCGATCCCGCCTCGGTGGACTACAACGGGCACATGACCGAGTCGCGCTACGCCGAGGTGTTCATGGAGGCAACGGACGCCTTCCTCCACCACGCAGGGCTCGATCGGGACTACCTCGAGACGACCGGGAGCTTCTTCACGGTCGAGAACCACGTCCGCTTCCTCGCCGAAGCAGCGGCCGGTGAGTCTCTCGCGGTGGACACCCAGACGCTCGGGTGGGACGGGAGGAAGCTGCACCTCCACCACACGATGCGCCGCGTCCCCGACGGGACAGGCGTGGCGACCTTGGAGACACTGCTCCTCCACGTCGCCGTCGGAACGGGCGCTGTCACAGCGTCGAGCGGGACGCTCGCCGAGCACATCGCCGCAGCTGCGGACGCACACGCTGCGCTCCCGCTGCCCGACGGCGTTGGCCGCCACGTCGGGCAGCCGCGCAGTTGACGGACTAGACCGCGGTCAACTGCCGTCGGGCTTCTTCGCGCGCAGCTGCCAGCTCGGCAGTTCACCCGCGCCGTAGAACACGCGCTTCCGCACGCGCGGCCCAATCAGCCGGAACCAGACGAGCGCACCAACCGGGAGCCCGACCGCGACCCCGCGAATACCCCACGCGAAGTAGGCAGTCGCCGCGATCCCGACGATCAGGACGAGGCCGAACGTGATGTACAGCCGAATCTTCGCCTGGGCGTGACGGACGCCCATGAGCCGTGCCTGGTCGAGCTCGGAGGTGTCGTACTCGCGGCCGCAGCCACACGTGACGGTGCCACCGAGTGTCACCGAGTGCGTGGTACCGCAATCGCAGCGGATCGTGAGCGGGATCTCGACCATCAGTGACTTCTAGAAGGAGAGGGTAGTCGCGGAGACGCGGCGAGGGGCGGTTGCCCGCCCCTCGCCATGTCTGACCGTGACTCGCTACGACCTGCCAGCCGCACCCTCGACCGCTTCGCGCGATGGCTCTTCGGTGGAAGGATCGCGGAGGCTGAACGGCTTGCCGTGCTGCCGCTGCGCAACCACGTACCCGACGACACCAAGCACCAGCGCGAGGACGCCGACGATGATGATCCGCGGGATCCACGCGCTTGGGTTCGCGAAGTCCGTGTCTGCCGGGTCGAACGCATACCCGGTGTAGCGGAGATAGACGACGCCGAACACGATGAGCAGCAGGTTGAACACCGCGAACAGCCCTGCCAGCCACATCCAGATCGGCCCGAGCCGGATCGGACGCGGCCAGTTCGGCCTGTCGCGCCGGAGGAGCAACACGCCCGCTTGGGCGAGCACGTGCGCGAGGATGTAGCCGAGGTTCCCCGCCGCCAGGATGAAGAAGATCCCGGGGAAGATCAGGATCAACGCGATGTTGAGCAGCGCGTCGAGCGTCATCGCCCGTGCAGGCACGTGATGGCTGTTGAGCACGCCGAGCTGCTTGACCGTCATCCCTTCCTCGGAGAGCGCGTAGAGCGCCCGCGACCCGTCCATCGTCGCCGTATTCATCGAGAGCAGGAGGCCGGCGCAGAGACAGAGCGTGAGCACCGTTCCGAACCCGTCGCCTGCGATCTCGTGCATCACGTCAATCAGGTACACGACTCCAGTGATGTCACCGTAGATCACGTCGTAGCCGACCGACCCGAGCACAGCAATCGGGAGGAGCACCGACAGCACCACGTTCATCCCGCCGGTGACAACCATCGACTTGCGCGTGTCGTTCTTCGTGTCCTTGAACTCCGGTGCGAACGTTGCAGCCGCCTCTGCGCCGTACGTCGACCAGCCGAGGATGTACAGCCACACCATGATCAGTGCGAACTGGCTGAGCCCGGGCACCGCCCCACCTTCGGGGATGTCGTCGAACCACGCGACGGAGGCCGACACATAGTTCGAGTCGATCGGGTGGTTGCCCGCGTCCCCGGTGACGAAGGCACCGATCGCGATCACCAGAATCGGGAGCGCCATCATCACGCCGACGACGTAGCTGAGCCAGACGGCGGGACGCATGCCCCGGACGTTGAAGACGAAGCACACGAGGATCATCCCGATACCGATGAGCTTCGCCGCGGTCACGCTCGAGAGCACCGCGGGATCCCACGCCCACGTCGCGAAGGAGGACTCCTTGTTCCAGAACTCGCCGATCAAGAGCATGCCGATGAAGCTGCCGTAGATCGCGAGCACGCTCGACCACGCGAACCAGTAGCCAAACACCGCGATCGGGCCAGCAAGCGAGAAGTGCTTCCGCCATCCCTCACGGGCGTAGACGGAGAGGCCTCCCGGCTTGTCGGGGAACATTGCTGCTGGCTCGGCGTAGACGTACGCCTGCAGCGCGCCGATCACCGCCGAGATGATCCAGAGCGCGATCGCCCACTTGCCACCGAGATAGACGACCGAGAACGCGATTCCGACGAGGAGGAAGCCCGGGTTCGCCAACCCGATCACGACCCCGTCGTACCAGCGCATCGACTTCAAGAGGCGGCGTTCGTCCACCGCTACTTCAGCCATCCTGCCTCCTCCAGTCATGGATCAACGTCCGGCCCCTCAGATTGCCTCTCGGGGAGCCGGAATCCCCGCGAGCCTACAAAGCGGCGCGGACGTTTGCAATGCGCTGCCCAGCACGGCTCGATGCCCGATACGCGCTGCCCTGCCCGCGTATGCTCCGACGCGATGGCGCCGAAGGGGACGACCTACGACTATGTGATCGTGGGAGCAGGCGCTGCGGGCTGCGTGCTCGCCAACCGGCTGAGCGAGGATCCATCGACGCGCGTGCTCGTGCTGGAGGCGGGGCGGCCCGATTACCCGTTCGACGTCTACGTCCACATGCCAGCCGCGCTCTCGTTCCCGATCGGGAACCGCCGCTACGACTGGATGTACGAATCGGAGCCCGAGCCGCAGATGAACGGCCGCAGGATCTACCACGCGCGCGGCAAGCTCTACGGCGGCTCGAGCGCGATCAACGGGATGATCTTCCAGCGCGGTAACCCGCTCGACTACGCGAAGTGGGCGGCACGGCCCGGGCTCGAACGGTGGGACTACGCACACTGTCTCCCCTACTTTCGGCGGATGGAGACGTGCCTCGCCGGAACCGACGGGTTCCGCGGCGGTGACGGCCCGCTGGTGCTCGAGCGTGGCCCCGCGCGCGGCCCCCTGTTCGACGCCTGGCTCGCGGCAGCGCAGCAGGCGGGCTATCCGCTGACGGATGATGTGAACGGCTACCGGCAGGAGGGATTCGGGCTGTTCGACCGGAACATCCACCGCGGGCGCCGCCTCACCGCCGCGCACGGCTACCTTCGCCCCGCGATGCGACGGCCGAATGTGACCGTGATCCCGCGCGCGTACGTGACACGCGTCCTGCTCGAGGGCACGCGTGCGGTCGGGGTCGAGTACGTGAAGGGATCCACGACGCACGTCGCCCGCGGCGGTGATGTGATCCTCTCCGGCGGCTCGATCAACACCCCCCAGTTGCTGCAGCTCTCGGGGATCGGCGACCCTGCGCACCTCGCGAGCGTCGCGGTGGAGCCGCTACACGCGCTCCCGGGTGTCGGCGAGAACCTGCAGGACCACCTGGAGGTCTACGTCCAGCACGCGTGCAGCCAGCCGGTCTCCATGCAGCCTGCGTTGAAGAAGTGGCGGCGGCCGGAGATCGGGTTCCGCTGGCTGTTCCTCCGCAGCGGTCCGGGCGCCACCAACCACTTCGAGGCGGGGGGCTTCTGTCGCTCGAACGATGAGGTCGCCTACCCGAACCTGATGTTCCACTTCCTGCCGCTCGCGATCCGCTACGACGGCACGCAGCCGGAGGGCGGTCACGGCTACCAGGTGCACATCGGCCCGATGAACTCGAACGCGCGCGGCTCGATCCGCATCGCATCGGCCAACCCCGCGACGAAGCCCGAAATCCGCTTCAACTACCTCTCGACCGAGCAGGACCGCCGCGAGTGGGTGGAGGCGATCCGGGTCGCGCGGTCGATCCTCGAACAGCCCGCGTTCGCCGGACTCGACGGCGGCGAGGTGTCGCCCGGGCCGGCCGTCGAGACCGATGCGGAGATCATCGAATGGGTGAAGAAGGACGGCGAGACGGCGCTGCATCCGTCGTGCTCCTGTCGGATGGGAACAGACGAACTTGCCGTCGTCGACCCGGCGACGATGGGCGTTCGCGGACTCGACGGGCTCAGAGTGGTGGACGCCTCCGTCTTTCCGACGATCACGAACGCGAACCTCTACGCACCGGTGACGATGACGGCCGAGAAGGCCGCCGACCTGATCCGCGGCCTCACGCCGCTCGCGCCCGACCCCGTGCCGTTCTACCGGCACGGCCCGAGTCCGCTCGTCCCCGGCTAGTCCTGCGGGAGACCGAGCCGGGCGGACAGCTCCGCCGCGGCGCGCGTGAGTGCGATGAGTCCGCGTTCCCGTGCGCCCTCGTCGAACCGGCTAGCAGGCCCCTGGACGCCGAGGATCGCCGCGAGCTCCCCACGGCTCCCCCGGACGGGTGCCGCGATCGCGGCGAGATCCGGCTCGCGCTCACCGACCGCGTCCGCCCATCCGTTGCGGCGCACGCGCTCGATCTCTCCGAGGAGCGAGCGCGGGTCGGCGATCGTGCGCGTCGTGTACTGGGTGAGAGGGCCGGGGGGCGGCGTCACGCCGCCAAACGCAAGCAGCACCTTCCCGGTCGCGGTCGCGTGCGCGACGCTCGGGCGGCCGACCTGCGCGATGCTCTGGACAGCCTGCGGCGAGCGGACGTAGTCCACCGTGACGGCCTCGTGTTCCCCGGCGATCGACAGGGTCGCTGCCTCGCCCGTCTCGGCGACGAGGCGCTCGAGCAGCGGTCGCGCCAGCTCTCTCAGGTCGAGACGGTCGATCACAGCGTTCCCGAGCTGGACGAAGCGCACACCGAGTCGGTACCGACCGTTCGCGGCCTGATCGACGTACCCGGCTTCCGCGAGCGTCGAGAGCAGCCGTGAGACCGTACTGGCGTTGACGCCAGTGCGCCGCGCAAGCTCGTTGGTGCCGAGCTCCCCGTCGCTCGCCGCGAGTGCGTCGAGTACCGCGAGCGCGCGCGACACCGCACCGACATTACGGGGAGCTTGTCGCCGAACGGTGCTCATGCTACGTTCAACCCAACGATTTTGGCACACCGTTGCCTGTACGGCAAGGGGGGTTCGAGCCTCCTGGACGGACGGGCCGCGGTACCTGCGACAAGCCCCGGGAGGCCCCGATGGAGCAGCTCATCTCGTCCCGCTACGTCGTCGTCGGAGCCGGGATGCACGGTCTCTCGACCGCCTACCACCTCGCGGTCGAGCTACGCCAGCGGAATGAGGGCTCCGGCGCAGACATCGTGATCCTCGACAAGGCGACTCCGGGCGCCGGCGCGACCGGGATCGCGTGCGGTGTCGTGCGCAACAACTACTTCCAGCCAGCGATGAGCGAGCTGATGCAGGCGTGCGTCGAGGTATGGGAGTCCGACCCGGCCGCCTACCACTACAACCCGGTCGGCTACATCGCACTTGGGCCGCAGGTTCAGGAGTCCGATCTCACCTCGGTGTTCGAACGCCACGAGCGGATCGGGTACCGCTCCGAGCTCTATCTCGGCGAGACCGACGTCGATCGGCACATGAAGTCGCTCTTCCCGGACTGGCGCGCGAAGGGCGTCACGGTCTGCCTCCACGAGCGGCAGGGCGGGTTCGCGTTCAACATCGACTCGGTCAACGGGCTCCGCGACAAGTGCCTCGCCGAGGGCGTGCAGATCCTCACGTACACCGAGGTGACGGGGTTCCGGTTCGGCCCGGACGACAGCGTCGTCGCGGTCGAGACGTCGCGCGGCGAAATCGCGGTCGGGGA
The DNA here is from genome assembly GCA_964461665.1 of uncultured Gaiellales bacterium. Classification (GTDB taxonomy): domain Bacteria; phylum Actinomycetota; class Thermoleophilia; order Gaiellales; family Gaiellaceae; genus Gaiella. The sequence goes on from CAYXAS010000024.1 coordinate 18,036, forward strand.
GCAGGTCGTGATCGCCCCCGGCCCGTGGGCCCAGCGGTTCTGGCGGATGCTCGGCCTCCCGGCCCGGATCGACATCCACACGCCGTCGGGTGATGTCGCGCGCGACCAGCCGATGTGGACGTACTGGAACCTCCAGGAGGGCGAGATCACGGTCGACCCGCTGATGTTCGCGCTCGCCGACGGCGGCGCGCCACCCGTGATCCACCTCGACACCGACGCGCCCCTCTACACCGACGCCGGCGACCTCGTCACCGATGACCTCTGGGGGATCTATTTCAAGCGCGATCGACACGGTGTCCAGGGCGGTGCCTCGCCGCTCACGGTGGACGGCGACGTCGAACTCGACCCGTACCCCGCGACCACCGACGTCGATCCGTCGTTCCCGATCATGTGGTGCGCCGCGCTCTCCCACTCGATGAGCCGCTTCGAGGGGTGCACCCCTTTGTACAAGCAGGCGCGCTCGGGGGGTGTCGGATCGTTCACCGCCGACAACTTCCCCGTCTTCGACTGGCTCAAGCCAAACGTCTACGGCGTCCTCGACTCGAACCACGGCTACAAGATGATCGGCGTCGGACGCGAGGTCGCGAAGGTGCTGCTCGGCGAGACCGCGCCGCTCCTGACGCCGTTCAGGTTCGAGCGGTTCGCGACCGGCGATCTCCACCCGGTCTCGAACTCGCCGTACCCGTGGTCGTAGACAGCGATCGCTCGGACTCCCCTCGCGGTTGCGCGCGGGGAGCGCGGTAGAGAGAATCGTCCGGTGTTCATCTTCGTTCTCCTCCGAGAGGCTCCGCTTCCGCTCCTGCTCTCGCTCGCGGTCGTGCTCTACCTCACGGTGATCGAGCTCCGCCAGATGCGGCCCCACTACCTGTGGTGGTTCTGGTGGCTGCTCCTCGTGTTTGTGACCCACTTCGTCGGGTACCTGCTCCTGCGTGTCTACTCGTTCGCCCAGCGGCGCAAGGCCCGCGCGAGCGCGTGAGCGAGCCAGCGGTCCCACCTGCGCCGCAGCCTGCGAAGGGGCTGCGCGACCGCCCGCTCGGTCGCGTACTGATCATCGCGGTCATCCTCGGCGGCGCGCTCCTGATCACCCGGAGCTGCACCTCGATGGCACCCGACGTGACGAAGGATGAGGCGATCGCGATCGCGCGCACCGTCGCGGTGATCGAGCCGGAACGGATCCAGGTGCGCTTCGTCCGACGCGGGGTCCCGACGTCGCACGGCTTCTGGGCGGTGTCGCTGTACCGCGGCCCGGAGACGAAGCCGACGGTCGTGCAACTCGTGCTGATCGACGGCGAGAGCGGCGAGATCGTCGACGACGGTCTCGGCTGAGCCGCTCCGCACGCGGACAGTGTGGGCGCCGTTGACTCGGCGCCGCCCACCCCTTAGGCTTGCGCTGCACTGCGTTCCTCAACCGTCCGACGGCCGGGTCAGACTTCCGGCCAACCCAGGCTGGCTGCCTGGATCCGCCCCAAGGGAGGGTCGACTAGATGAGTGGATTCTGGGGGCTGCTCGCGGACACAACCGCGGATGTGACCGCCCTGCAGAAGGCTGTCGAGGAGTTGACAGCCAAGGTCGCGCTCGACTCGAGCATTCTCCTCGAGCAGTTCTACTTCTACACCGTCGTCGTCATGTGGCTGATTCACGTGGGCTTCATGGCGTACGAGGCCGGGGCAGCGCGCCGGAAGAACCTGATGTCCACGGCGATGAAGAACATCCTGACGATCGCCGTCGTCACCCCGACGTTCTACTACTTCGGGTGGTACATCTACGGCTGCTTCGAGGAAGGCTGGCCGAAGAACGGTCATGCCAGCCCGGAGGCGTTCGAGGGCTACTGCGGGATGACCGCACCGTGGTCGGCGAACATGGGGCCGAACCTGGCGGATCACGCGAGTCTCGTGTTCTTCCTCGCGTTCCTCCTCTTCTCCTGGACGACCGGCTCGATCATGTCGGGCGCGATCATCGAGCGCGTCAGAATGTCGGCCTACCTGATCCTGACCGTCGTGCTCGGCTCGGTCGTCTGGATCATGGACGCCGCGTGGGGCTGGTCGTATGCCGGTTGGCTGACGACCCGCTTCGGGTTCCATGACACGATCGCGTCGCTGGTCGTGCACGGCGTCGCGGGCGCGTTCACACTCGGTGTGCTGCTGAACCTCGGGCCGCGCATCGGCAAGTACGACCGACAGGGCCGTGCTCGGAGCTTCAGGGGGCACAACACCCACCTGACGCTGATGGGCCTCATGCTCATCTTCACCGGGTTCTACGGGTTCTACGCGGCCTGTCTGATCATCCAGTCCACGGTGTTCCCGGGCTGGGCGAACATCTACTTCTCGCCCACCACGCTCGGGGCGATCACCATGGTGATCACCGTCGGGTTCGCGGGCGGCTTCACGGGTGGGTGGTTCGCCTCGAAGGGTGATCCGTTCTGGACACTGTCGGGTGGTCTCGCCGGGGTGATCTCGGTCTCGGCAGGCGCGGACGTGTACCACCCGATGCTCGCGTATGTCCTCTCCGCCTCCGGTGCCGTGCTGGCCGTGTGGGCGGGGACCTACATCGAGAAGAAGCTCCGGATCGACGATGCCGTGGGAGCGGTCGCCGTCCACGGCGTCTGCGGCTTCTACGGCGTGTTCCTCGTCGGGATCTTCGCCGGTGGCTATCCGACGGGCATCAACAACGTCGAGAGTTCGTTCGGCGGGCAGTTGATGGGCATGCTCGCGTTCCTCCCGCTCGCGTTCCTCCCCGGGTACATCATCAGTTGGGTTCTGAAGAAGCTGAACCTGCTGCGTGTCCCGGCCGAGGTTGAGCTCGAGGGTCTCGACATCGCCGAGTTCGGTCAGGACTTCCTGCCCGAGTTCGGGTCCGTGCCCGAGACACTGATCGACGTGGACGGTCGCGTCGTCGAGTCGAGGCCGATCCTGCTCGACGCGTACGCGCAGACGACAACCGGACGGCAGTCGGCAAGCGCCGGCGCCGGCAGCTGAGAGGTGGTGACCGATGTTCGACGCATTCCCGTTCGATGAGTGGGGCCCCGACATCGCCGAGTTCTGGACGTTCGGCGGCGCAGGGTCCACAGGGACGTGGATCATCCTCGCGGTCGGGTTCGCGCTGATGGTCTGGTCGCTCATCCAGTTCGTCCGGGTCGAGTCGAAGAAGCTCGACGAGCAGGCGGCTCGCCTGCGGGCGAGCGGTGTCGGCTCGATCTCCACCTCGAGTGGCGGAGGAGAGTAACGATGGCTGGCAAGCAGATCGACTTCCCCGCAGAGCAGAAGGAGGACGCGCGCGTCGCGCCCGTGATGCTGGTTGCCAGCATCCTGAGCGGCGTCATCGTGGTCGTCCTGCTGCTCGCCGGGGTCAAGGGCCCGTTCATCGGACCCTGGGGCTAGGCCGAAGCGGCTGACAGCCGCGGACGGCTCAGAGGATGCAGAGGGCCCGCCGAACGGCGGGCCCTCTGTCGTCAGGGAGCGGACACCTACGCCTTGAACCGCACTGCGCCATCGGTTAGGTTGTCGCCGAGCGTGGCTGGGTCGTGCGTCCACGGGCATCGATGAGATGTCCGGTCGCGCCCGGATGAGGGGGTCTGCGGGTCGGGGGCCCGACGGTCCAGCCCGCTCCCTGCCCGCCCGTTAGAAGAGACCGACGGTCGCGCCGCTGGCGTCGATGTCGATCCCGAACGCGGCAGGCTGGGCGCCGAGCCCTGGCATCTGGAGCATCTCGCCGCAGAGTGGGACGAGCATCCCCGCGCCCGTGTAGGCGCGGACGTCCCGGATCGGTACGGTGAACCCGGTCGGGCGGTTCCGCAGGAGCGGATCGTGCGAGAGCGACAGGTGGGTCTTTGCCATGCAGATCGGGAAGTGTCCGATCCCCTGGCGCTCATAGCGAGCGATCGACGCGCGTGCCTCCGGCGAGAGGTCGATCCCGTCCGCGCCGTAGACCGTGGTCGCGATCCGCTCGATCTTCGTGGCGATCGGCTCGTCATCGGTGTAGAGCATCCGGAACTCTGACGGCGCGTCGGCTGCAGCGGCGACGACCTCCGCGAGCTCCGTCACACCGGTGCCGCCCTCGCCGAACCCGTTATGGATCGCGGCCCCGAATGCCCCTGCTTCGAGCGACCGCTCTCGGATCAATTCCAGCAGTTCGAGATCGTCATCGGGGCGCGTGTTGATCGCTACCACCGGTTGAATGCCGAACGCGCGCACGTTGGAGATGTGCTTTGCGAGGTTGTCCATCCCGCTCTCCACTTCGGCGCGCATCTCGGCCATCGGCGCGGTCGCCTTCCAGTCGCCGCCGCCGTGGTGGCGCAGTGCGCGGACGGTCGCGACGACGACCACGACGTGCGGGCGGAGTCCACCGACGCGGCAGACGATGTCCATGAACTTCTCCATCCCGAGATCTGCGGCGAAGCCCGACTCGGTGATCAGAAACTCACCGAGCTTCAGGCCGATCCGGTCGGCGATGATCGAGTTGTTTCCGTGCGCGATGTTGGCGAACGGCCCCGCGTGCATGAGGCAGAGCTGCCCCTCGAGCGTCTGCACGAGGTTCGGCTTCACCGCCTCCTTCAGCAGGACGGCCATCGACCCGGCCGCCTTCACGTCCTCCGCGGTGACAGGGTCGCCCGCCGCGGTGTAGCCGACGGTGATCGCGCCGAGCCTGCGGCGCAGATCGGCAAGGTCGGTCGCGAGCGCGAGGATCGCCATCACTTCGCTTGCGGCGGTGATGTCGAAGCCCGAGTCGGCCGGAATCCCGTTCTTCTCGCCGCCGAGCCCGGTGCGGATCTGGCGGAGCGAGCGGTCGGTCACGTCGATCGCGCGCCGCCAGGTGACGGTCTCGATCGCGGGCGAGTGGCCGTGGAAGATGTGCGCGTCGACGATCGCGGAGAGGAGGTTGTGCGCCGCGGTGACCGCGTGCACGTCGCCGGTGAAGTGGAGGTTGATGTCCTCCATCGGGACGACCTGCGAATAGCCACCACCGGCCGCACCGCCCTTGACGCCGAACACCGGGCCGAGCGATGGCTCGCGCAGCGCAAGCATCGGCCGACGGCCGATCTTCGCGAGCCCCTGAGTGAGCGCGACCGAGGTGGTCGTCTTGCCCTCGCCCGCCGGGGTCGGGGTGATCGCGGTCACGTTGATCAGCTTCCCGTCGGGCCGATCCGCGAGCCGCTCGAGGATGTCGAGCGAGACCTTCGCCTTGTAGCGACCGTAGAGCTCGAGCTCCTCCGCCTCGATCCCGTATTCGGCCGCGATCTCCGCGATCGGGCGCAGGACGGCGTTCTGGGCGATCTCAAGGCTCGACAGCATTCCGGTTCTCTCTCTCGGGTCGGTGGTGGTCGTCAGCGAGCCGGCAGCGCAGCGCTCAGTGGCTGACGGCCGCGGCCGCGAGCTCCGAGACCATCGTGTCGGTGTAGAAGCGCTCGAGCTTGAACGGCTCGATCAGCGCCGGAGTCTTGCCCGTCGCGATCAACTCGGCGAGCGTCACGCCCGTGATCGGCGCAGCCTTGAACCCGTAGGTCCCCCAGCCGCAGTCGACGAGGAACCCGTCGAGTTCGGTCAGGCCCATGATCGGGCTGTAGTCCGGGCTCATGTCGCAGAGGCCCGTCCAGTGGCGCAGGATCTTCGTCGAGTGGAGCTGCGGGAAGAGCTCCAACACGTGGCGGGAGGCATACTCGATGAACGGGTAGGTGCCCTTGTTCGAGTAGGTGGGGTACGGCTCCACCTCGGCCCCGATCAGGAACTCGCCGCGGTCGGTCTGCGAGACGTAGATGTGCATCTGCGCCGACACGATGATCTTGTCGAGGAACGGCTTCACCGGCTCGGTCACGAACGCCTGGAGGATCGAGGTCGTGATCGGGAGTTCGACCCCGGCGAGCTTCGCGACCGGGCTCGACCAGCCCGCGGTCGCCGACAGCACGACCCCCGCCGAGACATTGCCCTTCGTCGTCTTCACCCCGTGACAGCGGCCGTCGCGGACATCAAAGCCTGTCACCTCGACGTCCTGGTGGATCTCGATCCCGCGGCGTCCGACCTGCTTCGCGAAGCCCCAGACGACCGCGTCGTGGCGGATGATCCCGCCCGGCGGGTGGTAGAGCGCGCCCTGGATCGGCCAGGTGACGTCATCGCCGATATTGATCTGCGGGCAGAGTTTCTTCACTTCCTCGCGGCCGATCACGCGGCTGTTGATCCCCAGCAGCTTGTTCACCTCGGCGCGTTCGTTCTGGACGACGAGAGAACGGTCGGAGTGCGCGAGCGTGAAATGGCCGTGCTGCGAGAACATGAGGTTGAAGTCGAGTTCCGCCGAGAGGCGCTCGTAGAGCGCGACGCTCTCCTTGTAGAACGCGGCGCCCTGAGGCGTCCGGTAGTTCGAGCGGATAATCGTCGTGTTGCGCCCCGCGCCGCCCGAGCCGATGTACGACTTCTCGAGGATCGCGACGTCAGTGATCCCGTGGTGGGTCGCGAGGTAGTACGCAGTCGCGAGTCCGTGCGAGCCGCCACCGACGATCACGACGTCGTAGTGCCGCTTCAACTCGCCCGGGTGGCGGAGGATCTTCGTCTTGCGGAAGATGTCCTTCATGCGCCGGCCGCCTGCGCGAGCGCGTCCACGCCAACCGGCCCGCCACCGAGCGCCGAGGCACGATCGACAACGACATCCCACAGGTAGTGCCCGGACTCCTGGGCGAAGACGATCCAGATCGATCCGCCGGGAGCAAGAACGTGCACCTGGATGTGCGCCAGCTCGCCGCTCGCCGGGAGGTGGTGGAGGTGTGTGAGCCGCCTGAGGAGCGTCTGCGCCTCGGGCCCGTGCAGCGCGAGGATCCCGAACGCACCCGAGAGGTCGAGCGCGAACCGCTCCCCGAGCGCCTCGCGGACGGCCTGCGCGCGGGCGGGCGGGCAGAGGAAGAGTGCGCGGCGATCCGAGATCCGATGGCGGATGACGCCGTCGAGCGAGAGGTCCGGGTCGGCTGGGCGCGCCTCGAAGACCGAGAGGTGCGAGAGATCCGCGACGCCGACCGACTGGAGCGCCTCGGCTTCACCCGGAAGCGAGACGGGGACGAGCCAGCCGTCGCGCTCCTCGAAGGTCGCGCCCGCCTCGCGCTGGCGCCGATCCATCGACGAGCGGGCGACCGGGTGGAAGCCCTTCGCGTCGTGGGCGACGGAGACGGAGAGGAAGTCGAGCGCGCTCACGACCTGAGCCTCTCGCCCGCGGGATCGTAGAAGTGGCCAAGGCGGATCGTCATCGCGACAGGGCGGCCATCGACCTGGACGTCGAAACGCCCACCGTCAACCGCGAGCTCGTACGGGACAACCGCGAGACCGATCACCTTGTCGAGTTCGAGCGAGCGGCGGACGCTCGTCACCCGGCCAGCGGAGCGGCCGTCGACGACGACCTGGCCGCCCTCCACGGGGATTGCGCCCGACGGGCTCTCGAACGGGACGAGCAGCGTGCGGAGACCGCGGTCGAGCGCCTGCTGAGTCGCCCACTTCCCGACCCACTCGAACTCCTTGTCGTTCTTGACGAGCCACGGCATCGCGGCTTCGTGGAGGTTCGACTCCGAGTCGGTGTCCTGACCGATGATCACGTGGCCCTTCTCGAGCCGGAGGATCCGCTGTGGCTCGAGCCCGAACGGCGCAACCCCGAGGTCGGCGCCCTGGGCGAGCAGCGCGTCCCACACATGCTCGGCGAGCGGGCTCGGGAGATGGAGCTCGTAGCCGAGCTCGCCGACGAACCCGATCCGCAGCGCGAGCGCGCGCACACCCGCAACCGTCACGTGCGCCGCATCGAGATAGGAGATCGCCTCGTTCGAGAAGTCGTCGTCGGAGACGCGGACCATCAGCTCGCGCGCCTTCGGGCCTGCAACGTTGATCGCGGCGAGCGGCCCGGTGAGCGGTGCGAACTGGACATCGAGCTGCCAGACCGCGTTCCACCAGCCAAACCACTGGTAGATCGCGTCCGCGCCCGTGGATGAGGTGGTGACGTAGAACGTCTCGTCGGCGAGTCGGGCGACCGTGCCGTCGTCCATGATCCGCCCCGCGTCGCCGGTCACCACGCCGTAGCGGACCCGCCCGACCTTGAGATCCGAGAAGCGGTTCGGATAGACGCGGTCGAGGAACGCGCCCGCGTCGGGGCCGGTGACGAGGATCTTCCCGAGGGTCGAGACGTCGATCAGCCCGACGTTCGTGTGGACGTTCTGCGCTTCGACCCCAGCATCGGCGGTGTACGAGTGGGGCCGACGCCACGCGCCCGTCCACATCATGCGCCCGCCGAGATCCCGGTGGCGGTGATGGAGCGAGGTGCGCTTACCGGGCTCCTGCGGATAGCCCGCGGCCACGCCCATCGACAGCGGCGAATACGGCGGCCGTGCGGTGGTCGTCCCAATCGTGTTCTCGTCGACGCCCTTCGTCTTCGCATAGGAGCGGATCGCGTTCGTCGAGCAGAGACGCCCCTGGCAGGGGCCCATGGTCACGGTCGTGTACCGCTTCGCGAGCTCGATCGAGTCGAAGCCCTCGGCGATCGCATAGGAGAGATCCTTCGTCGTCTGGTCCTCGCAGAAGCAGACGAAGCACTTGTCGCCCTGGTGACCGAGCGCGGGGGCGGGCACGGCGGGATCGCCTGCCTCGCCTGCGGCGGAGCCGACAACCTCGACGTTGTCGGGCAGCGACTCCGGCACAAAGATCCCCCGCTTCGCGTCGTACGCGACCCGCGCCCCCGCCTGCGCGAGCAATTTCGCGTTCGGCTGCGGACTCCCGCTCATCACGAGCATGTCGGCCTTCACCATGTCGCCGTTGATCGAGACCGCCCGCAGGCGGCCACGACGACCCAGCGCCTCGATGTTCGGCGGCTGCTCGACGCGCAGATCGATCACGCGGGCGATCTCGACACCGGCCGTGCGAAGCGCGTCGGCGGCGCGCAGGCCCCGGTCGTCAGCGGTGATCACCGCTGCGCGCTCGGCGGGCTTGATCGACCACCACTCCACCAGCCGCTTCGCGGCCTCGGGGAGCATCACCCCGATGAGGTCGTTGCCCGGGAAGACGAGCGGCTGCTCGACGACACCGGCCGCGACGACCACACGCTCGGCCCGGAACTTGAGGAGCAGGTTGTCGGCGGCGACCGGGACGAACCCGTATTCGAAGATGCCGATCGCGATCGCGGGCGCGAGGATCTCGACTCCGGCGGCGCGTGCGCGCTCGCGCAGCGTCGCGGCGACGGTCTTCCCGTCGGGATCCGAGAGCAGCGAGCCACCCGCCTCCGGCCCCTCGTCGACCAGCGTGACGTGGCGTCCCTCGGCCGCATGGGCGAGCGCCGCCTCGAGCCCGGAGCGGCCGCCGCCGATCACGAGCACGTCGGTGTGACGGTGCTCGACCTCGACTCTCTCCTCGCGTCGTCCGTTCCGGTCGAGCACGCCGAGCCCGGCGGCACCGCGCAGGAACTTCTCGTACAGCGGCCAGAGCTTGCGGGGCCGGATGAAGGTCTTGTAGTAGAAGCCGGGCGGGGTGAACGGCCCACCGATCTTGTCCGTCACCTGCATCAGGTCGCGATCGAGCGAGCCGACGTAGTTCTGGCCCTTGACAACCGCGCCCTCGGTGACCGGGGTGACGCAGGCCCTGATGTTCGGGGTCCCGTCGACGGTCATCTGGCAGTTCGCGCAGTGACCGACGCAGCACTGCAGACCGCGCGGGCGGTGGTACTTGAAGGAGCGCGAGAAGACGCGGCGTCCCGAGGCGTAGAGCGCGGAGCCGATCGTGTCGCCCTCGAACGCCTCGACCGTCTTTCCCTGGAACGTGAACGCGACCGGGCGCGACCGGTCGATCCGCTCGCCGTCGCGCGGCTCGAGCCTGCTCATCTCTTCCCCTGCAAGGCTCGGCCCGCGCCTGCGGGCCGACCCGCGGGATCCCCGCCTCCGGCGGGGCACACCCCTGAAGCGCGGCAGGCGCCGCCTGCCGCTGGCGCCACGACGACCCGCTGCGCGCTCATGCGGCGGACTCCGGATGCCAGGTGCGTACGACCTCGTTCGTATAGGTGTGACGCTCGGCGAGGAACCAGTCCTCGCAGGAGCGACAGAACCACCACTCCTTCTGGACACCCCACTCGCCGCGACGGAAGTAGATGTAGGTGTTGAGCTCGCGCACCGTCGGCGTCGTCTTCGGCCGTGTCGTGGACTCGCCCGCGCAACGAAGCTCCGCGATCTCGCGGGGGCCGCAGTTGGGGCAGGTGACGAGGAGTGACATCGTGTAGTAGTGTTGCGTTATATGGAATGGCGATACGCCGAACGCAACGCGAGGACTGTAGCGCGATGACCGGCGCGCGTCAACCATCATCGCACCGGATCTCGACGGCGCGGCGGGCGGTCGCGATCCTCGACGCGCTCGCCGACGGCGGCGAGCTGGGGACGAACGAGCTCGCGCGCCGCGTCAGCCTCCCTGCGAGCACGGTCTCGCGCCAGCTCGGGACGCTCGCGGAATCAGGACTCGTCGAGCACGACCCGGTGAGTGGGCGTTACCGGCTCGGGATCCGGCTCGTGCGGCTCGCGAACGCGGTGCTCGCCCGACTCGATGTCCGCGCCGAGGCTCGCCCGCACCTCGAGGCACTCGTCCGCGAGACCGGGGAGACCGCGACGCTCCATGTTCCCGGCGAGGGAGATGCGGTCACGGTGGACTTCGTCCCGAGCGCGCACTACGTCCAGCACGTGACACAGCTCGGGCGTCCCTCGATCGGGCACGCGAGCTCGGCGGGGAAGGTGATGCTCGCGTTCTCCGACCGCTCGCTGCCGCCGGGGCCGTTCCGGGCCTTCACCGCGCGGACGATCACGAGCCGCGAGGCGCTCGCGGCCGAGCTCGAACAGGTGCGCGCGCAGGGGTACGCGGAGGGGCTCGAGGAGCGCGAACCGGGGCTGAACGCGATCGCGGCGCCGGTGTTCGCAGCGAGCGGTGCGCTCGCCGCGATCGTCGCGCTCCAGGGCCCATCGGCCCGCTTCGGCCCGGACGAGGTGCGTGCCGCGCTCCCGCACCTGCTGGAGCGCGCCCGCGCGATCTCGCGCGCGGTCGGCTGGGCGGGTTAGCCCCGTCCTACGCTCGCGCCGCGTGACGCCTAGTTCCTGCGCCAGTACGGGTAGAGGTTCGAGGGGACGCCGAAGACGGCGGTCAGGCGGTGGGTGCGGCGAGCGGGACGCGGATCCAGCGGGACAGGCTGCCTGTGACGGAGCGTGCCTGGATCCAGCACTCGACCTGATGCGTGTACACGGTGATCACCGGGAGCGCCGCAACCCATCCGCCGGATGTCTTGCCGCGATCGAACGAGACCCGGATCTTCGAGCCGGTCGTCGCGAGCGACAGCCAGTAGCGCGTCGAGCGGATGCTGCCACGCACCGTCGTCAACTGCCGTGTCGTCACGACCGTCAACTCTGGCCGTGCACCCGCAGCAGGAGTGGAAACCTTCGCGGGAGGCGCAGTCGCAGCAGATGCGCCGGGTGAGCCCGGAGCACCCGGCACCACCGGCGCCGCCGCCGATGTCGCAGATGCGGCGACCGGGCACGAGTACCCCACACCCGCCGTGAAGGTCGCCACCGTCGCACCGGTGTACTTCGCGTCGCGGTCAGGCTGCCCCTTCTCGAGGTTCAGGAACACCCCGCCAAGGCAGTACCCCGCCCGCGCCACCTCCGAGACCGCCGTCACTGCAGCCGCAGCCCGCGTCACCGTCACCGTGTACGTCGCCGTCGTCGAACCATCCTGCGCGGTCACCAGCACATCCACCGTGTTCGACCCGACACTCAACGCGAGCGCGCCCGACGCCGACCCCGACGTCACCGACGCGTACGAACCACTAGCCACCCGTGCCTGAATCGACGCACCCGACTGCGACCGGGTCGGAGTCACCGTGATCGACGACGACGACGTGGACGCCGCATAACTCGTCGTCCCCGACGCGAACACCGGCGACAACACCCCGTCCGACAACGCGAGCGCCGACAACGACGCGTCCGTCGACAGACGCGTCACCGTCACCGTGTACGTCGCCGTCGTCGAACCATCCTGCGCGCTCACCAGCACATCCACCGTGTTCGACCCGACACTCAACGCGAGCGCGCCCGACGCCGACCCCGACGTCACCGACGCGTACGAACCACTAGCCACCCGTGCCTGAATCGACGCACCCGACTGCGACCGGGTCGGAGTCACCGTGATCGACGACGACGACGTGGACGCCGCATAACTCGTCGTCCCCGACGCGAACACCGGCGACAACACCCCGTCCGACAACGCAAGCGCCGACAACGACGCGTCGGTCGAAGACGACAGGAACACGTACGCCGCACCCGCAGCCGACGCGCTCTGATCGTCGCCGGTGGCGCCACCAAGTGCGACCGACCCATCACCCGACAACGCAACCGAGAGCCCGAAGTAGTCGTTGGTGGCAGGACTCGTGTGCTGCAACTGCGTCGAAGCACCCCACGTCCCACTTGTTTTTGTGAACACATACGCCGCACCCGCATCCGACGCGCTCTGATC
>CAYXAS010000025.1:0-29355 GCA_964461665.1 uncultured Gaiellales bacterium
GGGCTCAACCACCCTTCACACCGTCAACAACGTGTCTGGGAACTACACCTAGGCGCGCTCGAGCGCGAGGGTGCGCACGCGCTCCTCGGTGAGCTCGAGGGAGAGGTGCTCCGGTCGGATCCCCGCGACCAGGTGCGGATGGTGGACAAGCAGCTGAGCCTCGACTTCCGCTTCGGACGGGTCGAGCACCTCCCGGATGCGCGGCGGGTCGCGGAGCTCGTCGAACTCGTCCCCGATCCGATGGTTCGCTGCTCGTTCCGCTCGATGTACGCCTGGGCGTTGTGCCTCGGGGCGTTCTACGGTGATGCGTTCGACGAGGCGCTGCTCCTCGTCCAGGACGCGGAGGAGTACCGCGTCGATGTCGCGCTCCCGTACGGGCTGTCGAGCGCAGCGGCTGCGGCCGCCGGTCTGCGTCGTTTCGACGAGGCACGCACGCTGATCGAGCGGGCGGCGGACGCGAGCCGGCGCGTCCACGACGTGAACGGCGTCCTGAACGCCTACGCGATCGGCACCCGCATCCTGCTGCAGCAGGGAGAGATTGCGGTTGCGTGCGCCGTGGAGCCGCCGGACGTCAGTCGGGCGCTGCCGAGCATGCGCGGCGAGGTGCTCGCAACCCGGGCGCTCGCGCTCGCCTCGATCGCACGGGTGGACGAGGCGCGGACGCTGGCACGGCTCGCACGCGAGACGACGAGTGGGATCGAGGCGAACCAGCTCGCCTCCGCCGTCGATGCGACCTGCGCCGTCAAGGCGCGGGATCGGGGTCTCACGCCGTGCGAGACCACGATCGAGGGGGTGTTCGAGGCGGGAGCAGTGGACGCGCTCGTCACCGCGTACCGCGCGAACGTCGATCTTCTCGAGGCACTGCTCGCGTCGGTTGTGGCGCGTGAGCGCGCGCTGTTCCTCGTCCGCCGCGCGGGCGACACGGCCCTCGTCGAGGGACTCGGCCGCTCGACTGCCGAACTCGTCGACCCGGCCGGGACGCTCTCCGCGCGCGAGCGTGAGGTGGTTGAACTGGTCTGCCAGCGGCTCTCGAACGCCGAGATCGGGCGCCGCCTCTTCATCTCGGAGGCGACGGTGAAGGCGCACCTCCACCGGATCTTCGACAAGCTCGGCGTCCGTTCGCGCGCCGCGCTCTCGCTCGGCCCCGGGCGGCGGGCAGGCTACGCGCCGACCGCGACCAGTTCGGGTGGAGAGGCCGGTCTCGCGACCCCGACCGCCGGTGCCGACGGCTCGAACTCCGGGCCGGTCGCGGTCCGATAGACCTCGTCCGCACCCGCAAGGATCGCCTCGAACGCCGCTACCACCGCGGTGTCGAACTGCGTCTCGACCGCCTGTGCGAGTCGGAGCCGTGCAACCCGGCTCGGGAGCGCGTCGCGGTATGGCCGACTGGACGTCATCGCGTTGTAGGCATCCGCGACGGCGATCACGCGTGAGAGCAGGGGGATCTCTTCGCCTCGGATCCGGTCGGGGTACCCCTCGCCGTCCACCCGTTCGTGGTGGTGCCGGACGATCCGCGCGACATCCTCGTAACCAGCGATCTCGGCCAGGATCCGCTCGCCGATCTCCGAGTGGCGTTGCATCACACGCCGTTCCTCGAGAGTGAGAGTGCCCTCCTTCCCGAGCAGCGTCGCAGGCAGCCCAACCTTCCCGATGTCGTGGACGAGACCGCAGCGGAAGACGCGCTCGTGCTCCTCCAGTGGGAGCTCCATCCGCACCGCGATGTCGCGGCTGTAGATCGCGACCGCCCGCGAGTGACCCGCGGTGTAGGCGTCGCTCGCCTCGAGCGTCGCGACGAGCGCGACCGCGAACGACACGTTTGCGTCCTCCAGGCGATCGACGAGCTCGCGCTGGTGCTGCACCATCCCGAACAGCCGTTGCGCGGCGAGAGCCGGGACGAAGAACAGGGGCGCCGTCCACGGCGAGACCTCGCGGTACGAGAGCGCGAGAACGGCGACGAGCGGTGCATACGCGGGGACGGAGGTCAGGAGCAGCGGGCCGAGCGCGCGCAGGACCGGCGCAGCTTCGCCACGGCGTGCCCGACCGGCGGCTGCGGCGAAGCACACATCGAGTCCTTCCGCGACGAGAGCCGCGACGAGGGTCGTGGCGAGAAGGCCGGCGAGGTGCCAGCCCACCCACCCGGTCATCGCGGTCGCGGCGAGTCCTGCCGCCGCGCCTGTGATGAAGCGTGAGCACGTGTAGGCGGCGACCTTCATCCGGGGTGCTCGCTCGGGGTCGCGCGCGGCTAGGAGTTCCGGATCACCGAGCATCGAGGCGGCGTTCACGACCGCGCCGGCAAGCGGCCCGAACAGCACTGCGGCGAACAGCGTGGGGAGCAGGGCAATCGAGAGCTGCGTCGTGCGTGTCACCCACACGCCGCTGCGCTCGGCGACGATGTTCGCGACGGCGAGCGCGGCGACCGTCCAGGGGTCGCCGATCCCGGTGTCGTCCGCGACGAGCGCGCCCGCGACGAGCGCTGCCGCAACCCCGAGCCGCTGCACGTGGCGACGAACGCGCGTTCGCATCAGCGCAGCCGCTTCTTGCCCATCCCTCGGACGAGGTATACGATCCCGCTTGCCGTCAGTCCACAACCGAGGAGCCACCATGCGGAAGATCCTCCGCCGTGTGCTTCGTGCCACCGCCATGAGCGGCGCGAAGGACTGGTAACCCAGATCCGTACCCCGAGTTCTGCGCGGGTGCATGCGATCCCTGCCTGGGGTCGCCCGATCCCGTCCGGTCCTCGAGGTGGCGGACAGACGATCAGCGTCAGCCGATGAGCCCACGCCTGAACCCCACGGCGACGGCGTGGGCTCGGCTGCGCGCCTGGAGCTTCGCGAGCAGGTGCCGCACGTGTGACTTGACCGTCTCCTCCGACAGGTAGAGGCTCCCGCCGATCTCGCGGTTCGCGAGCCCTTCCGCGACGAGCTGCAGCACCTGAACCTCGCGCGTCGTCGGACTCGGCCCGGGGGGCGGTCGTCCTTCCAGCTCGAGGAGGCGCATGGGCGAGTCGCCACGGAGCGCGACACGCTCGGCGTCCTCGTCGAACCGGCGCGCGTGCATGCGCGCGCGGTCGAGGACCCGTTCGATCTCCGCAGCTTCCACGCTGCTGGTATCGGCAGCGCGGGGCGAGACCTTTAGCGGCTCGTCGTCGCTCCGCGAGGCAGGTGCTCGGCGCGGGGTTCGAGCTCCTCGGCGAGCGAGGCGATCTCGCGGATTGCGGCGAGCCGGTTGAGCGCCTGGCCTTCGAGCTGTCGCACGCGCTCGCGCGTCAGGTCGAGCTCGCGGCCGATTGCTTCCAGCGTCCACGCCTCGCCCTCGAACCCGAACCGCATCTCGAGAATCCGCCGTTTGCGCTCGGGCAGGGCATCGAGCGCCTTGCGGACACCCTGACGGCGGAGCGATTCCTCCGCCTCTTCGAACGGGTCGGCTGCCTCACGGTCGGCGAACAGTTCGCCCAACTCGCCTTCGTCGTCGGCGCCCACCGTCTGGTTGAGCGAGACGGAGGCGTGCGCGGCACTCATCGCCTCGTCGATGTGCTGCATCGGGAGCCCGGTCGCCTCTGACAACTCCTGCTTCGTCGGCTCGCGCCCCAGTTCGACCTCGAGTCGCCGCGAGGCCCGCGTCAGCTTCTGCTGGCGCTCGACGACGTGCACCGGGACACGGATCGTGCGCGCATGGTTCGCGACCGCACGCTGCACCGACTGGCGGATCCACCACGTCGCGTACGTCGAGAACTTGAACCCGCGACGCCAGTCGAACTTCTCCACAGCACGGTTCAGACCGAGCGTGCCCTCCTGAATCAGATCGAGAAACGGCACCCCGAGCCCGCGGTAGCCCTTCGCGATCGACACCACAAGGCGCAGGTTCGACTCGATCATGTGGCGCTTCGCGCGCGGGTCTCCACGCTCGATCCGCTTCGCGAGCTGCACCTCCTGTGGCGCGGTCAGCAGCCGGTGGCGTCCCACATCCGCGAGAAACAGCTGCAGCGAGTCCCCGACACCGGTCGCGCGACCCGCCTCCCAGACCTCCTCGGCCTGATCCTTCGCATCCGCGTCCGCCTGCGGCTCACCGATCTCGAGCCCCATCGCCTCGAGCTCACGTGTCACCTGCTCGAGCTCTTCCGCGTTCAACTCGTGCGCAGCCGCGAGGACGTCGAGTTCCGCGGTCTCGACCCAGCCCC
The DNA here is from genome assembly GCA_964461665.1 of uncultured Gaiellales bacterium. Classification (GTDB taxonomy): domain Bacteria; phylum Actinomycetota; class Thermoleophilia; order Gaiellales; family Gaiellaceae; genus Gaiella. The sequence continues at coordinate 4,178 of CAYXAS010000025.1, forward strand.
GCTCCTCCGACCGCTCGACGAGCGCGAGCACCTGCTCGCTCTCGAACAACTCGATCAATTGGTTCTGGGTCACGCTCGCCCGCTCGCCTTCCCCTCGATCACCGGAAGAGCGCGCCCCGTCACCGACGATCGGTCGCGGGTCGCGCGGGCGCCCACGGTAGCAGCGGTTTGCCTTGCGGGTGTGTGGCTAGGCCCGCTTGCGACGGGGCCGTGTCGACCGCGTCGTCCGCGGCGCCCCGGATCGGCCCGCTGCGCTCGGCGAGCGCCCAGCGGGGCGCTTCGACGGCCCTGCTGCTCGCCGCTCCGCAAGAAGCTCGAGCGCCCGGTCGAGTGTGAGCGCCGCAGGCTCCTCGCCCTTGCGGAGACTCGCGTTCGTCTCGCCATCGGTGACGTACGGGCCGAAGCGGCCGTCCTTCACCACGATCTGCCGTCCCGAATCCGGGTCGGGGCCGAGATCCGCGAGCGGCGGCTTCGCGGTGCCCCGTCCACGGCGCTCTTTCGGCTGGGCGAGGATCGCGAGCGCCTCCTCCACCGTGAGCGTGAACAGCTGTTCCTCGCTTGCGAGCGACCGCGTCTCCTTCCCCTGCATGACGTACGGCCCGTAGCGGCCGTTCGCGACGAGGATCTCCTCCCCGCCGGGCACGCCGAGCGTGCGTGGCAGCGTCAGGAGGAGCACTGCGTCGTCGAGCGCGACCGTGTCGGGGCTCATCGTCTTGAGGAGCGACGCGGTGCGCGGCTTCGCATCCGAGCCGTCCGGCTGTTCCTCCAGGACGTACGGCCCGTAGCGGCCATCCTTCACCACGACCCCGAGACCTGTCTCGGGGTGGGTCCCGAGCGCCCGATCCCCTGACGGGCGCACGAGGAGCTCCTCGGCACGGGCGGCGGTGAGCTCGTCGGGGGCGACCCCGTCGGGGAGGCCCGCCCGCTCGTCGCCGCGCTCGAGGTACGGCCCGAACTTCCCGACCCGGACGACGATCTCGGAGCCGGTGATCGGGATCGAGTTGACGGCGCGGGCATCGATCTCCTCGAGATGGTCGGAGACGAGCGCGTGGAGACCCGGTGCACCGTCGCCGAAGTAGAACCGCTTGAGCCACGCGACCCGGTGTTCCTGGCCCGACGCGATCCGGTCGAGATCGTCCTCCATCCGGGCGGTGAAGTCGTAGTCGACGAGCCGTTCGAAGTGTCCTTCGAGCAGCCGCGTGACCGCGAACGCGACGAACGATGGGACGAGTGCCGTCCCCTTCTTCCAGACGTAGCCGCGGTCGACGATGGTCGAGAGGATCGACGCGTAGGTGGAGGGCCGACCGATCCCGCGCTGCTCGAGCGCGCGGATCAGACTCGCCTCCGTGTACCGAGCAGGGGGCTTCGTCCGGTGCTCCTCGGAGCGGAGCTCGCTCGCCGCGACGACGTCCCCGACTACGAGCGGGGGGAGGCGCGTCTCATCCTCATCCTCTGCAGGCTCGTCCCGGCCGGTCTCGTACGCGAGGAGGTAGCCCGGGGTCGTGACCACCGTCCCCGAGGCGCCAAACGTGGCGACCGCGCCCTCGGAGGCGGTGGCCTCGAGGGTCACCGACACGGTGCGTCCTGCCGCATCGATCATCTGCGAGGCGATCGTGCGCCGGAAGATCAGGTCGTAGAGCTTCAGCTGGTCGGCACTGACGACGCGCGAGAGCTCGGCCGGGGTCGCGAAGCGGTCGCCAGCGGGGCGGATTGCCTCGTGCGCTTCCTGCGCATTCTTGACCGACCGCTCGTAGCGGCGCGGCTGCGCGGGCACGGTGTCCGCGCCGTGCGCGCGACGTGCGTGGTCGCGGGCGGCCTGGATCGCGGTCTCCGAGAGCGCGACCGAGTCGGTTCGCATGTAGGTGATGTGGCCAGCCTCGTAGAGGCGCTGCGCGAGACTCATCGTCGTCTGGGAGGAGAACCGGAGCTTCCGGGCCGCCTCCTGTTGGAGCGTTGAGGTGCGGAACGGCGCCGACGGGCTGCGGCTGTAGGGCTTTTCCTCGACGGTGCGGACGGCGAACGGCGCACCGTGCAGTCCGGCCACGAGCGTCGTCGCGGCTGTCTCGTCCAGCACCAGGGCGTCACGTGTAAGGGTGCCGTCAGACGAGAAGTCGGTGCCGCGCGCGACCCGACGACCGTCGAGCGCCACGAGACGTGCGGCGAACGAGCCGGGCTCGAATGTCCCCGCCACGTCCCACCAGCCCGATGCGACGAAGGCGATGCGCTCCCGTTCACGATCGACGACGAGTCGGGTCGCGACCGACTGGACGCGCCCCGCCGAGAGCCGTGGCAACACCTTCTTCCAGAGCACGGGCGAGACCTCGAACCCGTACAGGCGGTCGAGGATCCTGCGCGTCTCCTGTGCATCGACGAGCCGCTGATCGATCTCCCGCGTCTCGCCGAGCGCGCGCTGGATCGCGTCGCGCGTGATCTCGTGGAACACCATACGCCGCACGGGCATCCCCTTCGGTGGCTTGAGCGCCTCGAGCAGATGCCACGCGATCGCCTCTCCCTCGCGGTCTTCATCGGTGGCGAGCAGAAGCTCGTCGACCTCTTTCAACTGTTTCTTGAGTGCGGCGACGACCTTCTGTTTGTCGGGGTCGACCCGGTAGAGCGGCTCGAACCCGTCATGGACCGCTACCCCGAGCGTGCCGAATCGCTCTCGCTCGGCTGCGGGGATGTCCTTCCCGGTGCGTGGCAGGTCGCGGATGTGGCCGATCGACGACTCGACGATGTAGCCCGCGCCGAGATAGCCGGCGATGGTCTTCGCCTTGGCGGGGGACTCCACGATCACGAGACATCGGGTCACGACGGCTAGCACGGTAGCCCTCGCGTCAAGCCCCGTCGCCGCCGAGCGGCCGCGTATCCTGCCGTGCCGTGGCCTCCACACACCGTCCGAGTGGCATCTACCTCGTGGTCGGGGTGCTCTCGTGGCCGATCGTCCGGGGTGTTTTTCGGCTCCGGGTCGCGGACTCGAGGCGACCGCCCGCCGACGGCGGTTACGTGCTCGCCTCGAACCATGTCTCGAACATCGACCCGTGGCTGCTGGGGATGCCGCTCTACCCCCGGCGGTTTCTCCGCTTCATGGCGAAGTCGGAGCTCTACTGGCCGCCGCTCGGCGCGTTCCTCGATTCGTGCGGCGCGTTCAAGGTGCGGCGGGGCCAGCGCGACGAGGAAGCGATCTCGACCGCAGTTGCGCTCGCGCGTGACGGGCACGCGGTCGTGATGTTTCCCGAGGGGACGCGTCGGCGGAAGGGGTTGCGGAAGCGGCACGAGGCGCGCTGGCGTTCGGGTGCCGCGCGGATCGCGCTCGAGGCCGGGGTGCCGCTCGTCCCGGCGGCGGTCGCGGGCACCGACGGGTTGCGAACGCTGCGCCAGTGGCGGGTGGTCTACGGCGAGCCGGTGCGGATGGACGACCTCGGATCACTCGACCCGGTCGAGGCGGCGGCGCAGGCCACCGATCGGCTCCGGGCATCGATCGAGCGGCTGGAGGCGTCGTTGCAGTGACGGTGCACCCGCCGGGCGCCCCGCTCCTTGCGATCGACGGCGACTCCTTCGCCCACCGGGCGTTCCACGGGCTTCCGCGCTCGATCCGGCGGGCGGGCGGACGGCCCGGAAACCTTCTCCAGGGGCTCGTCTCGATGGTCGCGCGCCTCTGGGTCGCTGAACGGCCGCGTGCGGTGATCGTCGGCTGGGACGTGGTGGGTGCCCCGACGTATCGGAACGCGCTGCTCCCTGGGTACCAGGGTGGGCGGGTGTTCGATCCGGAGCTCGTCGAGCAGTTGGACATTGCGCCATCGCTGTTCGAGGCGATGGGGATCGTCTGCGTGAAACGCGAGGGGTTCGAGGCCGACGACGTACTCGCTGCGGCGGTCCGCTCCGAGCGGGAGCGCGGTGGATCATGTCTGGTCGCGACCTCCGACCGCGACGCCTTTCAGCTCGTGGCTGACGACGTCACGATTCTGCAACCGGTGCGCGGCGTGTCGGAGCTCGCCCGCATCGGGCCCGCCGAGGTGGTGGAGCGCTACGGCGTCCGCCCCGACCAGGTTCCGTCGTTCATCGCGCTTCGCGGCGACCCGTCCGACCGGATTCCGGGCGCGAAGGGCGTGGGTGAGAAGGGCGCGGCCAAGCTGCTGGCGGAGGGGGGCACCCTCGAAGGGCTGCTCGCGGAGGGCCGGTTCGCGGACGAGGCGGAGGCGCTCCGCATCTACCTGCGGGTCGCGACACTCGACCCATCGCTCGTGCTGCCGCCGCTCCCCGACCGGGAGCCCGACTGGAAGGCAGGGGCAGCAGCTGCCGATCTCCTGGGGCTCGGGCGGCTCGCGGGGATGCTGGAGACGGTCGCACGGACCTGATCTCGCATCCCTCCCTCGCGCATCTCCATCCCACGGGGTGGCTCGGTCATGCGGAGCACGAGGGGCGGCTCGCAGCGCTGCTTGCTGCGTTCCCAGGGGTGCTGGAGGGGTCGCCCGCGTCGCGGGAACAGGTGGAGCGGGTGCATCCGTCCGTGTACCTCGACGCGCTTGCGGCGATCCGCGAGGAGGCGTGGCTCGACCCCGACACCCCGGTGGGGCCGACCTCCTGGGAGGCGGCGCTACTCGCGGCGGGGTGTGCGATCGAGGCGGTCGAGCGGGACGGGTTCGCGCTCGTGCGCCCGCCGGGCCACCATGCGCTCCCCGATCGGGCGATGGGGTTCTGTCTGCTCGGAAACGCGGCGGTGATGGCGCGGCACGCACAGGCGGCGCTCGGGCTCCAACGCGTCGCGATCCTGGACTGGGACGTGCACCACGGCAACGGGACGGAGGCGGTGTTCCGCGACGACCCGACGGTGCTGTTCGTCTCGCTCCACGGGTGGCCCGCCTATCCCGGGACGGGTGGGCCAGGCACATCCGATGCGACGACGGTGAACATCCCGCTCCCGGCCGGGTCGGGTGACCGCGAGGCGCTCGCCGCGTTCGACGGGGTCGCGGCACCGGCGATCGAGGCGTTCCGGCCGGACGCGCTGATCGTCTCCGCAGGCTTCGACGCCTGGAAGCACGATCCGCTCGGCGAGCTCCGGTGGTCGGAGACGTGTTTCCGGGAGCTCGCGCGGCGGGCGAGTGGACTCGCGCCGCGCGTCTCGGCGGTGCTGGAGGGCGGCTACGACGTCGCGGCGCTCCCGTCGCTCGTCGCGGCGGCGCTCGACGGCTTCGCGGGCTGAGGCGCGCGGCGCGCCCCGGGATGGCCGGCGCCCCCTCGGGCTGGCTCCGCGCGTGCGGGGACTCGGAGCATGTCGATTCGACGCGGAGTGATGTGTGGCTGGGTCTCCGACGTCACCGGACACCCTCAGGCGGGCGCGGGCGCGGGCGCGCGGCAGCTCCGGCCACTCTGCCGTGACACGGCCTCGGCGTTTCTGGTTTGGTTGTCACCGGCGAGACACGTGCGTTACGGGGTCAACATGTTCATCACCGAGTGGGGGATCCGCCCCGACGAGCTCGGTCGGGCGCTCGAGGATCGCGGGTTCGAGTCGCTCTGGGTGGCGGAGCACACGCACATCCCGGCGAGCCTCGAGTCGTCACGGAGACAGGGTCGCACGCTCGGCCGGGAGTACTGGTCGTCGTACGACCCGTTCGTCTCGCTCGCGACCGCCGCCGCCGTGACGGAGCGTCTCGTTGTTGCAACCGGGATCCTGCTCCTCGTCGAGCGAGACCCGATCGTGACCGCGAAGGAGATTGCGACGCTCGACCGACTCTCGGGTGGCCGGGTCGCGGTCGGGGTCGGCGCTGGGTGGAACCGCGAGGAGATGGCGCACCACGGAACCGACTTCGCTACGCGATTCGACCTCGTTCGCGAACGGATCCTTGCGATGCGTGCGCTCTGGACGCAGGACGAGGCGGAGTACCACGGCACGTTTGTCGACTTCTCGCCGAGCCTCGCCTTCCCGAAGCCGCTCCAGGCGCCCGGCCCACCGATCCTGCTGGGCGGGACGAGCCGCCGTGCACTCCGCTGTGTGGTCGCGGCCTGTGACGGCTGGATGCCCTACAGCGCCCCCGCCGACTGGCCGAGGCTGAAGGAGCAGATCGAGGAGCTTCGGAGAATGGCCGAGGAGGTGGGCCGTGACCCCGCCTCCATCCGGCTGACGATGTGCCTTCGCTCCGCCCCGGGACCCGCCCTCATCGAGGAGTTGGAGGCGGCGGGGGTCGAACGGGTGGTGCTCGACCTGCTCGCCCTCGACCGCGACGGGACACTCCGGGCACTGGACGCCCACGCCCACCTGACGGGGTAGCGGCCCGGGTCAGGGACGGTCACCTGGCGTCGCCGATGCTGGTGTCGGGAGAGCACCGCGCGGCCCCGCCGAGGGGCGCGTGACGAGCCGGTGGAGGGCGGTCAGCGGCCGGGTTTCGGCGGTAGCGAACGCGCGAATACGACCGCCTCGGTGATCCACCCGCGGAGCGCGTCGCCGATGAGACCCGCAGGCTCGACGTAGACCATCCCGGCCATCGGCCGGCCCGTGAAGTCCATCGGCCGGACGTGCGGCCGTTCCAGAGCCGCGGTGGCGCCCTCGACACCGAGCCGCACCATCAGATCGGGGCCGATGATCCCGCAGCACATGTGCCCGCCGACCATGAACGCGAGTCCGCCGAACATCTTCCGCTCGGTCGCCGCCGGATCGTCCGTGAGCACGTCACGCACCCGTTCCGCAAGCGCCTCGTCGTACGCCATGGGCAGGAGTCTAGGCCGGTGCTGGCGGATCTCACGCTCGATCTGGCGCGACCCCGGTCGGAGCGTGCGTGGTGCGCCGGGCGGAGAATGGAAAGGGCCCCGTCGCCGGGGCCCTCTCGGTAGCAGGCCTGTAAGCCGGATCCTGTCGTGGATGGCCATCCATCTAGGCCGTCGGTTGCCCGACGGCTCGAGCGGCGTACCCGGTCCCTCGGCGGGCAGCGTCAACGGGACCTGTTTCGCCTTGCACCGGACGGGGTTTGGCTAGCCGCCGTGTTACCACGGCGCTGGTGGGCTCTTACCCCACCGTTTCACCCTTACCTGCGGTTTCCCGCGGGCGGTCTCCTCTCTGTTCCACTTTCCGTCGGCTTTCGCCGCCCGGGATTTCCCCGGCGTCCTGCCCTGTGGTGTCCGGACTTTCCTCGGACGCCTTGCGGCGCCCGCAGCCATCCGGCCTGCCCCGACACGGTAGCGGCGGCCGTCCCGGGTTGACGTCGTCCGAAAGGAGCCGTACGCTTCATCACGAACACGTGTTCCGAACACCCGTATCCCTCATCTCCCGGAGGCGACCGTGCAGGAAGCCCTGAGTGCCCGGCAACAGCAGATCTGGCAGTTCCTGTGCGAGTTCGTCGACCGTCACGGCTACCCGCCCACCGTCCGCGAGATCGGCGAGCAGGTCGGACTCGCGTCGCCGTCGACCGTGCACGCGCATCTCGCAACGCTCGAGCGTCACGGCCTGATCCGGCGCGACCCAACCAAGCCGCGCGCGATCGAGCTCCCCGGTCACCGTCGGACGTACGGGAGCCCGGCGGCCGACCCCGTGCGCGACGAGGTGGCGCGTCTCCCGCTGCTCGGTCGCGTCGCGGCCGGTGCTCCGCTGCTTGCGGAGGAGAACATCGAGGATGTCGTCGCGGTGCCGGCCATGCTCGGCGGCGGCGCCGACTTTCTTCTCACCGTTCGCGGCGACTCGATGATCGGGGCGGGAATCCTGGACGGCGACACGCTCGTCGTGCAGCACTGCGATGACGCACGCGACGGGGAGATCGTCGTTGCGCTCGCGGGCGACGACGAGGCGACGGACGAGGCGACCGTGAAAACCTTCTACCGTGACCCTGACGGGCGCATCCGGCTCCAGCCCGAAAACCCGGCGCTTGAGCCGATCTACGCCGACCACGTCAAGGTCTTGGGGCGGGTCGTGGGGGTGTTCAGGCGTCTCGGATGAGCACCGTCGCGCCGCTCGCACGGACGCTCGATCAGGAGCTCGCCGCCCTCATCCGCGGGGCGAGCCTCCAGTGCCCGTGCTGCGGCGAATTCGTACTCCGGCTGCGAGGCGTGGTCGCCTGTCCCGAGTGCCGGTCGCTGCTTGTCGACGGGACGGAGTTACCCGAGATCGCGATTCCGCAGATCGTCGGGCTTGTGGGCTGAGATGCGCGCCCGATAACGCGAAAGGGCCCTTCCGGGCCCCTTCGATCCGCGCATGCGCTGGAGAGGACTTGAACCTCCACGACCGCAATGGTCACTAGGCCCTCAACCTAGCGCGTCTACCAATTCCGCCACCAGCGCGCGGGGAGGGAGTGTACCGACCGGTAGTCCGCCCGGCGACAGGCGTCGCAGGGAAGGAACCGTCAGGCGAGGACGCGGTAGAGCAGCACCGTGTTGACGATGAACAGCACCGCGACAAGCACGGTGAGCCGCGTCAGGTTCCGCTCGACGATGTGCGTGCCGCCGTGCGAACTCTGTGTGAACCCGATTCCACCGAAGCCCGTGTCACGCCCGGAGTGCAGGAGGATCAGCGTCATCAGGGAGGCGCCGAAGAGCACCTGGAGGACAGCGAGGGCCGGAATCACGCCGTGGATCGTACCCGCGCCGTCGCGGTCGTATCCTGCGGTGGTGCCACCCGGAGACGACGCGCACTCCCGCATCCGCCGTCACCTCGTGACGGGCGACAACCGCCTGAAGCAGGGCGTCGCGACCGTGAAGGTCCGCGAGAGCTGGGAGCGAGCGCTCCAGATCGCTCGTGAGGCCGGGCTCGAGGACACGATCCGGCCGATCGTCGAGGCGCGGATCGCCGATCTCGAGCGGCGCTGACCCGGCGGAGTCGCAAGGAATCGCGCGCCCCGTGCCGAAACCGGCCGCGGACCCGTCCGGAGCGGCCGCCGTCACCGCTTGCCGTATCCGGCACCTTCGTCGGAAAGGATTCGTGATGGGCAATCTCAACAAGCTCGCTGCCGAGGCGCTGGGGACGTTCACCCTGGTGCTGATCGGCTCGCTCGCGATCGTCGGGGCGACCGGCGATGCGGCCACGCTCTCGATCGGGCTCGGTTTCGGATTTGCGCTCCTCGCCGCGCTCCATCTCTTCGGCGGGGTATCGGGCGGCCACTTCAACCCGGCCGTTTCGCTCGGCGCCTACCTCAACAAGCGACTCGGTCTCACCGACATGGTCGGCTACTGGGTAGCGCAGGCGGCCGGCGCGATCATCGCCTCGCTCGTGCTGCTCGTACTGCTCGACGACGCGACCGTGGACAAGACCGCGACCGTCGTCTCCAGCGACATCGCGACCGCGCTCGTGGTGGAGATCGTGCTCACCGCGGTCTTCGTCGCACTCATCCTCAAGGTCACGAAGAACGAGACGCGCGGTGCGTTCATGACGATCGCGCTGACGCTCGTGATGATCCACATCGCCGGTCTCGCCGTCAGTGGCGCGTCGGTGAACCCGGCCCGGACGCTCGGCCCCGCGCTCGTCGGCGGGAACTGGAGCGACTTCTGGCTCTACCTCGTCGGCCCCGCAGTGGGTGCCGTGCTCGGCTCCTGTGCGTGTCGATGCAAGTGGTGCAACAAGTCCTAGCGTGACGCGATCGAGTTGCCGGGGCGGCTGACCGTCGCCCCGGCAGCTCTCGCGAGCAACTCCTCGATCCGATCGGCCTGAAGCGGGAGGGCGTGTGCGGCCGCCGCTTCCCGTCCCGCGAGACACGGCCGAGGGAGAGCGGCAGCCCGACCGAGCGCCGCGGTGAGATCCGCTTCGTCGAGCGGATCGACGAGGACCCCAGCCTCCGGCGGAACGAACTCCGGCGGGCCGCCGACCCGGGTCGCGACGACGGGACGTCCTGCGGCCATCGCCTCGAGCGTCGAGAGCCCGAACGGCTCGACGAGGCTCGGCTGGCAGACGACGTCTGCGGCCGCGATCCAGCGCGGAACAGCGTCGTGCGAGACACGGCCCACGACGTGGATTCTCGGGCGCCCTTCGAGCTGCGGGCGGAGCGGCCCATCGCCGACGAACACGAGAGAGCCCTCGCCTCGCGCCTCGAAGGCGCGCGCGAGCGCGAGGACGTTCTTGCGCGCGGTGAGAGACCCGAGACACAGGAACCCGGTGCCCTCCGGCGACCAACCCACCTCCCGCCGAGCCTCAACCGGGTCGCGCGGGAGGAACCGCTCGAGATCGACACCGCAGTCGATCACGACCGTCTTCGCAGCCGCCGCGGGGATCGCATCGACGAGCCGGTCGCGGAGCCACCCCGAGACCGCGACGACCGTGGCGGCGCGCTGCACCACGTGCCGGGTCGCGGTCCGGACAATCGCAGAGCGGCGCGCGTTCTCGACGTCCTGGCCGTGTGCGGTGACGACGAGCGGCGCGCGTCCCGCGAGAGCCGCGAGGAAGCCCGCGGGGAACAGGAAGTGGGCGTAGACGACGTCGGGCCGGAAGCGCCGTGCCTCGCGGATCACGTCACGCGCGAGAACCAGGTGGCGTGCGCGTCCGCCACGACGGTCGACGACCGCGCGCGCGAACGAGTGGCCGCGCCGCTCCAGTTCGCGTTCGAGTGAGGCGACGAACGTCCCGAGATCAGGCGTTCCCGGCCCCGGGTACATCTGCGAGACGAGCAGGATCCGCACGACCGGATCCTACGAGCCGTGGCTACAGGGGCTTGCCGTCGCTGACGCGGTTCCAGCGGTGCGCGCGGAGCGCGTCGAGCAGAGCCGGGTCGAGCGGCCCGACCGCGGCAGCCGCGACGTTCTGCTCGACATGGCGGATCCGCCGCATCCCCGGGATCACCGTCGTCACATCTGGGCTCGAGAGCACGAACCGGAGCGCCAGTTCCGCAAGGGTCGAACCGTCCGGTACGAGCGGTCGGAGTGCCTCGACCCGATCGACAGTCTCCGTGAGCTTCTCTCCGGCGAAGTAGAGGTTCCGCCAGTCGCCCTCCGGCCAACGGGTGTCGTGCGTGAGCGATCCGCCGAGCGAGCCCTCGTCGAGCGGCACGCGGGCGATCACGGCAACCCCGAGGTCACGGCACGCGGGAAAGAGTTCATCCTCGGGCACCTGCTCGAATACGTTGTAGACGACCTGCACCGCATCGATGAGTCCCGTCTCAAGTGTCCGGAGCCCGTTCCACGGCTCGCGGTTGTTGAGGCTGAGCCCGACGTGGCGGATCACCCCTTCTTCGCGGAGTCCGACCACCGCCTCCTGCCAGCGGGGGTCGTCCGCCCACTCGTCCTCCCACACGTGGAACTGGAGGAGATCAATCGTCTCCAGCTGGAGATGGTCCTGGCTGCGGAGCGCGCAGTCGCGGATATGTGTCGCGGGGAACACGTCGTCGAGCGGTGATCCCCGTCGGGACGGCCAGCGTCCATTCTTCGGCGGTACCTTGGTCGCGGTTACGAGTCGGCGACCGCGCGTCTCGGCGAGCAGTCGCCCGAGGACGCGCTCGCTTGCTCCGTCCCCGTACGCGAGTGCGGTGTCGAAGAAGGTGCAGCCCGCCTCGACCGCGACGTGGAGCGCGTCGAACGCCTCACCCTCGTCGGTGCCGGTCCAGCCGGCGAGCCCCCACATTCCGACACCGAGCCCCGACACGTCCAGCCCGGTGCGACCGAACGGCCGCGTCGATCCGGTCAGGAGCGGGTTACCTGGAGGACGCCGAGGCACATCTCATCGGTCGTCCCCTCGCCCCACATCGTGTACCGCGGCTTCACGCGCGGCACCATCGCGGCCCGCTTCGAGGCGTCGTGGCGGCACGTGACGCGCAGCACGTCTCCGGCGCTTGCCGAAACGGGCTGCGCCAGGGGGTAGATCGACTGCCAGTGGAAGTCCCACTCCGGAATCTCGAGCAGCAGCTTGGCGCGCGGCGTGCCCGGGTTCAGCTCGACCCGGATCGAACTTCCCAGCATGTGCATGTGGCCAGCGACTGCGAGGATCGTCGTCTGCGTCTTGATCGGCCGGTCGCAGGTCGTCATCGCGCTCGGTTGTGGCTTCGCGGCGTTCTTCTGGCAGAGGAGCAGCAGGCCGATCGGGAGAACGGCCGAGTCCGATCCGAACCGATTGATCTGGTCGAACTGGGCGGCGGTCCGGTCGCAGAGCGGCCCCGTCTCGTTCGGTGTGCACGGAAGCTCGACGGGCGCAGGGAGGAGCGTCGTCAACACGGGCTTCAGACCGGCTGTGGCAGGCACCGTGGTGAGGATCGCGCGTGTCCGGTCGGGCTTCGACCCGTTCAGCAGGTTGTAGTGCACCTGCATCACGACGCGGCTGCCCGCCGGGAGCGAGACGCCCGTTCCTTCCCGGAACCGGTCACCCGAGCCGCCGGGCGCCCATGCCGTGATCCAGCCCGCGTCGTCGAGCCCTGCGGCGATCCCGCCGGTGCCGCTCGTCCCCTGACGCACTCCGGGACCCCCGAAGCACGTCCAGCCCTGTCCTTTTGTCTTCTGCTCGAACTTCTCTGCCTCCGCGACCGCGCTCGGGAGAACCCGGAAGAGGATCACGTGGTGGACGACCTCCGTCTGCCCTGGTTCGACCCGTGCGGCGGTGACGAACGCGTCGCTCGTGAGGCCGGGGTCGAGGAGGAAGCAGCGGTAGTCATCGGTCCCGCCACCCGTTGCCGACGGGCGATATGCGGTCGGAAGCTCGAGCGTCACAACCTGCTCACCGGAGCGCGGGGCGCTCGCGGACGACACGGCGGGTCCAACAGGCGTGCGGCCGCGGGAGGCCCCGGGTGTCACGAGTTGCGCCTTTGCCCACTTGACCACCGTCGCACGCTCGCGCGCGTCGAGCGTGCGATCGGCCTGGCCGACGTACGCGGGTGAGAGGGGGCTCGGCATCCACGGTGGCATGCGCGCGTCTCCGAGCGACTGGATGATCGCGGCGGCACGGCTCGCGAGGTCAGCCTCGGTGCGGAACGCAAACGGCGCGATCCCGCCGTCCATGTGGCATCCGACGCAGGTTTGCCGGACGATCGGCGCGACGTCGCGCGCGAAGTCGGGCATCGCCGATGACGCCTTCGCCGTGCGCTCGCCGCTCCCGGCTGCAACCGCAAACGGGACGACGAACGCGGCAACGGTCAGCGCCGCTGCGAGCGCGAACCGCGCGCGCCGTGATCCCCTCGCCTCGCCCACGGAGCCCATCCTATGCATGCGGGTCGTGGGTACCCCAGACATCGCGCAGCACACCGCAGATCTCGCCGACGGTGCACCGGGCGCGAATGGCCTTGCGGAGCGTCGGGAGGAGATTCGTGTCGGTCACGGCGACACATCGCACCTCAGCGAGCGCGTTGTCCGCCGCGTCGCCGTCACGGGCGGCGCGTGCCGCCCCGACCCGATCGCATTGCCGACGCTCGATCTCGGGATCGAGACGGTGGATGTCGATCCGGTCGTCCGCGCCGTCGTCGGCGAAGCAGTTGACCCCGACGATCAAGCGCTCCCCGGTCTCGACTTCCCGTTGCCAGCGGAAAGCGGACTCCTCGATCTCGGCCTGCAGCATCCCGGTCTCGATCGCGCGCACCGCGCCGCCGACCGCGTCGATCCGGCCGATGAGCTCCCAGGCGCGCTCCTCGAGCTCGGCGGTCAACGTTTCGATCGCCCAGCTTCCGCCGAGCGGGTCGGCGATGTCGGTCACGCCAGCCTCGTGCATCAGCACCTGCTGCGTCCGCAGCGCAAGCGTTGCGGCGCGCTCGGTCGGGATCGCCTGCGCCTCGTCGAACCCGTTGGTGTGGAGCGACTGCGCGCCACCGAGCACCGCCGCGAGCGCCTGGATCGCGACCCGCACGATGTTCACCTCGGGCTGCTGCGCGGTGAGCGTCGAGCCCCCTGTTTGCGCGTGGAATCGCAAGGCTTGCGCCGCAGGGTCGGTCGCGCCGAAGCGGTCGCGCATGATCGTCGCCCACATCCGCCGCGCCGCCCGGAACTTCGCCACCTCCTGCAGCAGGTGGTTGTGCGCGTTGAAGAAGAACGAGAGGCGGGCTCCGAACGCGTCGGGTGAGAGTCCCGCCGCGACCGCGGCCTCGCAGTACGCGATCCCGTTTGCGAGTGTGAATGCCAGTTCCTGTGCGGCGGTGGAGCCGGCCTCCCGGATGTGGTACCCGGAGATCGAGATCGTGTTCCAGCTCGGGAGTCGTTCCGCGCAGTACGCGAACAGGTCGGTAGTCAGCCGCATCGACGGGCGCGGCGGGAAGATGTAGTTCCCGCGCGCGGCGTACTCCTTCAGGATGTCGTTCTGGACGGTGCCGCGGAGCGCTCCTCCGGTGACGCCCTGCTCCTCGGCGACGATCTCGACCATCAGGAGCAGCAGCGCGGCAGGCGCATTGATCGTCATCGAGACCGAAACACCGCCGAGCGGGATCCCCTCGAAGAGGCGCGCGACGTCATCGACGGTGTCGATCGCCACCCCCGTCCGGCCGACCTCGCCCGCCGCGCGGGGGTCGTCCGAGTCGTAGCCGAGTTGGGTCGGGAGATCGAACGCGACCGAGAGTCCCGTCTGCCCGTGTTCGAGCAGCGTCCGGAACCGCGCGTTCGTCTCGTCCGCGGAGCCGAACCCCGCGTACTGGCGCATCGTCCACGGGCGCCCGCGGTACATGTCCGGATACGGGCCCCGCGTGAACGGGAACTCGCCGGGCGCGTCGGCAGGCGGTGGGGGGGCGTCGTCCGCCGTATAGACGGAGCGAACCTCGATCCCGGAGTCGAGCCGCCGACTATCGGGCGTCGCCACGCCCTGCATCCTACGGGTCGGGCGCGGCCGCCTCGGTCGTTACAGGGCGCCGCCGGCGCGCTCGATCGCCTCGAGCGCGATCCGCAGGCCTGTGGCGACATGCGTCTCGATCGCGGCGCGGGCGGCGTCGCCGTCATTGCGCTCGAACGCGACCACGATCGCCTCGTGCTCGGTCGCGAGGTATGCGGAACCTTCGACTCGGCCGCCGCGGACGACCTGCATCATCAGGTTGACGGAGAGATCGCGATAGACACCGGACAACGTCGCGTTCCCGGCGAGATCGACCTGGTGCTCGTGGAACGCCGCGTTCGCCATGTCCCACTCCTCGTGCGAGAGCGTTTCGGCGGTGCGCTCCAGCAGCGTCCTGAACGTCGCGAGCTGCGAGGGTCGGGCACGACCAACCGTCCGGCTCGCGGCGTGCAGTTCGAGCGCGAGCCGGAGTTCGTACCCCTCGTGCACGGCGCGCTCCGTCACGGGCGTCACGAAGTAGCCGCGCCGCGCTTTCACGCTCAGGAGTCCTTCGGTCACGAGCCGGGTGAGAGCGTGGTGAACCGGGCTGCGCGAGACACCCAGCTCGGAAGCGAGCTCGTGAAGGCTGATCTTCGCGCCTGGACCCGGTCGCCGGTCGAGGATGCGGCCGCGAAGCGTCTCGTACACACGCTCGTTGAGGTTCGGAGTCGGGGCGACCGTCGCGATGGTGCGATTCTGACATGTCAGACGGGTCGCGCAAGCGGGAATGGGCGGCGGATACCCTCAGCCACGTGCGCGTGGTGGTGAAGCTCTTTGCGGGGTTGCGCGAGCGCGCGGGGTTGCGCGAGCGCGCGATCGAGCTTCCCGAAGGCGCGGTCGTGGCCGACGTGTGGCCGGTACTCGGGCTCGGCGACGAGCCGCTGGGGCTGCTCCTCGCCCGCAACCGTGCCTACGTGGCTCGCGACGAGCGACTCTCGGACGGCGACGAGATCGCGCTCATCCCGCCTGTCTCCGGAGGTGCCTTCCTCCTCTCGGAGGAGCCACTCTCGGTGGACGCGGCGGTCGCCGAGGTCGCCTCGCCGGACGCGGGCGCGATCGCGACGTTCATCGGGACGACGCGCGCCCACTCGCGCGGCCGCCACGTCGTGAGGCTCGAGTACGAGGCGTACGAGGGGATGGCGGAGGCCGAGATGGAGCGGCTCGCAGAAGTCCTCGCCGGACGGCACGAGCTGACGGCGGTTGCAATCCACCACCGGGTCGGGGTGGTCGAGATCGGTGAGACGAGTGTCGTGATCGCGGTCTCCGCCCCGCATCGCGCGGCCGCGCTCGCGGCGTGCAGGGAGGCGATCGACACCCTGAAGGAGACGGTGCCGCTCTGGAAGAAGGAGGTGTACGCCGGCGGCGAGGAGTGGATCGGGCAGGGATCGTGACGGGCACGACCGAGGGAGCCAACACGGCCCCCGCGGCACGCCGCCATCGGGGCGTCGGACGGCTGCTGGCGCCGCTTGTCGTGCTGGTCGGGCTTGCGCTGAAGTTCGGCCTCCCGGCGTTGAAACTTGTCGGCGTCGTCGTCGCGATCGGCGGTTATGCGCTCCTGTGGGGGCTCCCGTTCGCGGTCGGATTCGTTCTCCTCGTGCTCGCCCACGAGCTCGGCCACTACGTCGAGGCGCGACGCCAGGGCCTCGATCCGAAGCTCCCCGTCTTCATCCCGTTCCTCGGCGCCTACGTGGCGCTGCGCCACCATCGGTTCGATCCGTGGGTCGACGCTCGGGTGTCGCTCGCCGGGCCGGTCGTGGGGGCCGCTGCCGCCTACGCGACACTCGGGGTCGGGGAGGCGATCGACGCGCCGCTGCTCCGGGCGCTCGCCTACACCGCGTTCTTCCTCAACCTCATCAACCTCGTCCCCGTCTGGGTTCTCGACGGCCGCCGCGTGCTCGGCGCATGGCGTGTGCTGCGGCGCGGCGGGGGGCACGAGAGCCCGGCCGAGGCGCGGCGTCTTGCGGGCGTGGTCGCGGTGGCCGCGGTCGCAACGGCGGCCATGCTCGTCCTCGGCATGGTGCTCGCGCACGTCCCCCAGGATCGGCTGTGAGCGACCCCGCTCCCGCCGATCTTGAGGGTGCAGCGCTTGATGCTGCGGCAGCGGTAGTGCGCGGCCGCTTCTCCGGACGACCGACGGTCGGGCTCGTGCTCGGGAGCGGCCTCGGCGCTTTCGCCGATGCCGTCGAGGACGCGGTCACGATCTCCTACGACGAGATCCCGGGCTGGCCGGTGGCGACGGCGCCGGGTCATGCGGGGACGCTTGTACTCGGACGCTTCGGTGGGACGCAGGTCGTCGTGATGAGGGGCCGCCCCCATCTCTACGAGGGGCATCCGGCAGCCCGCGTCGTGTTCGGCGTGCGGGTTCTCGGGCGCCTCGGGATCGGGACGCTCGTGGTGACGAATGCCTGCGGCGCGATCGACACCGGCCTCCACCCGGGCCAGCTCGTCGCGATTGCCGATCACATCAACCTCCAGGGGACATCGCCTCTCGTGGGCCCGAACGACGACCGGCTCGGGCCCCGCTTCCCCGACATGACCGACGCCTACGATCCCACACTGCGCGCGCTCGCGGTCGAGGCGGCGCGGCGGCTCGGGCACGACCTGCCGGAGCGTGTGTACGCCGCGTGGCTCGGACCAGCGTTCGAGACCCCGGCCGAGATCCGGATGCTTCGCGCGCTCGGCGCCGAGCTCGTCGGGATGTCGACGGTGCCCGAGGTGCTGGCGGCGCGTCACATGGGGATCCGCTGTCTCGCACTCTCGTGTGTGACGAACATGGCCGCCGGAATCCTCCCGGAGCCGCTCGATGCCGCTCACGTGTTGCGCGTCGGGGCGCAGGCGGCGGGGCGGTTGACCGATCTCCTCCGCGAAGTCATCCCCGCAATCGACGCCCGGGCCTCGTGAGCAGGGCGCCATCCGGCGCTCCTATGCTCCGACGGTGACGTCGCTTCGGGATCTGCCGTCCGTTGATCGGGCGCTCGCCGACCCACGGCTCGTCGGCGCACCCCGTCCGGTCGCGCTCGCGGCGGTGAGAGAGGCGCTTGCCGTGGCGCGCGACGCGATCCGCGCGGGTCACGACCCCGGCGACCCTGTCGATGCGGCTGCCGCTGCCATCGTCGCGGCGGGCACGGCACGGCTGCGGCGGGTGATCAACGCGACCGGTGTCGTCCTCCACACGAACCTCGGGCGCGCGCCACTCCCGGACGCCGCCGTCGCGCGGCTGACCGAGGTGGCGGGCTCGTGGACGAACCTCGAACTCGACCTCGTGACCGGGCGCCGCGGCTCGCGGCAGGAGCACCTCGCACCGCTTCTCCGTCGGCTCACCGGCGCAGAGGCGGCGCTCGTCGTCAATAACTGTGCGGCGGCGGTGCTGCTCGCGCTCTCCGCGCTTGCCGCCGGACGCGACGTGATTGTGTCGCGCGGTGAGCTCGTCGAGATCGGTGACGGGTTCCGGATCCCCGACGTTCTCGCCCGTTCGGGTGCGCGACTTGTCGAGGTGGGGACGACGAATCGGACGCGGGTGGACGACTACCGGCGCGCGATCGGACCGCAGACCGCACTGATCCTGCGCGTCCACCCCTCCAACTTCCGGGTCGTCGGGTTCGCGGAGCAGCCGTCGCTCGGTGTGCTTGCGGAAGTGGCGCGCGAGGCGGGGGTGCCGCTCGTCGATGATCTCGGCTCGGGCGCGCTCCTGCCGCTTGGGGATGAGCCGACCGCACGGGAGAGCGTCGCAGCCGGGGCCGACCTCGTCTGCTTCTCGGGCGACAAGCTGCTCGGGGGGCCGCAGGCGGGGATCGTGGTCGGCCGTGCCGATCTCGTCGAGCGGCTCCGTCGTGACCCACTGCAACGGGCGCTGCGCGCCGATCGGCTCACGCTCGCAGCACTCGAGGGCACGCTTGCCATCTACCTCGATCCCGACCGCGCCCGCCGAGAACTCCCCGTGCTGCGCGCGCTCGGAGAGGATGGGCCGACGGTTCGCGCGCGGGCTGAACGCCTCGCGGCGCTCACGGGCGGGGAGGTGGAGGAGACGGTCGCGCGCGTCGGTGGAGGTGCGCTCCCGCTCGCCGAGCTCCCGTCGTTCGCGTGCGCGCTCGAGGAGCGCCTCACGGCGCCGCTGCGGCTGGGGAGCCTCGCGGTGGTCGGGATCGTGCGCGACGGACGGCTCCTGCTCGACGCGCGGACGATCCGTGACGACGAGGTGGAACTCGTCGCCGGGGCCGTGGCGGCGGCGCGCGGCAGCGCCTGAGGGCCGTTGGCGCTCACCGTCGGCACCGCGGGGCACATCGACCACGGGAAGACCGCGCTCGTCCGCGCGCTCACCGGCCGGGACACCGACCGGCTCCCGGAGGAGCGGCGCCGTGGGATCTCGATCGATCTCGGGTACGCGCCGCTGGTGTTGCCCGACGGCTCACAGCTCTCGCTCGTCGATGTCCCGGGCCACGAGCGGTTCGTCCGCACGATGGTCGCCGGTGCGACCGGGATCGATCTTTTCCTCCTCGTGATCGATGCGCGCGAAGGGGTGCGGGCGCAGACGCTGGAGCACCTCGCGATCCTGCGGCTGCTCGCGATCGACCGGGGAGTGGTCGCCGTCACCAAGAGCGACCTCGTCCCTCCCGACGACCTCGCACACCGGCTTGAAGAAGCGCGGCTGCTCGTTCCCGGGGCACGCGCGGTCGCGGTGAGCGCGGTCACGGGTGCGGGACTCGACGATCTGCGGTGCGCCCTCGCGGACACGGTCGCGGCGGTCGTGCCTCGTCTGCACGAGCGGCCCACCCGTCTCCCGATCGACCGCGTGTTCAGCCTCCCAGGGATCGGGACGGTCGTGACCGGCACGCTCTGGTCAGGCGTCGTCCGGCCCGGTGATGAGCTCCTGCTGCAGCCGACAGGGCGGACGGTGCGTGTGCGGAGCGTGCAGGTGCACGACGAGCCCGTGGATCGCGCGTCGGCGGGACAGCGAGTCGCAGTCGGGCTGGCGGGGCTGCCACGCGACGCGACCGCGCGTGGCGATGTTCTGGTCGCGCCCGGTGCGTTTCCGCGCTCCTACCGGCTCGAGGTCTCGCTCGAGGAGCTCGAGCCGATCGCACATGGCGCACGACTCTCCGTCCATCACGGCACGGCGAGGATCCCGGGACGGGTCGTCCGTGTCGGCGAGGCGCACGCCCAGTTGCGGCTCGCGGCGCCGGTCGTCGCCGCACGCGGCGACCGGGTCGTGCTGCGCTCCGATCGCACGGTCGGTGGTGGGCTCGTCCTCGACCCAGACCCTCCCCGCCGTGCCGACGAGGGGCGCGATCTCCTGCTGGAGCGCGGCGACCCGGCCTCGGTCGTGCGCGCGCTCGTCGATGGCCCGGTGCGACGCGACCGGCTCGCCGCCCGTGCGTTGCTCGACGGCGACGAACTCGAGGAGGGTCTTGACGCGGTCGCCGCCGCAGGCGAGTGGGTGTTCGCGCCGACGTGGCTCGAGCGCGTCTCGGCCGATATCGAGGACCGTCTCCGCCTGCACGCGGAGGCATCGCCGCTCGACCCGGGACTCGCGCTCGGATCGCTCCTCCCGATGGAGGAGTGGGCGGCGGTGATTCTCGACCTGCTCCCGATCGAGCGCCGCGGCGGACGCGCCTATCTCCCCGGCTCCACCCCGTCGCTCGGCGCACATGCGGCCGATGCGCAGGCGCTGCTTGCGGAACTCGAGCGGTCGGGATGCGCGTCGGTCGAGACCGACGATCCCGCACTCGCGCGGTTTCTCGAGGGGCGTGGTGACCTCGTCCGGCTCGGTGACGGTCGGGTGATGTCGTCGGGGGGCGTCGAGGTCGCGCGCGACGTGCTCCTCGGTGAGCTTCGAGCAGCGGGCGAGGTGACGCTCGCGCGGTTCCGCGACCTGCTCGGCGTCGGACGGCGCGACGCGCAGCTGCTGCTCGAGCGGTTCGACGGCGACGGGCTGACGCGCCGCGACGGTGATCGGAGGGTGCCGCGACGCGGCGCGCTCGGCGACGGCCTGTGACTACAGCGACGGGTCGTGCGGCGGATAGCTGCGCGGTCCCCACTCCGGTTCCGGGTCGGTGCCGACACCCCCGGCGACCCGGTTGATGTAGTTGAAGTAGCCGATCACCTGGATCAGGTCGTGGATCGCCGGGTCATCGAGTCCGACTGCGCGGAGCGCCTCCGCGTCTTCGGCTCCGACCATCCCGGGGGCGAGGGTGAGCTTCCGCGCGTAGTCGCAGAGCGCCCGTGTCCGACCGTCGAGCCCGGGCATGAGCCGATAGTCGTGTTCGGCGTGGTGTGCGGTCTCTTCTGTGGCGCCCTCGGCACGGAGGTCGTCGGCGTGGGAGTACCGTCAGTAGTAACACTCGTTCGCGGCGGAGACGACCGTCGCAACGAGCTCACGGTCATGGCGCGAGAGCCCTGACGGGCCGTGCATGATCGCGGTGTAGAGGTCCATCGAGCGGCGCAGCACGCCGGGCCGGAGGCTCATCGAGCGGACGATCCCGAACACCCGGCCCGCGCGCTTCACCGCCGCCGCGTACTCCTCGGCGAGCGCGCCCGTCGCATCGGCGGGATCGATCAGGCGGAGATGCGCCATGTAGCGCGATCTTGCCAGACGGAGCGGCGCCGGAGTCGAACCGACCGAGCGTGGGGTTGCCACACCGCACGAGCTTTGAAGGCCCGCTGGGCCACCGGGCCCATGCCGCTCCGGGGCGGAGGCTACTTGTCGGACTCGGGCGTGAGCGCGTCGATCGCTTCGCGCGCCCGCGCGTGCACCGCTGCACGGCGCTCGTCCACCGAGAGTGGCTGCGCGTCTGGCGCGGCCGCTTCCGTCTCGCCCACCTCGTCGGCGGTGCCCCGGCGCTCGTCGAGCTTCCGGCGGAGCTCATCGGCAGGGTCATCGCCGGCGGTCGACGCTCGGGTGGGAGAGGTCTCCTCCGACAGATCGGTGGACTCCGTGCCCGCCTGATCCCGGCGGTATCGCAAAACCAGTTGCACGATCGTCGCAAGCCCGATCAGGCCTGCGATCCATGCGAACAGCCTGCCCACGGGCCGATCCTATCCCCGCTGCTACCCTGCCGGGGCTTCCTGCCATGCCGCGCGCCGCCATTCCCGGGTGGCGCAACACCCGGCAGGGCCGACTCAGACCGAAGGAAGGAGACAGGGAACCGCGTGACCGACTACGAAATTCTGCTGCTGCTGGACCCGGAGCTCTCGGACGAGAAGCAGTCCGAGTTGGTTCAGCGCACCCGCGAGCTGATCGAGAAGGGGGGCGGCACCGTCGAACGGCATGACGTGTGGGGCCGTCGCCGACTCGCCTACGAGATCAACAAGAAGGCGGAGGGGTCGTACCACCTCCTCACGTTCGCCGCGAACGCGGAGACGCTCGACGAGGTCTCCCGCGTCCTCAAGATCGACGATTCGGTGCTGCGTCACCTGGCGACACGTCGTCCGGAGGGGGGTCCCACGGGGCCAGTAGCGCCGCCCGCCCCGATCGGCGATGATGTCACCCCCGCCGCTGCCCCGGAGGAGGAGGACTGATGGCTGCTTCTGTTAACCGTGTCGTGATCGTCGGGAACCTCACCCGCGATCCGGAACTGCGGCATATTCCGTCGGGCACCGCCGTGTGTTCGCTCCGGGTGGCGGTCAACAGCCGCCGCAAGGACCAGAGCGGGCAGTGGGTCGACAAGCCGAACTACTTCACCGTCAGCGTCTTCGGGCAGCAGGCGGAAGCCTGCGCGCAGTATCTCTCGAAGGGCCGCCCGGTCGCCATTGATGGCCGGCTCGAGTGGCGTGAGTGGGAGACCGACGGCAACAAGCGCGAGGCGGTCGAGATCGTCGCCGACAACGTGCAGTTCCTCGGTGGCGGACGTGACGGCGGCGAAGGTGGGACCTACATCCCGTCGGATGCTGCTCCGTCCTCCGGCTCCGACTTCCCGTCCTCCCCGTCCGACGACGACCTTCCGTTCTAGGAGCAGACGATGGCACAGGCACCCAAGACATCCAAGACATCCAAGGCGCCGCGGAAGCGGCTCGGGCCCGGTGGGCCCGGCGGCCGCCGCAAGAGCTGCCACTTCTGCAAGGACAAGGTCGCAGAGGTGGACTACAAGAACATCAACCAGCTGCGTCGCTACGTGTCCGAGCGAGGCAAGATCCGGAACCGCCGCATCACGGGCGCGTGCCGTCGTCACCAGCGGCAGGTTGCGGTGGCGGTCAAGCGGGCTCGCGAGATGGCGCTTCTCCCGTACGTGCAGGCCTAGCCGATGGATGTCATCCTCACCACCGATGTTGAGAAGCTCGGTCTGAAGGGCGAGGTCGTCGCGGTCAAGCCCGGCTTCGCACGGAACTATCTGCTGCCGCGGCGGCTCGCCGAGCTTGCCACGGCGGGCCGGGTCGCCGAGACGCAGCGCGTCGCGGCGCAGCGGGCACGGCATGAGGCCCGCTCGACCGAGCAGGCGGCGGAGATCGCCGCGACGCTCACCCGAGCGGAACTGCGCTTCGAGATGAAGGCCGGCCCGACCGGGGCGCTGTTCGGCTCGGTGACGGCGACCGACATCGCGGAGGAGATCTGGCGTTCGTGCAAGATCCGTGTCGACCGGCGCAAGATCGAGCTCGATGCGATCAAGCGGATCGGCAGGTTCAGCATCCCCGTCACGGTGTTCGAGGGTGTCGTCGCCGAGGTGAAGACACTCGTGGTTCCCGAGGGGGGCGAGCTGCCACCGGAGGAGGAGCCCGTTGCGGTCGCCGTTGCTGTGGAGGAGATCGCCGACGGCGATGCGACCGAGGAGACGGACGAGGCCGAGTCGTAGCCACGGCTGTACCTGGAGCGTGATCGGGGGCGGCCGAGAGGCCGCCCCCACGCATTCTCGGTTTCCCACAGGTGCCGCTCATCCTGTGGAAAATCGGGCGAAGATCCCGCTCGCTGCACGGGTTCCCTCCACAGAGGCCCTGTGGATAGGCGCATGCGCGGAGCCCACCCGCCGACCCCCCCGGCATGATCCGACAGAACAGATGTTCCATTCTCCCTGCATCCGCAGCCTGCACGTCGCTGCAGCCCCCCAGCTGGGCTGTGGATACCCGGCGCGATCCACCAGCCGCAGAGCGCCTTCGCGGACAGGTTTGATGCGGCCATGACCCAGATCGCCGACCCGCGTCTGAGCGCGCTCGTCCCGCCCCAGAACCTTGAGGCAGAGGAGTCCGTCCTCGGCGCGATGCTCCTTTCCGCGAACGCGATCAGCGCAGTCACGGAGATCCTCGACTCGGCGGACTTCTACCGGGATTCGCACGGGACGATCTACCGCGCGGCGATGGCACTCTGGGCGAAGGGTGAGCCCGTGGACGCGATCATGCTCGGGAACGAACTGGAGGAGCGCGGCGAGCTCGAGCGCATCGGCGGTGTGGGACGGCTCGCGGAGCTCGTAGCGCTCGTGCCTGCGACCGCGAACGTCGAGCACTACGCGCGAATCGTCAAGGAGACCGCGACGCTGCGCGGGCTGATCCGGGTCGGTCAGGAGATCGCCCGGCTCGGGCAGGAGCGGCCGGGTGAGACGACTGATCTCGTCGATCGGGCCGAGCAGATCGTCTTCGATCTCGCACAGAAGCGGGTCAGCGGGGACTTCTCCCACATCGACTCGCTCCTCAAGGAGAGCTTCGAGCGGATCACGCATCTGCACGAGGCGGGACTCGACGTCACGGGTGTCCCGAGCGGCTTCCGCGACCTGGACCGCCTCACGTCGGGGTTCCAGCCGGGCAACCTGATCATCCTCGCCGCCCGCCCGTCGATGGGGAAGTCAGCGCTCGCACTCTGCATGGCTGCGAACGTCGCAGTCCGTCATGGGCTGCCGGTCGCGCTGTTCACGCTCGAGATGTCGAAGTCCGAGATCACGCATCGCCTCCTGTGCAGCGAGGCGAAGGTGGAGGGAACACGCCTTCGCAACGGAAAGCTCCAACCGGACGACTGGCCGCGGCTGACGGGGGCGTCGAGCACGCTGATGAAGGCCCCGATCTACGTCGATGACACCGGCTCGATCACGATGATGGAACTTCGCTCGAAGGCACGCCGGCTCAAGTCGCGCGAGCCGTCGCTCGGGCTGATCGTCGTCGACTACCTCCAGCTGATGACGTCCGGTGGGACGGTCGAGAACCGTGTGCAGGAGGTGTCCCAGATCTCTCGCCAGCTCAAGGTCCTCGCCCGTGACCTCGACGTACCGATCCTTGCGCTCTCGCAGCTCTCGCGTGCGGTGGAGCAGCGCGGCGACAAGCGGCCGATCCTCTCCGATCTGCGGGAGTCGGGCTCGATCGAGCAGGACGCCGATCTCGTGATGTTCGTCTACCGGCACGAGTACTACGACCCCGACGACACGGAGTCTCAGGGGAAGGCAGAGGTGAACCTCGCAAAGCACCGGAACGGCCCGACCGACAAGGTCGAGATGACGTTCCTCAAGCGGTACGCTCGATTCAGCGACCGGATCGGCACCTAGCTGTACTGACCACAGACGTGTGAGACGCGGCTGATGGGTGGTCGGGCTGC
>CAYXAS010000026.1:0-28487 GCA_964461665.1 uncultured Gaiellales bacterium
GCAGGCCTCACCCCACTACAGCGCGTCAACAACCTCCCTGGGACATACACCTAGCCCTTGATCTCGGTCCAGGCGGTCACCCATTCGGAGTAGTCCTTGCAGACATCTCCGCGATCGTCACCACAGGCGGCCTGCGGCGTCGTCCAGTACGCGACCTTGGAGAAGTACTCCTCATCCTCTGCATGGAACGTCGCGCAGTGGTTGGGATCGCCGGTCACGGCGCAGGACTTCGCGTTCGAGGGTGCCTCGCCGAACCACTCGGCCACTGCAGCATTCGCCTCCGGCGAGATGATGTGGTTCATCCAGAGGTAAGCGCAGTTCGGATGCGCCGCCTTGGAGTACACCATCCACGTGTCCGACCAGCCGGTCGAGCCCTCCTTCGGAAGGACGACCTCGATCGGAACCGGCGGCTCCGCGACCTTCAGCAGGTTCGCGATGATCTGCCAGGTGGTGCCCACGACCGAGTCCTTGGCGGTGAACTGCGCCATCTCGTCGGTGTAGAGCGACCAGTACTTGCCGACCAGCTCACGCTGCTGCTTGAGCAGGGCGATCGAGGCGTCGAACTGCGCCTGATCGAGCTCGTAGACGTTCGTGATGTTCAGCTCCGGCTTCGTCGCCTTCAGGTACAGCGCCGCATCGGCGATGTAGATCGGCGAGTCGTACGCGGTCACCGCGCCCTTGTACGGGGAGTCGGCTTCCCACACGACGCTCCAGCTGTCCGGTGCGGGATCGACCACGTCGGTCCGGTACATCAGGAGGTTGGCACCGCGGCCGTGAGGCACGCCGTACACGACCCCGTCGACCGTGTTGTGCGGCTGGTTCTTCAGCCCCTCGAACACGTCCGCATAGTTCGAGATCAGCGCGGTGTCGACGGCTGCGACATCACCAGCCGCGATCAGGCGGAGGGTGGCGTCACCCGAGGCAGAGACCGAGTCGTAGTTGCCGGTCCGCATCAGCGTCACCATCTCGTCCGACGTGTTGCCGAACTTCGCTTCGACCTTGCAGCCTGTCTCCTCCGTGAACCCTGTCACCCAGTCGACGTTCGGGTCGGTCGAGCCGTTCTCGACATAGCCGGCCCACGCAACGACGTTGACCTGGCCTTCGGCCTTCGCGTTCTCCTGGATCTCCTCGATGCTTGAGCCGAGCCCTTCGAGCGACGTCCCGCCGCCCTCGTCCCCACCGCAGCCTGCAGCGGCGAGCGCGAGCGAGCCGACGAGCGCCGCAAGGGCGACACTCAGCTTCCTCCGTCTCATTCGTTGTCCTCCCGTTCGATTGGTGATTCCTGATCTGGGCGCCATTGCAACCGCACCGGACGTCCCTTCGTCGCGAGCACTTCGCTCGATGTCTCCGCGAGGTTCTGCGCAAGCACCTGCAGCGTTCCTCCTCCGCTAAGCGCGACACCGTACCGCGTCACCGGCCCTGCGTAAAGCACCTCGGTCACGATCCCGGCTTCGACGTGTGTGCCCGCATCGGGTTCGGTGCCGTCGGGGAGGACGCGGATCTTCTCGGGGCGCACGGTCACGGTGCGCCCGCCGCGCTCGAGCAGGTTCGAGACACCGACGAACCCGGCGATGAACGCGCTCGTCGGGTGCTCGTACACCTCGGCTGGCGGGCCGACCTGCTCGATCCGCCCGCGGTTGAACACCGCCACCCGATCGCTCATCGTGAGCGCCTCTTCCTGGTCGTGCGTGACGTACACGAACGTGATCCCGACCTCCTGCTGGATCGCCTTCAGCTCGACCTGCATCTCCTGCCGGAGCTTGAGGTCGAGCGCGCCGAGCGGCTCGTCGAGCAGCAGAACCCGGGGTCGGTTCACGATCGCGCGGGCAAGCGCGACGCGCTGCCGCTGACCGCCGGAGAGCTGCGAGGGCTTCCGGTCGCCGTAGCCCGCGAGGCGCACCATCGCGAGCGCCTCCTCGGCACGTGTACGGCGCTCGCCACGATCGACCCGCCGCACCGAGAGCCCGTACTCAACGTTCTCCTGCACGGTCATATGCGGGAACAGCGCGTAGTCCTGGAAAACGGTGTTGACATCACGCTCGTACGGAGGGAGTCCCGAGACATCGCGACCTGCAAGTTCGATCGAGCCGCCGCTCGGCAGCTCGAACCCCGCGATCATCCGCAGCGTCGTCGTCTTCCCAGAGCCGGACGGCCCGAGCAGCGTGAAGAACTCCCCCTGGCGCACGTCGAGATCGACCCCGTCGACGGCGACGACGTCCCCGTAGTGCTTGCGGAGCCCTCGGATGCGGATGTCCGGGGGGACGGTCACGGTGATCAGACGGCGGCCAGGGACTCCTCGAGCACGACGAGACCCTCGTCGAGCTCGTCGTCCGAGATCGTCAGCGCGGGCAGGAACCTCAAGACGTTGCCGTACATCCCACAGGAGAGGAGCAGCAGCCCCCGTTCGAACGCGGCATCCACCACCGCCTTCGCACGGTCGGGGGATCGTTCCGTGAACTCGACCGCAAGCATCGGACCGATCCCGCGGACCTCACCGATCTCCGGGTGTCGCGGGGCGATCTCGTCGAGACGCGCCCGCAACCGGGCACCGAGGCGCGTCGCCTGCGCGAGGAATGCGGGCTCGCGGACAGCCTCCAGCACCGCGACCGCTGCAGCACACGAGATCGGGTTCCCCCCGAACGTGCCGCCGAGCCCACCCGCCGGGATCGCGTCCATGATTTCGGCACGGCCCGTCACCGCGGCGAGCGGAAGCCCGCCGCCGATCGACTTGCCCGAGACGAGCAGGTCGGGCTCGACTCCGTCGTAGTGATCGATCGCCCACATCCGACCGGTGCGCCCGACGCCTGACTGGATCTCGTCATCGACGTAGAGGACCCCGTGCTCGTGGCAGAGGTCGAGGAGCCGCGCGGGGTAGTCGGCAGGCATCGGGATGAACCCGCCCTCGCCGAGCACCGGTTCGAGCACGACGCACGCGACGGTCTGGGGATCGACCTCGGCCTTGAACAGGCGCTTCAACCCCGCGATCGCGTCGTCGCTCGAGACACCGCGATACGGGTACGGGGACGGCGCACGGTAGATCTCCGGTGCGAACGGCCCGAATCCCGCCTTGTACGGCTTCACCTTGCTCGTCATCGTCATCGTCAGCAGCGTCCGGCCGTGGAACGCCTGGTCGAACACGACCACCGCGGGGCGGCCGGTGAACGACCGTGCGATCTTCACCGCGTTCTCGATCGCCTCGGCTCCCGAGTTGATCAGCACCGACTTCTGGTCGACCCCGGCGCATGGCGAGATCTCGGCCAGCAGGCGACAGGTATCGATATACGGTTCGTACATCCCGACCATGAAGCACTGGTGCAGGTATGCGTCTGCCTGCGCCTTGACTGCCTCGACGACCGGCCCGAAGCGGTGTCCGGTGTTCTGACAGCCGATGCCGCCAGCGAAATCGAGGAACGTGCGGCCGTCCGCGTCCGTGACGCGCACGCCCTCCGCGTGGGCAACGACGAGCCGCGGAGTGGACACTCCGGACGAGACATAGCGCGCCCGCTCCTCCATCACACGCTGGTGGTTCGTGGTGGCGCTCACGGTATGCATCGCGCGAGTATGCACCAAGGATCCGGCAGTCGTCACGGGTGCGGGACGGCACCGGACGCCGCACGGTGAGCGGGAAACCGCCCGAACGAGCGCTCTGCTGGAGCCGTCCGACCGTCTCGATGAGCGGAGCCGGTACGCGCGGGTCGGCGCCCACGGGCATCCGGGACGCCGATTGCCCCCTCCGTATCTACGATCGGGAGACCGCGCCGGAGTAGCTCAGCTGGTAGAGCACTCGCCTTGTAAGCGAGCGGCCGAGGGTTCGAGTCCCTCCTCCGGCTTCGCGCATCCTGGCGACGCTTGTTTCGTTCCTGTTGTCATCAGCGCGCGGGGTCCACCATCCTCCCCCCCACGGCCCGATCCTATCGCGCCGAGAACCTGAGGTAAACGGCCAATTCGTGCCGATTCAGCACCGATCGTTCCACCGCGGCGGAGTGGTGCAACGGTGGCGCGGGCGACGCGTGGGTTACGCAGCGACGGCGCGAGATGCCTGGTGCGCGACGATCTTCCGCTTGACGCGCTGGAGCGCGTTGTCGATCGTCTTGCAGTCGCAACCCAGATCGACAGCCATGTCCTCGTACGAACGGCCGTCGAGATACAGACGCAGCGCGTCGGCCTCGAGCGGCGAGAGGCTCGTCCCGAGACACACGACGAGTGCCTGCAACTCACCGGTCGATGTGACACGCACCGAGGGGTCGTCCACCGACGGGCCCGGGAGCGCGTCGCCGAGCGCGCAGTCGCTCTCACCGTCCTGCCCCGCAGGTGTGTGGCTGAAGGAGACGTAGGTGTTGAGGGGGGCGTGCTTGAAGCGGGTGGCCGACTTGATCGCGGTGATGATCTGCCGCGTGACGCAGAGTTCCGCGAAGCTGCGGAACGACGTCTCCTTGTCGTGCCGGAAGTCTCTGACCGCCTTGTACAGCCCGATCATCCCCTCCTGGATCAGATCGTCGCTATCGCCGCCCGCCAGGAAGTAGGAGCTCGCCTTCAGCCGCACGAAGCCCTGGTACCGACGGAGAAGCTGGTCCATCGCCTCCTGGTTCCCGTTACGGGCGCGCAACACAAGCTGGAGGTCCTCGAGCTCGCGGCGTGCTCTGTCGATCGACTTCGTGGCGGTGGCGGAACGGACGAACGACATTGGCGGCTCCCTCGGGAGGGGTCGGGACGGGCGCTTCCGGACTCGATCAGGAGTCTCACCCTGAAGTCGAGGCGGAACCTAGCACGTTCCGGAGCAGAATACAACCTTCTTGCAAGTTGTCCATACTGGTCGTGAAACGGCTACGGCAGAGCGGCCCGAGGCCGCGCTCCACGCCGCCGCACCGCTCGGATGACGTGCCGGGCTACCGGCCGCGGCGCAGGCGTTCGAGCCGCTCACGGGTCGCAGCATCGATGCGGTCACCGAGGCGCATGCTCGCCGTCTCGCTGTGCGACGTGCCCTGGAGACCGCGGATGAACGTCGGAGACGCGACCGCACGCACCGAAACCCCACTCACCATGCGGATTGTGGCGTCCGAGGTAACGACGACGACCGCCTCTCGGTCGCGCCGTTCGGCGACCGTGCGCTCGATCACCGGATCCGCATCGGGTGCGTAGCGGATCTCGAGCCCCCCCACTGACCGATCGTCGCCCACGCCGTCGAAGACCACAACGCCCCGCGCTCCCTCGAGCGCAACGAACGTCGCGAGCGCATCGACGAGCTCCTCACGCGACCGATACCCGCCCGCGTGGAAGAGATTCGAGCCGTCGAACACGTAGAACGGGGTCTCCGCGGCGTCAGACAACGCTCAGCCTCAACTCGAGGTAGATGTCGATCGGCGTTGGCGTGCCGCCTCGTACAGGATCACCGCCGCCGCGACGCTGACGTTCAGCGACTCGACCCCCGGCGCGAGCGGGATCGAGATCGTCGCGTCACACGACCGCCGGACGAGAGGCCGCAGCCCCTTCCCCTCCGCTCCCAGCACCACGGCGACACCGCCCGTGAGATCGGTATCCCACACCTGCTGCTCGCCGTCGGCGACCGCCGCGTACGCCCACAGTTCCGGCCCCTTCGCCTGCTCCAACCAACGCGCGAGGTTCGGAACAACCGCGAGCGCCACGTGCTCTACGGCGCCCGCCGATGCCCGGCAGACCGCCGCGCTCACATTCGCCGAGCCGTGGGCTGGCACGATCACGCCCGTCGCTCCCGCGCCAACGGCGGCGCGGATCGCCGCTCCGAGGTTTCGGGGGTCGGTCACCTGGTCCAGACAGCACAGGAGCGGCGACGGGCGGGTGGCGAGATCGAATGCCTCCGCGTAGCGGTACGGCTCGCACCAGGCGACGACGCCCTGATGGTCGGGCGAACCGGCCGCCTCGGTGAGGTCACGCTCCTTCTGCACCTTCGGTCTCGGCCCCTCGCCGATCCACTCAAGGGTCTCCGCGACGCGCTCGGAGACCCAGAGCTCCATCACTTGCCGTCGGCCGCGGAGCGCCTCGCGGACAGGGTTGCGGCCGTAGACGAGATCGCGTGTCATGCCGAGGGCACGAGGTCGAAGCCGCCGGGGCCGTCGCGGACGACCCAGCCCGCCGCCGCGATCTCATCGCGCAAGCGGTCGGATGCTGCGAAGTCGTGAGCCGCGCGCGCGACAAGACGCTGCTCGGCGAGAACCACGACCTCCGGTGGAGCCGTCACCACCCGCGCAAGGCCCCCGAGCCCGAACACGTCCAGACCGCGCCGGAGCTCGTCGAGTGCGCCTGTCCGGGCGAATTCGTGCAGGGTCGCCAGAGCCTGCGGAGTGTTGAAGTCATCATCGAGCGCCTCGGCGAACGAGGCCCAGTCGCCCGCGACGCGATGTTCACCCCGAAGGGCGTTCCGGAGCGTCTCCGCCTGTGCGGCGGCAGCGGCCATCGTCTCCTCCGAGAAGTCGATCGGCTTCCGCCAGTGCCCGGCGAGAAAGAAGACGAGCGTTGCATCGCGCCCGAACCGGTCGAGAACATCCGCAATCGAAGAGGTGTTTCCGGCCGACTTCGACATCTTCTCGCCCGTGAAGCGGAGCAGCCCGTTGTGCGCCCAGACCCGCGCGAACGGACGCCCGGAGGCGAGTGACTGCGCGCGCTCGTTCTCGTGATGCGGGAACAGGAGGTCAATCCCGCCACCGTGGACCCAGAACGACGGCCCGAGCTCCTTCGCCGCCATCGCAGAACACTCGATGTGCCAGCCGGGCCGCCCCCGACCCCACGGGGAGTCCCACGACGTGTCCTCCGCGGGCTTCGTCGCCTTCCAGAGCGCGAAGTCACGAGGGTCCTCCTTGCTGGGGCTCGGCTCCGGCTCTTCGGCGCTGTCCGGGCGCTGACCCGACAGGGCGCCGTACCCGGCGAACGACCCGACCCGGTAGTAGACGTCGCCGTCCGCCGCGTACGCGTGGCCGCCAGCCACCAGTTCGCCGATGAACGTCACGATCTCGTCCATCGAGCCTGTGACGGTCGGATACGCATCGATCTCCTCGAGCCCGAACCGCGCGGTGTCCTCGAGGTACCAGCGCGTCGCCTCCTCGGCGCGATCGGCGCTCGCCCCGGGTGCAGCGTCGTAGATCTTGTCGTTGACGTCCGTGATGTTGTGGACGAAGCGGACGCTGCGACCGCTCGCGCGGAGCCAGCGAGCCATCCACGAGAACACGACGAAGGGGCGCGCATTGCCGATGTGCGCCCGCTGGTACACCGTCGGGCCGCAGACGTAGATCCCGATCTCGGAGTGATCAGCGGGAAGCTCGACGGGCTCGCCGGTCAGCGTGTCGTGGAGACGCATCCCCGGCGATCGTATCGGCAGTCGCTCAGGGAGCCTGTGGGCTCGGGGCAGCCCGCTCGGCGCGTGCGAGCGCCTCACCACGGGGGAGAAACGACACGATCGTCCAGAGCTCCGCCCCGTGCGACGCGCCTGTCAGCGCGAGCCTCACCGCTCGCAGGTCACCCCCCACCGCCTTCAGCTCACGCACGAGCGCGCGCGCCTCCTGCTCGCTGAGCGTCTCCCCCAGCGCCGAACGCAACTCCGCAAAGCGCGCGAGCGTTGGCACGGCATCCGCTGTCACCGTCACGGGCGCGGGTTCGAGCACCTGGACGACGAGCGAACGTGCCTCGACGAGCGTTCGCGCACCCCGAAGAGCGCGGACGAGCTCGGGCGGCGCCCCGGTCGCGGCAGCAAGCTCGGCCTCGGGCATCGCCTCGATCGCCTCGATTGCGAGCCGACCGAGACGGCCACGGTCGAAGCGGACATCGTGACGGGGCAACTCGAGCTCCTCGAGGTACCGCCGGGCCGCCGTCGCCGGGATGCCCTCGTCGCGGAGATCGGCGATCGAGGCGTGGCCGTGCCGTTTCGAGAGTTTCTTGCCGTCCTCGCCGAGCAGGAGACCGTGGTGGATCACCGGTGGCAGCTCGGCACCCAGGGCGTGCGCGATCCTCCGGTGGATGTCCTCGTTCGGGCGGTGATCGGAGCCGCGGATGATGTGGGTCACACCGAGTTCGAGATCGTCGACGACAGTCGCGAGGTGGTATGTCGCGCTCCCGTCGGGACGGAGCAGGGTTGTCCCCGCGAGCCGGATCGAGCCGTCGTCGTCCTGCACCGCACCGCTGGCGAGCGTCCGCGCAGCGGCGGCGCTGTATCGGTACTCCCGCTCGCTCTGCCGGACCGGCCCCTCCTCCCAGGAGACACCGAGCCACTCGAGATCCTCCACGATCGACGCCTCGCCGCCCGGAACGACACGCGCTGGGTCGGTGTCGTCGATCCGCAAGAGCACCACACCCCGCTCCGCATCTGCGAACCGCCGGTTTGCAACCGCGGTGAGCGCGTTTCCGAGGTGTAGCGACCCGGTCGGGCTCGGCGCGAAGCGGACGCGGACCTCCACCGCCGCACTCTAATGTTGGGGGACTGTCGGCCGAGGGGGCCGACGGGTCGCCACCGAGAAGGAGAGACCGCGTGAGAGCTGCCGTCTGTCGGGCGTATGGAGAGCCACTCGTGATCGAGGAACTCGAGATCGAGGAGCCGCAGTCGGGCGAAGTCCTCATCGACGTTGCCGCCTGCGCCATCTGCCACAGCGACATCACCTACGCCGAGGGTGGCTGGGGTGGCAGGTTGCCCGCGGTCTTCGGGCACGAGGCGGCTGGCGTCGTCCGAGCGACGGGATCCGACACACCGGGTCTCGTCCCTGGCGACCGGGTCGTCGTAACGCTCATCCGCTCGTGCGGCACGTGCCGCCGCTGCGTGAGAGGCGAACGCGTCCTCTGCGAACGCCGTGTACCCCTTAGTGACCGCGCCCCGCTGCACGACGCGAGCGGCAACTCCGTCGTGCAGGCGATGAATGTCGGCGGATTTGCGGAGCGCGTGCTTGTGCACCACTCACAGATCGCACAGATTCCGGACGAGGTCGGGTTCGTGACCGCGTCACTCCTCGGCTGCGGCGTGATCACCGGGGTCGGCGCGGTGCTGAACAGCGCCGACGTCGCACCGGGCGAGAGCGTCGTCGTGATCGGCGCCGGTGGCGTCGGTCTCAACTGCGTCCAGGGTGCCACGCTCGTGGGGGCGTGCCCGGTGATCGCGGTGGACACCGTCCCCGGAAAGCTCGAGGCGGCGCTCCGGTTCGGCGCAACGCATGTGGTCGACGCCGCCACCGATGTCGCGGCCGCGGTTGCCGAGGCGACCGATGGACGGATGGCAGATCACGTGTTCGTCGCGGTCGGCGCACCCAGCGCAATCGAACAAGGGATCGCACTCATGGCTCGCGGCGGAGAGACGATCGTGGTCGGGATGGCGGCGTCGGGCGCGACGGTGACGTTCGACCCGGTCGCACTCGCGGACGGTTCGCAGCGGATCGTCGGCACGAAGATGGGGATGACCCGCGTCCAGTCGGACATCCCACGCCTGCTGGCGCTCGCGAAGGCCGGGCGCCTCCGTCTCGACGAACTCGTCACGAGCACCTACTCACTCGAACAGATCAACGAGGGGATGAGCGCAGTCGTCCGCGGCGAGGCACTCCGGAACGTGGTGGTTTTCTGATGCGCATCGTCGATGCGAAGACCTTCGTGGTGGGGAACCCCGAACCTGGCGTGGGCGGCCGCTACTTCCTGTTCGTGAAGCTCATCACCGACGGCGGGGTCGTCGGGTGGGGCGAGGTGTATTCGGCGACCTTTGACGCGCACCTGACGGCACGGCTGGTGGAGGACGTCTGCGAACACCACGTCCTCGGTCGCGACCCGCACCGGATCGAGGAGATCTGGCGCGAGGGGTACGGCCGCGGCTACACGCAGCGGCCCGATCTGACTCTCGTCTCGGTGCTGAGCGGGATCGAGATCGCGCTGTGGGACATCGTCGGCAAGGAGGCAGGCAGGCCGGTGTACGACCTGCTGGGCGGCCCCTCACGCGAGCGGGTGCGCGGCTACACGTACGTCTACAGCGAGCCGGGGGACGCGACCGACGTCTACCACGACCCCGACCTCGCGGCGTCCCGCGCTGCGGAGTATGCGGCGCTCGGCCACACGGCGCTCAAGTTCGACCCGGCCGGGAAGTACGCGACGAACGACCCGCGCCAGCCCTCGGGCGAGGCGCTCGACCGTTGCGAGCGCTATGTCGCCGCCGTGCGTGAGGCGGTCGGGACGAAGGTGGACATCCTGTTCGGGACCCACGGGCAGTTCACACCCGCGGGCGCGATCCGACTCGCTCGGCGGATCGAACGGTACGACCCGCTCTGGTTCGAGGAACCCACTCCCCCGGAGTCCCCCGAGGAGATGGCGAAGGTCGCCCGAGCCACCTCGATGCCTATCGCGACCGGCGAGCGACTCGTCACCTTGCACGAGTTCGCGCGCGTCCTCGACACGGGCGCCGCATCGATCCTGCAGCCGAACCTCGGCCGGGCCGGCGGCATTCTGCAGGGTCGCAAGATCGCCGCGCTCGCCGAGGCCCGCTACGCGCAACTGGCCCCTCACCTCTACTGCGGCCCGGTGGTCGGTGCGGCGAACATCCAGCTCGCGACGTGCATCCCGAACTTCCTGATTCTTGAGGGAATCCGCGAGTGGGGCGGCTTCCATGCGCGGATCCTGAAGACGCCCGTGCGCTGGGAGGACGGGTATGTGATCCCGTCTACGGAGCCGGGGATCGGGGTCGAGGTGGACGAGGCGGTCGCGCTCGCCCACCCGTACACGGGCGACCGGCTGCACCTCGAGATGGCCCCGGGCGATGTCACGCCCGAGCTGTACGGCTAGCGCGGCGCGTCAGCCGAGCAGCAGCTGCTCGTCCACCGGGAGGCGGACGCGGGCGCTGACATGGGCGAGCGCATCGGCAGCGACCGCCTGCCCGATCTCACTCGCGTAGGCCGCGGCGAGCGCCTCCTGCGTGTCGAACCACAACTCAGTGACACCGTCGTACGGTGCATCGGGATCGGTGACGGCATTGAAGACGAGGCGCCGGAGGCCTGGAAGGCCGAGCGCGAGCGGAATGTGCTTGGTGTCCCAGTGATCGAGGAACGCCTCACGGGTCGTGCCTTCCTTGCGGGCGAGCAGGATGATCGCCTTGAACATCAGCCAGGCTTCCGGGTGCGCGCGTGCGGGCGGCCACCGGTCGCGAGCACGAGCGCGACGACGATCTCGTCGGCACGCGGCGCGTCACCGATCGCGATCTCGGCGGCGTCCATGTCGTCGAAACTCCAGACGTCGTCGCGGCCGGTGAGCGGCATCGTGATCGACGCGCCCGCGCCCGCGACCTTCTTGGTCGAGGGGATGATCCCCGGCCCACCGCCGACCGCGGAACGGACAGGTCCGCCGAAGCGGGGGTGGAGCAGCGCCGCTGCATGCTCGAGTTCGCCGTCAGTACCGACGATCGCTCCCTTCCCGTACGCGGTCACGTCGCTCTCGGGCCCGAGTGCCTCGAGCGCGCGATCGACGAGGAGCGCAGCGACCTCCGCCCCGAGCGTCTCAAGCTCCTCGAGTGTCGCACGCGGGCCGCGCCCTGCGAGTGGGTTCTCGATCACCGCGGCCGCAACGACCTTCGCACGACGCCCCGCGACCGGCTCCCCGGACTCTGCAAGCGTCTCCTCGACCTGAACGACGACCTTGCGGACGTTCACACGCTGCAGGCGCCGCCACCGTCGGCAGCGCTCCCGTCAGCGTCGCACCCCGTCGAGCCAGATGCCCCCGCGACGACGGTCGGAACCACTACCGGAGGGGTGACCGACCGTTGAACGGGACGACCAACTGGAGGCTCGAAGGGATCCGCGAGCGCGGCCGTGATCTCGCGCTTCGGCGCCTCGACCGTCTCGCGGACCTCTCGCACGCCGCGCCCGAACATTCGCGCCACCCCTGGAGCCTTCGCCGGGCCGACGACGAGCAGAAGCACGCCGATCAGCACGATGATCTCCCACACTCCGAGCCCGAACGGCATGCTGCGAATCCTATTCGCCGCGCCGATGTAGCGCGACCCGTGCGACACACGGCAGTGCTACCGGGGCTCGGACGCCGCTTGCCCCGGTGGCACGTACGGCGGTGGCATCTCTGGCACCAGCCGAAAGTTGAAGAGCCGGTAGTGCATCGCGACGGCACTCACGCCGAACCGCTCGGCACAGAGGCCGATCAGAGCGTCGGTCCCACGGTCAGCCGCCCCGTCGACGATCTCCTGCCAGCGCTCGCGAACAGCGTCCTCGGGGAGCAGCAGTTCGGCCGCGAACAGGTCAGCCTCCCGCTCCATCGGCGCCTTGCGGCCGGTCGGCGTCTCTGCCTGCCGACAGAGGAACGGCTCCGGCCGCGCGGCGACCTCGACGTGCTTGACCCAATGCCCGAGCTCGTGGGCGACCGTCCACGTGTGCCTTGCGCTTCGGGCGTGCTCGGACCCCTCGGTGCGTTCAT
The DNA here is from genome assembly GCA_964461665.1 of uncultured Gaiellales bacterium. GTDB lineage: Bacteria > Actinomycetota > Thermoleophilia > Gaiellales > Gaiellaceae > Gaiella. The sequence continues at coordinate 12,406 of CAYXAS010000026.1, forward strand.
CCGCGTTGAGCACGATGCAGCGTTCGGCCGGGAGCACCATGCCCGAGACATCAAGCCCGGAACGCTCAACGATCCGCAGCCCGAGTAGATCCTCGGCGATCCGACGGACGGGGACCGGGAACTCAGGTCCACCGAAGATCGCAAGGTATCGCGCCCGCAGCGCGTGGGCCTGCGGAACGGAGTAGTCCTTGCCGAGGAAGAGGTGATCGATCTCGTCACGGTGACCGGCCTCTGGGTCAGCACCGACGAGATCGGGGGCGGTGTGCACCAAGCCGTCCGACCCCCCAGGTCGTCGACTCCGGTAGAACGCGAGTTGTCCTCCGAGCGCCGCCCGGCCCCCAGTCGCACCCAACGGCTGCGAACCCAAGCCCAGGGTCTGCTCGAGGAGGCTCAGAATACGAGTGTCGACACGGCTGTGGTCGAGGAGTCCGGCCTCAAGCCGCTGGTAGTAGCGCCGGACGCGCTCGCGCCCGGCGTTGTCGAAGATCTCGAGCGCATCGGTGATCCGTCCGACCACCTCATCGACGGAGAGCCTGCGCTCGACGCGTCGTCCGAGGAGCGGCGACGTCGTGGGCTCCACCGCCGACAGATCCCGCGACGAGGTGGGACCTGGTCGCGTCGCCCCGAGAACCCTGCGGTGGAGCTGTGGGGCGAGCGGAGCGACGATGGACTTCCGCGCCCTGAACAGCGCCTGGTTGACCGCGTTCGGTCCCACCCCGAGCCGCTCCGCAATAGCCCGCGGAGAGAGACCATCGATCCAACTCAGCCGGGCAACGTCGCGCTGGCGTGGAGGGAGCGCCTCGATCCGCCGCGCGAGGTCGGCTGCTGCCCGCGCACGGGCAGGGAGCATGTCGGCGTCGCGCGCCCGTGCAATCAGCGCCCGCACGCGTTCGCGATCAGCATCGGAGGGCGTCCGACGCGGCAGTGTGTCCAGCAGTCGTTCTGCTTCCTCGGCGAAGCGGCCACCGTCCCGGCCAGCACGGCGGATCAGGCCCGCTAGCCCGAGATCCTCTCCCTGCGCGTGACGCGCAGAGAGGGTCTCGAGCAGCATCTCGACGCTCTCGAATCTCATCGCCCTGGCTACTCCGAGAGCCAGCGCTTGATGAGTGCTCGCGCCCGGAAGAGCGCCTGGTCGACGGCGTTGCGTTCTATCCCCAGCATCTCAGCGATCTCGGCTGGGCGATAGTCATCGCGCCAGCGGAGCCGCGCCACCTGAGCGTCACGGGGTGGGAGCCTCTCAAGCAGGTCACCGACCACGTCGTCGTCCGACCCGGGGTCCGTGACCGACGGCTCGTACCCCATCTCCCCCAACTTCTCCAGCGAGACCTCGGTGGGTCGCACCGGGCGATCGGTGCGAGCTACCGGATCGTTGGTGCCGCCGGAGCCTGACGGCACCCCTGGGTCGCCGGGGATCGCAGATGTCCTGCCGCCGCCCATCCCGCGGAGGTAGCGGTTGCACTCCCAGACGATCATCTTGTTGCGCCCGTGGGAGAAGACGTTGCGGCCATGGTCGTGGCGGCCACGTTCAAGATCCTTCAGAAGCCGATATAGCACGCGCCCTTTGACCTCGAGCGCGGCGGTTTCGTACAGGTAGCCATGTCTCGCGGTGCTGAGCATGCGCATCAGCCGCCTCAGGCTGCGGATCTCGACCGTGCCAGCGTGCACCGCGAGGAGATCCTCATAGCGGTGCAGCCGGATGAGACGGAGGTCGTCACGGTCGCTGGCGGCCGACACGTCATCCGCACCAGGTGCCGCTGGAGCGCCATCGTCAGCATCGAGGTCGCGTCCGTCGTCTGGGTCGTCTGTGGTCGGGTCATCGTTGTGCTCATCGAAGTGCTCTGCGCCATCTTCGTCGTCCGCGCGGACATCCTGTTCGTCCTCGCGGCCACCATGATCATCGTCCTGTCCCAAAGTCAGCCTCACCTCCTCCGGTTCTTACGGGCCCTCTGGTTCTCAGTCCGCACAGCACAGCCTTGGCTGAGGACGCGGATCGCGATCGCTTCCCTCAGCCCCCCAAGAAGAACGAGACGCCCGTCAGAAAGCGGCGGGCCCCGCTACCGCAGCACCACCCATGCTGCCTGCCGACCGGACAGACGTTAGCAACTTTCCTTACGTAAGTCAAGTCTGATGTCTTTCCCCTTTTTTCAGGCCTACAACGCATTGTTCCTGACGACACTCTCGTTATCAATCTTACTTTTCTCACGCCGCAGCGACCTTCCGTAGATCGCGTGCTCCGCGGTCCGCCCTACGATCGCGACGATGGATCGCGCTCTGCTCGCCTGGTACCGCACACACGGACGCGAGCTGCCGTGGCGGACGACGCGCGACCCCTACGCGATCCTCGTCAGCGAGGTCATGCTCCAGCAGACGCAGGTGGAGCGGGTCATCCCCCACTACGTTCGCTGGCTCGAACGATGGCCCGACGTCGCGACGCTCGCGGGCGCGTCAGCGGCGGACGTGATCCGCGCGTGGCAGGGGCTCGGCTACAACCGACGGGCGCTTGCGCTCCACCGCGCCGCCTCACAGATCGCGGCCGGCGGATGGCCCGACGATTTCACCACCCTTCCGGGGATCGGCCGATACACAGCTGCGGCGATCAGGTGCTTCGCCTTCGGTGACGACGTGCTCCCGCGGGACGTCAACATCGAGCGGGTCGAGCGGCGCACCCGCCACGCCTTCTCCTCCGCGAGCGCACAGGCGCTGATGGATCTCGGCGCCACGATCTGCATCGCCCGGATCCCACGCTGCGACCGGTGCCCGCTCGCCAACAGTTGCCCGTCCGTCGGTGCGCGTGATGAGCCGATCCGCAAGCAGTCGCGCTTCGAGGGCTCGTTCCGCCAGCAGCGGGCGGTCGCCCTCCGAGCCATCGCCAACGGCGAGCAGCCGGTCGCGTCGATCGATCCTGCGGCGCTCAGATCGCTCGAGCGCGACGGCCTCGTCGCCGTCCGAGACGGGCTAGCCAGCCTCCCCGCCTGATCCGTCACGGGGGCGACGCGCCAGTACGCGTGGGAGGCAGATCAGGCGCTCGTCCAGAGCCGTGCCACGTTGCGCGACCGGGCACCCGAGCCAGGCGCGGTTACGATCGTGCGCGTGAGCGATCGCCTCGTCTACTCGACCGGGGACGGCGCCCTGCGGCGGACGGCGCGCAGCGGCGAGCCGCCTGCGCGAGCCGAGGCACCGCCGTCAGCCGACGGGGTCGTGCGGGTCTCGCGCGAGAAGTCCGGCCGGGGCGGGAAGGTGGTCACCGTCGTTCGGGGGTTGGGCGGCGACCCTGCGGCGGCCGCGCGTGACCTGCGCCGTCACTGTGGGTCGGGCGGGACGGTGCGGGACGGCGCGATCGAGATCCAGGGCGACCACGCCGACCGGATCGTGGCCCGCCTCGAAGCGGACGGCCACCGCGTCAAGCGCGCAGGAGGCTGACCGCCAGCAGACGCGACCCGAGTCGCGGATCGCCAGCGCCACGCAGTGCCCGCCAAGTGGACGGGCCAGCGAGGGTGTCCGACAACCGCCGACGTGGGGCTCTACAGCGCGGCTGACGCTGGCCGTTCCTCCCCGGGGGCGGCGCGACCGCTCAGACGACGCGGAGGAGCGCGACCGCCTGGGCGGCAAGCCCCTCGCCGCGACCGGTGAACCCGAGCCCGTCGGTCGTCGTCGCGCGGACATTCACGCGTGAGCGATCGACACCGAGCGCCCCCGCGAGCCGGTCACGCATCGCCTCACGGTGCGGTGCGATCCGCGGCTCCTGCCCGATCACGACGCAATCGGCGTTCACAAGCTCGTGACCCGCTGCCAGCACCTCTGCGTATGCGCCGGCGAGCAGCACGAGGGAGTCGGCGTCGCGCCATCGCTCATCGTCGGACGGGAAGAGCGCCCCGATGTCCGCGAGCCCTGCGGCTCCGAGCAGCGCGTCGGTCAGTGCGTGTGCGACGACATCGCCGTCAGAATGCCCCACGAGCCCGCGGGGATGGTCGATGAGGACGCCGCCCAGCACGAGCGGCACCCCGGCACCGAATGCGTGGGCGTCCACGCCGAGCCCGACCCGTAGATCCGTCACGGGCGCCGCTCTGCCTGAAGCATCAACTCGACCAGCCCCAGATCGTCCCGCGTCGTCACCTTCAGCAGTCGGCTCGAGCCCGGGACAACCGCGACGCGGCCACCGCGCTGCTCGACGAGGGACGCGCAGTCGGTCGCGCCGCCGTGCTCGCCCGCGAGCGCGCTTCGGAGTCTGTCGGCGACGAACGCCTGCGGTGTCTGTGCGACCACGAGCCCGTCACGGTCGACGGTCTCGACCACCCTGTCACCCGCGACACGCTTCACCGTGTCGGTGACCGAGATCACAGGGATCACGCCGTCCGCGCCGGTCGCCAGCGCCGAGAGAAGGCGTTCAAGTGTCGCCTCGTCCACGAGCGGCCGTGCGGCGTCGTGCACGAGGATCACGAGCGCGTCGAGTGGAACCTCGGCCACCCCCGCCGCGACCGAGTCCGCCCGCGTCGCTCCACCGACCACGACCGCGGACACCTTCGACGCGACGAGCTCCTCCGAGAGCAGGATCGCGGGCTCCTCCCACCCCTCGGGGACGACGACCACGATCGCGTCCACCCAGTCGGATCCGTCGAGCCGCTCAAGGCTCTCGGCGAGCAGCGCGCGGCCCGCGAGCGGCGCGAACGCCTTCGGGCGATCGCCCCCGAGACGCGCCCCCTCCCCGGCCGCGACCAGGACACACCACGTCCCGGAAGAGGTCATCGCAGTGGCGTCGTCAGGCCGCCGAGGCTGCGGCCGCAGCCTTCGCCTTCGAGGCGCGCACCGGCTTCGCAGGACTGGCGAGCACCCCTTCGAGCCACACCTGCGCGTCGTCCTCGGACAGCGCCTTCGCGTACATGAGCTCGGAGACGAGGATCTTCTTCGCCTTCGTGTACATCTGCTTCTCGCCCGTCGAGAGACCCTTGTCGTGATCGCGGAGCGCGAGGTTGCGTACCACCTCGGCAATCTCACGGATGTCGCCCGTCTTGAGCTTGTCTCGGTTGTGCTTGAACCGTCGGTTCCAGTTCTTCGGCATCTCGGTCGAGTTGCCAAGCAGCACCGTGTGGACGATCTCGACCATCCGGCTGTCGATCACCGCGCGCAACCCGACTCGGTCGGCGCTGGCGATCGGGACGTTCACCGTCAGCTCGTTGTGGAGGATGCGGATCGTCACGTACTCGCTCTCCTCGCCCAGAACCGTCTTCATCTCCCGACTCACCACGGTCCCCGCTCCGTGATGCGGATGAACGATGCTCTCACCGACCTCGAACACGCGCTGACCCTCCCGTCGTCCGAATCCGATCGCTGAATACAGAACGCCAGCGGGAGCAACCAGCCAGCGTAACGGAGACAGAGTAGCGAAACGGCGAGCCATGTCTAGTGGGAACCCGTCCCGCGCATGGGTGTAGAGGGCTGCGCGCTAGTCCGTCTCGACCTCCTCCTCGACTGCCCCCACGTCCTCCGTCCCCCGGGCGCGACGCGGTTCGAGCGCCGCCGCAAGCGCGCGCCTCAGCGTCTCGGCCCCGATCACGTGCGGAGAACCCCCCTTTCCGGCTGTCCCCTCGGGCGCGATCACGATGGTGACACCGAGCTTCGCACACTCCTCGAGTCGCCTGTCCACCTGCGACACCGCTCGGAGCCTCCCCGTGAGCCCGATCTCGCCGAACGCCGCGACGCCCTCTCGGACAGGCACGCCGCGCGCCGCCGAGGCGATCGCGAGCGCCACCGCAAGATCCGCGCCCGGCTCGTCGATGCGAACCCCGCCGGCAACGTTCACGAACACGTCCGCCTGACCGAGCGCCACCCCCGCGTGCCGCGAGAGGACCGCGACGACCATCGCGAGCCGTTTCGGATCGACGCCGGTTCCGACCCGGCGCGGCATCGCAAGATCGGAGCGGGAGACGAGCGATTGCACCTCCAGCAGGATCGGCCGGGTCCCCTCGAGCGCGCAGGTGACTGCGGCTCCCACCTCACCCGCATGCGTCCGCCCGAAGAGCTCCGACGGGTCGGGTACTCCCGCGAGTCCTGCGGGGGTCATCTCGAAGACGCCCAGCTCGTTCGTCGAGCCGAACCGGTTCTTCACCGCGCGGAGCACCCGGTGCGCGTGGTATAGGTTGCCCTCGAACTGGAGCACGCAGTCCACGAGATGCTCGAGGACCCGCGGACCGGCGACCGACCCGTCCTTCGTCACGTGACCCACGAGGACGGTTGCGACGCCGTTCTCCTTCGCTACGCGCAGCAACCTCCCGGCCGCTTCTCGCACCTGGGCGACAGAGCCCGGCGCAGACCCCAACTCGGAGGCGTGAAGTGTCTGCACCGAGTCGATCACGCAGAGATCCGGTCGGCGCTGCGCGAGCGTGGCGCAGACGACCTCGAGCTCGGTCTCGGCGAGGATCTCCACCTCGCCGGCCCCGCCGAGCCGCTCGGCGCGAAGCTTCACCTGCGCGACCGACTCCTCACCGGTGATGAGAAGTGCCGACCGACCGCTGCGCGCGACGGACGCGAGCGCGGCGAGCAGGAGCGTGGACTTCCCCACCCCGGGCTCGCCACCGAGCAGGACGAGCGAGGCGGGTACCAGGCCTCCCCCCAGAACACGGTCGAACTCGGGCACCCCGGTCGGAATCCGGGCTGCGTCCTCGATCTCGACGTCCTCGAGCCGCTGTGGCTCCGCGGCCCTCACCCCGCGTGCTGGGACGGACGTCTCTCTGCCCTGCAACTCCTCCAGCAGCGTCCCGAATGACCCGCAGCCGGGGCAACGGCCGAGCCAGCGGCCGGTCGTCGTTCCGCACTCGTTGCACGTGAACTGGACGACAACCTTGGCCATGAGAACGATGGTACGGGTCGCGTCGGACGACGCGTATCCTACTCTGACAACACCACTCTACCCGACTTTCTGCTCCGACTGTCCGTTCGATCCCTTGGCCGCCACGTCGGACATCGCGTCGCCCGCCGCAACCGCCGGAGTCGCATTCACGCCTGCCCCCTTCTTCCTGGGGCCTAGTTCGACGATCCCGTTCTCGGCGTCATAGCGCCAGTGCCAGCGCTCGTCGCGGGTCACCTTGCCGGCTCGGAGCACCGTGCGCGTGTACGAGATCGAGAAGCCCGGCGGGCCAGGCTCCTGGATCACCACGCGCTCACCCGGCTTCAACTCCTTGTTTCGAACGACGATGCGGCGCGGCTGGACGTACCCGGTGGGGGTCCCCATCGTCGTCCGAACCTCCCGCCCCAGCAGCGACGAGAAGAAACGCACCGTGATGGAGGTGTCCGTGGTCGCGACATCGACGAGGATCGCGGCAGGCCAGTCGTTGCGCCAGATGAGCTCTGGCGCGCCCCACGAAACCGTCGCCTCGCGACCCATCGGATACCGCGAGATGTAGAACTGGTGCGGCTGGTGCTGGACGAGCTCGACACCGGCGAAGAACGCTGCATTGAACACGGTGGTCGCGATCTGACTGACGCCGCCCCCGATCGCATCCTCGAGTCGGCCGCCCCGAATCTGCGGTGCCATCACGAACCCCCGTGCGGCCGTCCGCTCGCCAAGCACCTCGTTCAGCGAGAACTCTTCACCGGACCGGATCACTGTCCCGTCGACGATTTCCGCGCCATGGTGGATGTTCGTCACACGAGGCGCGCAGCACTTGTGCTCCGTGGTGAACTCGGCGACCAGCTCCCTGATTCCGAGCTTCTTCGCGAGGGCCACGGTGAGCGTCGGCTTCGCGTCGGCGAACCGCGCGACGAACACGCTCGACTCGGTGTCCCTGACGAGCGCCGCGCCGATCCGCATTCCGTCGAGCACCACTCCTGGGCGCTCGGGCACGAGACGCCACCCGTCGCCGTCCCGCTCGAACGAGGCGTCCACCGGCAGCGTCTCGAACTGCCCGAGCTTCGGTCGCAGCGCCGCGACGAGCCCCTCAGGGTCGAGCGCGACCCGGAGTGCGCCCTCCTCGGGTTCGAGCGTCAGAAGCGACGCGAGGCGGGTCGGCCAGAGCGTCGCGTCGACGCCCTCGTGCCGGATCACGCGCGGCTGCGCGAGCAGCAGCCCGACACGCGCTGCCGCCACGTTCGCCGCCGCGGTCGGGACACGAGGCTCCGCGGGACCGAGTTGGAGGCGCACGCGTTGCGGGAGAGTCGTCAGCCGCTGGGTGAGCGCAATCCGATCGACTCCGATTCCGGCAGATGAGAGCGTGACCGAGACCCTGACCCCACGGATCACGACCCCGGCATCGACTGCGGGGTCGCCAAACCGCTCGTCAAGACGCTCGGCCAGCTCCTCGACTCGCGCAGCATCGAGAGCGAACGGGAGCGGGATCGACCGGGTCGCGCCGAGTCCGACGAGCCGCACGAGCCGCGTGACCGGGCCCACAGCCACCGCCGCATCGAGCGCCGAGGAGACCGAGACGGCCGCACCGAGCTCGCGCCCGGTCGTGGACGCCGTGCCGTCGGGACCCACGAGCACGATCGGCCGCGCGCGGGCACGCACCAGCTCGCGCGCGATCGCCCGTCGGGCCTCGGGACGGGACAGACCGCCGACTGCAACCCCGCCGACCGTCGTTCGCGCAGGAATCCGGTCGCGCTCAACGAGCCATACCACCCCGACCCCGGCCACGAGCAGCAGCCCGCAGAGTGCGGCGACCGCGACAACCACGAACGGGCGGCGGCGCCGCGACCGTCCACGCTGTGAAAGAAAAAGGCCCCCCACGCTCGGGTGCCCACGGTACCCGAGACGCGATCGGCCGCCGGGCATCCGGACGACCCCGATCCGCTACGCGAGAGAACGGACGAGCAGGAGACGGTCTTCGCCCGGGCCGTCGTAGCCGGCGACCACCCGATCGACCTCGAATCCGAGCTGACGATGGAACGCGATCGATGCCTCGTTCTGCGGGGACGTCACGCAGCGTGCGACCGACCTGCCGTGGGCTCTCGCCTCGTCGAAGAAGCGTTCGTACAACGACGTGCCGATCCCCTCACCGCGCCGCTCGGGATCGACGCCGACGAAATGGATGTACGCCTCGTTGTCGGCCGTCTGAGAGAGGAACCCGATCAGGAACCCTGCGAGCTGCCCGTCCTCCGCGTCCACCACGAAACTCGTCCCCTCGAAGTGGACGAAAAACAGCCGGGGCAGCATCAGCTGCATCGAGCGGCCACCCCACCACGCGTCGAGACGGCCAATCACACGACCGTAGTCGGAGGGATGGGCGTGCCGAACCGCGAGGGGCACGGCGCCCGAGGCGTCAGCCCGCGTGTTCGGCGGATGGCGCGTCGGGAGACTCCGACTCGCCTGCGGCGACCGCGACCTTCGCGCGTGACCGCTTCGGCGCCACGAGGCTCAGCATCACCTTTGTCTCGTCCGGGCCGGGATTCTCACGCCGGTCGATGCGGATCGTGACGCCTTCGGCAAGCTCGCGCCCGAGCGCGAAGTCGGCGAGCGGATCCTCGACGAGCCGCTGGATCGCACGGCGCAGCGGCCGCGCTCCCATCGCCGGGTCGTAGCCCTCCTCGACGAGCAGCTCCTTCGCCGCCTGCGTGAGGTCGATCTTCGCGCCGTGGATCTTCATCTGCTCCTCGAGCCGCCGCATCAGGAGATCCACGATCTGGAGGATCTCGTGCTTCTCGAGCTTGTGGAAGACGATGATCTCGTCGATCCGGTTGAGAAGCTCCGGCCGGAACACCTTCTTCAGCTCGCTGACGACACGGCCCTTCATCTCGTCGTAGGTGAGACCCGACTCCTGCCCGACCGAGAACCCGAGCGACATGTTCTTGGAGATCTGTCCCGCACCGATGTTCGAGGTCATGATCACGATCGTGTTGCGGAAGTCCACCTTGCGCCCCTGCGCATCGGTGAGCTTCCCGTCCTCGAGGATCTGGAGCAGGATGTTGAACACGTCTGGGTGCGCCTTCTCGATCTCGTCGAGGAGCAGCACCGAGTACGGCTTGCGCCGCACGGCCTCGGTCAACTGGCCGCCCTCGTCGTAGCCGACGTACCCGGGAGGCGAGCCGACCAGCCGGGACACGGAGTGCTTCTCCATGTACTCCGACATATCCACCTGAATCATCGCCTCGGCGTCACCGAACAGGAAAGCGGCAAGCGTGCGCGCAAGTTCTGTCTTCCCGACGCCTGAGGGGCCGAGGAAGATGAACGAGCCGGTCGGCCGCTTCGGATCCTTGATCCCGGCGCGGGCGCGGCGGATCGCCTTCGAGACCGCGACGATCGCCGCCTCCTGGCCGATCACGCGCTTGTGGAGCTCTTCCTCCATGCGCATCAGCTTCTTCGACTCGGCCTCGGTCAACTTGAAGACCGGGATCCCCGTCCACATCGAGACGATGTCCGCGATCTCATCCTCGCCGATCACCGGGTGTTCGTCGTCCGCCTCGGTGCGCCAGTTCTCCTCGAGCTCCTTCTTCTTCTGCGAGAGCTTGCGCTCCTTGTCGCGCAGAGACGCTGCCTTCTCGAACTCCTGTTTGTCGATCGACGCTTCCTTCTCGGTCCGGACGCGCTCGATCTCCTCCTCGAGCTCGCGGTGGCGCGGCGGCACCGACGTCGTCCGGATCCGGGCGCGCGAGCCTGCCTCGTCGATCAGATCGATCGCCTTGTCAGGCAGGTGGCGGTCCTGGATGTACCGGTCGGCGAGCACCGCAGAGGCTCGCAGAGCCTCGTCCGTGAACGACACGCGGTGGTGTGACTCGTAGCGCTCGCGCAGCTTCTCGAGGATCCGAACCGTCTCGTCGATCGACGGCTCCTCCACCCGCACCTGCTGGAATCGCCGCTCGAGCGCCGCGTCCCGCTCCAGGTACTTGCGGTACTCGTCGAGCGTCGTCGCGCCGATCGTCTGGAGCTCCCCGCGCGCGAGCGCCGGCTTCAGGATCGAGGCCGCGTCGATCGCGCCCTCGGCGGCGCCCGCACCGACGAGATTGTGAAGCTCGTCGATGAAAAGAATGATGTCGCCGCGCTGAATGATCTCCTTCATCACCTTCTTCAGCCGCTCCTCGAACTCACCCCGGTACTTCGAACCCGCGACGAGCGCGGCGAGATCAAGGGTGTAGATCTGCTTGTTCTTGAGGAGGTCGGGCACCTGGTTCGCGGCGATCCGCGAGGCAAGCCCCTCGACGACTGCGGTCTTGCCAACACCGGGCTCGCCGATCAGGACCGGGTTGTTCTTCTGGCGGCGCGACAGGATCTGCATGACGCGCTCGATCTCGGTTTCACGGCCCACGACCGGGTCGAGCTTGCCCTCGGTCGCGGCCTTCGTGAGGTTGCGCCCGAACTGGTCGAGAAGCTTCGAGGACTTCGCCTTCTCACCGGGGGGCGGCGCTCCCTGCCCTGTCTGGCGGCGGCCCGGGCCCGAGAGCATACGGATGATCTCGTTCCGGATCTTCTCGGCGTCCGCGTCGAAGTCGAGCAGGATCCGAGCAGCAACACCCTCTTTCTCGCGCACGAGCCCGAGCAGGATGTGCTCCGTCCCGATGTAGTTGTGACCGAGGGAGAGTGCCTCGCGCAGCGCGAGCTCCAGGACCTTCTTCGCGCGCGGCGTGAACGGGATCTGCCCGCTGGTGACCTCGTCGCCCTGACCGACGATCCGCGCCACCTGCGCGCGCACCTCCTCGACCGTGATCTCGAGCCCCTCGAGCACCCGCGCGGCAAGACCCTCCTCCTCGCGGAGCAGGCCGAGCAGGATGTGCTCCGTCCCGATGTAGTTGTGCTTGAGGGCACGCGCCTCGTCCTGCGCGAGAACGACGACCTGTCGGGCCCGCTCGGTGAACCGTTCGAACATGCTCTTCCCTACGCTCCTCTCGGTGTGACCGGAGCCGGGCCACTGCTGCCCCGAGCCGATCCCACGAAGCGATCGTACCGGACACCCGGACGGCAGCCCTGAGAGGCGGCGACCGGGTCTTCCTGGGCGGGCTGTACCCTCCAGCATCGTGAAGGTCCTGATCACCGGTGGCGCGGGCTTCATCGGCTCGCACCTCGCCGATCTGCTGCTTGCCGAAGGGCACGAGATCTGGGCGCTCGACGACCTCTCGACCGGGTCGCTCGCGAACGTCGATCATCTCCGCGACCACCCCGGGTTCCACCTCGTGGTGGACACCGTTCTCTCCCCCACCGTGGTCAACGAGCTCGTCTACAAGTGCGACACCGTCTACCACCTCGCGGCCGCGGTAGGTGTCCGGCTGATCGTCGAGCAGCCGGTGCGCACGCTCGTCACCAACCTCCGGGGCACCGAGATCGCGCTCGAGCACGCACACCGCTTCGGGAAGCGCGTGCTTGTCGCCTCGACCTCCGAGGTGTACGGCGACCACCGCGAGGAGCGCCCGCTCGCCGAGGACGACCGCCGGATCTACGGCCCGACAACCCAGCGGCGGTGGGCGTACGCCGACTCGAAGGCGATGGACGAGTTTCTTGCGCTCGCTCACCACCAGGAGAGCGGTCTCGACGTCGTGATCGCGCGGCTGTTCAACACCGTCGGCCCGCGCCAGAGCGGCGAGTACGGGATGGTCGTGCCACGCTTCGTCCGCTCCGCACTCGCCAACGCGACGCTCGAAATCCACGGTGACGGACAGCAGACCCGCTGTTTCTGCCACGTCGCCGACACGATCCGTGCGCTCGTCGCGCTGATGGACGGTGGCGGCTCCGGCGAGATCTACAACGTCGGGTCCGCGAACCGCATCGGGATAAGAGAGCTCGCCGACCGCGTCCTCGAGCTGACCGGCTCCGGCTCTGCGATCGAGCACATCCCGTACGACCGGGTGTACGGGCACGGGATCGAGGACATGCTCCACCGGATCCCGTCAATCGACAAGATCCACGCGGCGACGGGCTGGTCGCCCAGTCGTACGCTCGACGACATCCTCACCGACGTGCTGGCGCACGAGCGCGCGCTCACGCCCGCCTGACGCTCCCGCCGGGAGTTACCCGGCCTGCGGACGGAGCGCCGGGAAGAGCACGACATCCCGGATCGACTCGCGACCGGTGAACAGCATCACGAGCCGATCGATTCCGAGTCCGAGCCCTGCGGTCGGCGGCATCCCGTACGTGAGCGCCTCGACGTAGTCGGGGTCGCCGGGAACGCCCTCAACGTGCTCCGACTGCTCGTCGAACCGGCGCTGCTGGGTCGCTGCGTCGTTGATCTCGGAGTAGGCGTTGCCCAGTTCCATCCCGGCCACGAAGAACTCGAACCGCTCTGTCAGCGACGGGTCGTCGTCGGTCGTACGGGCGAACGGCGAGATCTCGACCGGGTGGCCGTACACCATGGTCGGCGCGATCAGGCTCGGCTCGACGAAGTGCGAGAACGCGTGGTCGATGAGCTGCGCGAAGTCCCGATCGGCGCCGGTGTCCACCCCGCGCGCGTCGAGGCGTGCCCGCAGCTCGCCCGCGTCGCGTGTCCAGAGCCCGTGCTGCTCGAGCGACTCGACAAACCCGACCCGCTGCCACGGCCGTCGGACGTCCACCTCGTGCCCCCTGAACACGATTGCGGTGGTCCCGAGCGTCTCGAGCGCGACCCGCTCGAGCAGCTCCTCGATCCGGCTCATCGCGTCGCGATAGTCCGCGTACGCCTCGTACCACTCGAGCATCGTGAACTCGGGGTTGTGTTTGAACGAGACGCCCTCGTTGCGGAAGTCCTTGCCGATCTCGTACACCCGCTCGAGCCCGCCAACGATGAGGCGCTTGAGGTACAGCTCGGTCGCGATCCGGAGATAGAAATCGGCCTCGAGCTCGTTGTGGTGCGTGACGAACGGCCGCGCGAACGCACCGCCGTACCGAGGCTGTAGCACGGGCGTCTCCACCTCGAGAAACCCTTCGCCATCGAGATACCGGCGGATCGAGGCGACGATCCGCGAGCGCGTGATCGCGTCCGCGCGGGTCTCCTCGTTCATCAGCAGGTCGAGGTGGCGCTTCCGGTAGCGGAGCTCCACATCGGTGAGACCGTGGAACGTGTCGGGTAGCGGCTGCGTGTTCGCCGCCAGCACCTCGACCCGTTCTGCGACCACCGACGGCTCGCCCCGCTTCGAACGGGCGACTGCGCCGGTCACCCCGACAATGTCGCCGAGCCGAATCTCGAGTTCACCCGTGACCGATGTCTCGCAGATCGCCTGGATCCGACCCGACCGATCGACGATGTCAAGAAACACGAGCTTGCCCATCTCGCGGCGTGCCATCGCGCGTCCGGCGATCCGGCACGACACCCCGGATGTGCCCACGGCGAGCGGCTCCGTAAGCGCGCGTACATCCGCAATCGCCTCGCGGTCCGGGAAACGCTTCGGTGTGGTTGGAGTCTCCGACATCGCTCGCAACGGCCCGCGCGGTGCCGCCGGCCGGTCACGGACCCTCCTGACTAGGCCGCTTTGATCTCCATGATCTTGAACCGCAGCACATCGCCGCGCGGGGTGGCAACCTCGACCGTCTCGCCCTTCTTGCGACCGATGATCGCACGCCCGACGGGCGACTCGTTCGACAGTTTCCGCTCGCCCGGGTTCGCCTCTGCCGAGCCCACGATGTGGTACTCGATCGACTGCTTCGCCGCAAGGTCGCGGAGCCGGACTACCGACCCGACCGACACGACACTCGTGTCCACGTCGCTGGCGGAAATCACCCTGGCGTGCGCGAGTCTCTCTTCGAGCTGCGCGATCTTGTGCTCCAGCATCGCCTGGTGGTTCTTCGCGTCGTCGTACTCGGCGTTCTCGGCGATGTCACCGAACTCGCGCGCAACACGGATCCGCTCCGCGATATCGCGGCGCCCGTCAGTGCGGAGCGTATGCAACTCCTGTCTGAGGGTTTCGAATCCCTCAGCGGTGAGAATGACGTCCTTCAGCAGGCCCCCCAGTGCTCTTGAACAACAAACGCGGGGCGCACCATCTGCGCCACGCGGGCGCCCATGGTAACGACCACCGCCGGCCGCCGCAAGGGGTAGAGCCGTACACGTCTACCATGGCCGGGTCGTGATCGACCTACGCTCCCCCTGGTGGATCGGCTCCGTCGAAGTGCCGACGAGGGTTGTCCTCGCGCCGATGGCCGGTGTCAGCGTGCAGGCGTTCCGGCGCCAGGGCCGTCGATTCGGGGCTGGACTCGTCTGCTCGGAGATGGTCAGCTGCGCCGGAATCGAGCACGGGAACGAGCGCACGCTCGGCTACCTCCGCGTCGCCTCGGATGAGCGGCCAATCGCGATCCAACTCTTCGGCTCCGATCCCGCCCCAATGGCGGAGGCGGCGCGGATGGTCGAGGCGGTCGGCGCCGATCTGATCGATCTCAACTTTGGCTGCCCGGTGCGCAAGGTGACGAAGACCGGGGCTGGCGCGACGATCCTCGACGACCCCGACCGAGCCTGCCGGATCGTGGAACAGATCGCGGCCGCCGTCGATCTTCCGGTCACGGTCAAGATGCGGCGCGGCGTGCGGAACGGGTCCCGCGACTGTCTCGTCGTCGGGCCAAGGCTCGCGGCGTCCGGTGCCGCATCGCTGACGCTGCACCCGCGCTCCGCGGAGCAGATGTACACGGGGTTGGCCGATCACACACTCACTGCCGAACTCGTCTCGCTTGTGGACGTCCCGGTCGTCGCATCCGGTGACATCGTCTCGCGCGCTGGGGCGCAGGCCGTGCTCTCGGCGACGGGCGCTACCGCGGTCATGGTTGGCAGGGGTGCGCAGGGCAACCCGTGGGCGCTGGAGGAGATCATCGATGGCATCGCGCGCGAGCCCTCGCGGGAGGAGGTCGTGGCGGAACTCGTGCTGTTCGTGCGGGAAACCGTGCGCGAGCTCGGCGAGCGCCGCGCGAACGGCTTCCTCCGCAAGTTCTACGGCTGGTACCTGGGACACGGCCGGTTCCCTCGCGCCTTCAAACAGGAAGTTCTCCTGCTCGAAACGACGGCCGAGGTCGAGCGGCGTCTGCTCGCAGCCGCGCCCGGCGCGCACGCGCTCCTCGAGTGGCTCGAGGACGAGATCCCGTCGGGCGACGAGGTGACGCTCGAGCTCCCGATCTCCGCCTACGGCGGCGGGTAGCGAACCGCGACCGCGCGCGCCTAGGTGTATGTCCCAGGGAGGTTGTTGACGCGCTGTAGTGGGGTGAGGCCTGC
>CAYXAS010000027.1:0-988 GCA_964461665.1 uncultured Gaiellales bacterium
AGCCCGACCACCCATCAGCCGCGTCTCACACGTCTGTGGTCAGTACAGCTAGGCGGTGCCGTCCCAGGGGCTCGGCTGCCCGGTGCCGGAGAGACAGCAGCGCGGGGGGCAGCGGTCGGGCCACGCTGGCTGGGTTCCGAGCGTCGGGCGATCCGATTCTCGCTCGACTCGCTCACGGATCAGGTCGCGGACGCCTTCGACGAAGCGCGGGTGGATGCCGACGCTCCCCGCACGGACGAACCCGACCCCGACCTCGGCCGCCACCACACGCGCCTCCTCGTCCAGATCCCACAGCACCTCGAGATGATCGGAGGTGAACCCAAGCGGGACGGCGACGACATCGCGAACACCCTCGCCCGCGAGCTCTCGGATCCTGTCGCCGATGTCGGGCGCGAGCCACGGGACATGCGGGGAGCCGCTGCGGCTCTGGTAGACGACCTCGTGTCTTGTGGCCCCGGCCGCGGCCGCAACGAGCCTCGCCGACTCCGCGAGTTGCGCCTCGTACCGTGAGGCATCCGCCATCGCGCGCGGGATGCTGTGGGCGCTGAACAGAATCACTGTGCCCGCGCGGCGCGGCTCGGGGATCGCGGCAAGCGCTTCCACGAGCCGGTCGGCAGACGCGTGCACGAACCCGGGGTGGTTGAAGAACATCCGCGTCTTCTCCACCTCGGGCGCTCCATCGCCGACGGCCTGCTGCGCGTGCCAGAGGTCCTCGCGGTACTGACGGCACCCGGAGTAGCAGCTGAATCCCGAGGTGAAGAACGCGAGCACACGCCGGCCACCGGCATGCGCGATGTCGCGGAGCGCGTCGGTGAGGAACGGGTGCCAGTTGCGGTTCCCCAGATGGACAGGCAGATCGACCCCGGCCTCTGCGAGCGAGACGCGGAGCGCCGCCGCGAACGCCTGGTTCTGCTCGTTGAGCGGGCTGACGCCCCCGAACCGCTCGTAGTGGCGGTAGTCGATCGCGGACACGAGCACCGCGACGCCG